>JARRLC010000199.1:0-4185 GCA_037387425.1 Alphaproteobacteria bacterium
CTCAAACGATGGCAGGCGCACGACGGTTCGGCCGTCTGTCTGCTGAGCGCCTTCATCGCTCGCATTGAGATCGTCGGCGCGGGCTTCGGTCCAGCCCTCCGGCACCGTCTTCTTGAACAGCGCCAGCCCACGAATATCATCGAAACTCGCCACCGTCTCACCCCGGCCCAGCCGGTGCGCTACTTCCACCACAGCCCGTTCGGCGTTGCCATAGAGGAGGATGTCGGCCTTGGCATCCGCAAGCACTGAGCGGCGCACCTTATCCGACCAGTAATCGTAATGCGCGATGCGACGCAGCGACGCCTCAATGCCGCCAAGCACAACGGGAACATCGCGGAACGCCTCGCGGCAGCGTTGCGCATAGACGATGGCCGCGCGATCTGGGCGTTTGCCGCCCTCGTCGCCGGGCGTATAGCTGTCGTTGTGCCGCAAGCGTCCGTCTGAGGTGTAGCGGTTGACCATGGAGTCCATATTGCCGCTGGTGACGCCGAAAAACAGCGCCGGACGCCCGAGCGCCCGGAAAGCTTCCGCGCTCTGCCAATCGGGCTGCGCAATGATGCCGACGCGAAACCCTTGAGCCTCCAAAAGCCTGCCTATAAGCGCCATACCAAAGCTCGGGTGATCAACGTAGGCGTCGCCCGTCACCAGCACGATATCGCAAGCCTCCCAGCCGAGCGCATCCATACCCTCGCGAGACATCGGCAGAAACGGCGCCGCTTTTTCGAAAGGCGCCCGGTAGTGGGGATATGAAAACAAGGGATTAGGTGTATCCATGAGCTGATTGATCAACCGCAGGCGTGAGTTAAGTGGCCAATGAAGCACCATCCGGCATAGCAGCGGCAAATGCAACGGAAAGGCAACAGCGTTAACCGTCAAGGGGCCGCCATCTTACCACCCCTCGTCTTCCAAACACCTACAGAACTTCGGACGGACGCACATGCAAAAGAAAACGCTCTATTGGGCGCATGGTGGGATTGCCACAGCCACAGCAGGCCCGTATTTTACAGGCGGAATCACCGTCCGCGGCCGTTGCAATCACGCGGAAACTTCGTAATGGTGGGGGAATGAAAATCCGCAAGCTTTTTTACGCCATCGGTTTAGTGGCGCTAATTTCAGTGCCTGCCGTTGCGGCGGGGATGTCCTATTACGCCAGCGATGACGGTAAGCCGAGCGTCTGTTACGGCAACGCCGTGCATGGCCGACTGGAGAACGCCAAGCGCCTGCCATATTCGGGCACGAATTATCGTGCGTATCACTTGGGTGGGTTCCTTGCCGGACGCACGTTTATGCATTCGTCGGTGCGCGATGCGATCCGCGATGCTTACGCTGAGTTGGCCGCTAGCGATCCCGAACTGCGGTTCGTTTATGCCGAGGCGAGTTGGCCATGGGGCGGGCGTCTTCGTCCGCACCGCACGCACGCCAATGGCACCTCGGTCGATTTCATGACGCCGGTGCGCGACAGTGCCGGAAAGGTGCAGGAATTAACCGGGTCAGTCGTTAACATGCTTGGTTATGCCATTCGCTTCGACAATAAAGGCCGAGGTAAAGGACATGACTTGAATATCGATTTCGAAGCCATGGCTAAGCATTTAATCGCACTTAACAAAGCCGCCAAGAAACACCATATCCGCATAAGCCGGGTGATATTCGAACCGCCGCTTCTCAAGCATTTGCGCAGGACGCCTTCGGGGCGCAAGCTGAGAGGCATTAACTTCATGAATTCTCGCGCCTGGTTCCGTCACGATCAGCATTATCACGTGGATTTCGCCGTGCCCTGCAAGAAGTTGCGGCGGGGACGCCGTCACCGGTAAAGGGTGTCAGCGCGGCTGGCGTCAGAAGATCAGTTAAACACCAAAAAGAGGCGCAATACGCCTCTTCATCTGTCGTTTATAATTGCTTACGCGAGGGGCGAGAATACTCACCGCCTCGCGCTAGGTATGGATTATTCCGGTTCGCAGATTTTTCCGGCGGCAATCGCTACGATGGTTCGCACCACCAGCAACGCAATCACCAGTCCAAGGATCGAGAAGACCCCGTAGGCTGCATAGCGGTGCCAGTCAGAGTGCGTCATCTCAGCGTAAAGGAACGTGGAGATGGTCAACGCTGCGACAGGAAACGAATATGCCCACCACGACAACGCAAAATCCAGACGCGCCAGTCTCGGTAGTTGCGTGATCACCAGAATTGCGAACATTACGCCAGCATAGTACAGCATGCGCGCAAACGGATCGACGTCACCGATAAGACGTGTGTATGCGATAAATCCAACAGCAGGCGGCGCAATCAAAATGACCATCGTAGGAAACAAACGCCCAGGCATGGGATTATGAAAAATCAGCCGGTTAAAGATAAGCGTAAGCAAAATCAGCCAGAACACCATGCCGACGCTGAAAAAGAACCACGACACTTCAACATAACCAAGCTTTACGCCTACCACTGGAACCAGCACATTACCAACTGCCGGAATGAACCACGCAGGGTTGAGGTGCGGGATTTCAAACGGACGGTGGCTAATCCAGGCAGATACAACCGCAAGTGTGCCTAAAAAATGCAAGGTCGTGCCGGTTGACCACAGCACAAGGCTCGTTTTTTGCGAAAACGGAAATACAGCAGTCGCGAGCAGAATAAGCGAAATGCTGGCCGCCGGGAAAAACGATAAACGCACCGGGTGATGCCACTCAGCGCGCACAGCCTGAGGATGACGGATGATTTTTGCAAAGTAAAAAAGCGCAACAATAATCGCGCTTGCGCTAGCGGCGATCAGAGCGCCAATGCTGAGCGTATGCGATATCTCTGCTGAGTGTTCCAGGCGAAGCAGAGCCAAGGTCAGGCCGCTAAGCCCCATGGTGATAGCAAAAAAGCTAATCGGAAAGTGCTCCAAGCGCACATGCGCTGCTTCGGGTGTAGGTGTGTGAGTGGGGTCAGGTTCGAATGCTTCCGCAGTGGCCATGATTATTCTCTATCTATTGGGGAAAAGATTGCGCAAGGCAATGAGCGCCGCGCACGTAACTATTCATGATATAGAATATAAAGCCGAAAACGTATGTAACTTAGTCACAGAGTTGGGTATAGCTGGAGCCGATAACGCTGGCCCTGAGCTTGGCCAATCCGGTGATGGTGGTGATGGCGGCGATGCCAGTGATGGCGGCAAGACCGCCGAGAAATCCATTGCGCTCACGCGCCAGAGCCACATCGACTGACACTCCCTCGCCGCCGTGTCAATAGCGTGATTGGTTGCAGTATAATTCAAACCCAAAATGGATATTTTCTCAAATAGAACTTATGCATACATAAAAAACTAAAGTATTTATTATATAAATAAGGACCCTAATGTGCATTAGCTAAGTTTTAACCTGACGCATGGTGATCTAATCGCACGGCACAGAGGTAGCCGGGCCGGAACGCGGAGCTAGCCGGGATTGCGGAGTGTCCCGTTTTGGCGGATTGATGACACCATGACTACGGACCAGAAAATCATTCGTGCAAAGGTTGGCCTGTTGGAATTGGCCAAGCAATTCGGCAATGTCAATCAGGCTTGCTCAACCGAGAGAGCTGGTCACACCTCTTCGCTCGCAAAGACGTGCAACTTAAAATGCACAGATACGCAAGCGCATCTGTAACCAGCAATTCTCAATTTGGCATTTGCGCATTTTTTCCGCCTCCTGACACATCCGTGTGAAGACCTTGATCCCGTACTGGCCTCACGGCGGGGTGGATGGAAGTCTGACGAAAGCGGTGGTCTGGAGGAACTCTTCCTATGACGGAAAGAGCAAAAAGGCAGTTACAGCGGCCATGGAGCTGAAGAACTGGCTGCGCGAACCATGTTTCTGGCGTGCCAAACGCCAAAGTTCGTCCATAATTTCGTAGACCGTATGCATGGCGAAGACCTGCAGGTTTAGAGCCACGAGAACGGCGGAGAATTTCTTCTTGCCGTGTCCGAAATTGTGCTCAAGGTGATATCTCTTCGTCTTGAGTACATTGAAGATTTCAGTCTCGATCTTCCACACGGGCAGCGACCGCAATCGGTAAGTTCCGCGACGTTTCCCAGTGTAATACCGGTTCTCATAAATGAGAACCTATGTCGTTCAAGCGACACGCAGGTTTTCCCTCGCACTTGCTCGGGCGCGCAGTCGCGAAGGTTTATCCTGAGCGCTCACCATAAAGGTGAGCTTACCAAACCTCAAT
>JARRLC010000200.1:0-4155 GCA_037387425.1 Alphaproteobacteria bacterium
CCCCCCTGATGAGTACGAGCCTGACCATCGTTGCTAGCGCTAACCGTCTGGCGCTGAGCGTAGAAATGTGTCTCAATCGCGCCTAACGCCGCTTCGCGCGTGGGCCAGGCGCTGTCTTCTCCTGTGTAAGCCCCAGCGATGCGCTGAGCTGTTTCCGCATCAATGGCGGCATCACGCATAAGGGCAGCAAAGATGGCGCTAAACACATTTTCATCGCTGTCAGCATGAACAAGAGCGACGGAATAGGCGGCAGCCCCATCGAAAACACGGCGCTCCTCACCGGCTGGCGGTGCGATTTGACCGTCTTGGTGCTGTTCGTCTTCGTCGTCTTCTCTGATCTTGCGGCCCAGCCCTCTTTCACCGCGCGCAATGACAGTGCCGTTTTCCCCGCCAATCATGCCCCATGCGATGCCATTTTCGGTGGGGAAGGCGTAAACCTCTCCGCCTTCATAGCCAATGCTGGTATAGGCGCCGCTGTTTTCAGCCGCCGCGATGACGGCTTCGAGAGCGACCTTGGCCTCCGCATCGAGACGTTGCCACTCATCATCAGTCAGATCACTGGCCGTCATTGCGGATCGCCGCCGAGGTCGATGTTGCTTTCCCAGGCGGCTTCCTCGTCGAGCGCGGTTTCCTCAAAAGCGCCGAGCACATCAGCATCTTCAGGATCAACCACGACAACAACGCCGGGAACATCGGCATCGGCAATGTTTTCTGAGTAAACAGGATTGTTTTTGGTAATGCGGGGGCCAGACGTGGTGCCGTAATCTATAGTGTTCATAAATACCACCTTACTATCACGCCCTAAAATGAATCGTATACTCAAAACTATCCGCTTGTCACTCAAATATGTACGTCAACTGATTGCCCGCAACATACTGATACCCAAAAGACTCAATTGATGAACTCGGGCATCCACAGGCGCCGGTTTATCCTCGCGAAGTATGGTCCGCTAGCTGACCATCAATCATTCTGAAACCAGAGTGTCGTTTGTTGCCTATGGTCGCTTTTGGAATGCAAAAGAGTTGGGGAATTCCTAGCCAGAACTGACGGCAGTTTCTCTCGAATCTGCAAAAACTAAGTGGGGCTGGTGAACTTACGTCCTTACTATGGCCGTCATGGCGGGAGGACTGGAGAGCGAACATGATGGCAAGATGGTCCATCCTAGCAGTGGTGGTCGCATTAATAGGACTGTGGGGGTATAGCAGTTCGGCGGTCCTTGCGGACGAACTTATTGTGGGCGTGGCCTCGATTATCGATGGCGATACCCTTGAAATTCACGGGCAGCGTATCCGATTATCGGGCATCGATGCTGCGGAAAATGGACAACTCTGTACACGGAATGGTAAGGCTTACCGTTGCGGCAAAGAAGCCGCTTTTGCGTTGGCGGATAAGATCGGGCGCCGCATCGTGCGTTGCTTCCCACGCGACACTGACCGCTATGGACGCACGGTCGCTGTGTGCCGCATTGGGCACCTTGACATTAACGGCTGGATGGTCCGGAAAGGATTTGCTGTAGCTTACCGAAAATACTCCGCCGCATATGTCGCTGACGAAGAAGAAGCGCGGAGCAAACAAATTGGCCTGTGGGCAGGCGAGTTTGAAAAGCCTTGGAATCACCGCCGCCATAAACGCAAGCAGAAAAAGGCTACCTCGCCAACACCCCGAATGATACACCGATCAACGCCAAAGGTATGGTCACAGAAATCTGTATCCAACGCCAGCGATGAACAGATCGTGCAAATCCTTCTGGCGCGCTCTCAAGCAAGTTATGGCGGTTCGTGTCCATGTCCGGAAAATCATAACCGTGCCGGACGCCGCTGCGGCAGGCGAAGTGCGTATTCCAGACCGGGGGGAGCGTCGCCATTGTGTTACAGTCGTGATGTGACACCGGCAATGATTGCGGAATACCGCAATACCGTCGATCATTGAAATCACACGCGGATTTGTACGAATAGCGAGCGGATAATCGCAGTAGTACAACACCGGCATGAGTATTGCGTCGCTAATTTCCCGTGTTACCGCCCCGGAGGCCATTCATCCAGATTTTCTGGAGATGGGTGCCTATGAAGCGCTTTGGGAACGGCAGGGAGCTACCTTCAAAACGGTTTCGGAGCAGATAGAGCGTGCACCATCTGGGCGGGCTGCGGAATTGGTCGCGCCAGACCTTGCTGAAAGGAATGCCCGCGAGGTTCTGAAGCGTCTTGCGCAAGCCAAGGTGGCCGACGTCGGCTTACGTCTCTTCGATACGCCGGATTACCCTTCTAAACTCTGCGACGCTCGCTATCCCTTGCGAGCTTTTTACTATCGTGGCGATTGGGATTTGGTGAACACGCGATCCGTTGCCGTTGTCGGAGCGAGGCAAATCACGGAGGAGGGAGTAGCTCGGACCAGGCGTCTGGTGCGCTACCTTGTTGAGGACGGTTTCACCATTGTCTCGGGGCTGGCGGCCGGGACCGATACCGTCGCCCACACAACCGCACTCGAAATGAAGGGGCGAACCATCGCGGTTCTGGGGACGCCAATCACTGAGACCTATCCACGCCAGAACAAGGCATTGCAGCGTGATATCGGAGATCGTTTTCTTGTGATCTCCCAAGTACCAATGCTTCGTTACGCCAGCCAGGATTACCGCAGGAATCGTTTATTTTTCCCAGAACGCAACATCACGATGTGTGCGCTTACCGACGCATCGATTATCGCCGCCATTGGTCAGTCCAACGGCTCTTTCATTCAGTCGAAGGCTGCTCTTGATCAAAGAAGGCCGCTGTTTCTTTTGAACAACTGCTTCCACAAAGAAGGGATCGATTGGCCACATAAGTTTGCCAAACGCGGAGCTGTTCGAGCCTACGAATACGACGATATTCGTAGCCGTTTGATGCATTTGATCGACAAGCGAGAAGATGACAATGAAAGAGTTCCGTGAGGCGTCAGCGCCCCATTATTTCGGCCATCGTGAACGTTTGCGCGAGCGTTTCCGCCAAAGTGGCGCTGAAACCATGCCAGACTACGAATTATTGGAATTGGCATTGTTCAGGACCATTCCACGGCGTGACACAAAACCCTTAGCCAAAGCTATCCTTGCAAAATTTGGTGGTTTTGCAGAGGCCATACATGCCAGCGATGAGCGTCTGGCTGAGGTGCCGGGTATTGGTCCAGCGGTGATCAACGATCTCAAAGTGATTAGAGCTGTAGCATTACGCATGATGCGCAGCGAGCTACAAAGCCGCCCACTACTCAATTCTTGGAGCAAGGTTGTGCAATACTGTTCCGCGAGTATGGCGTACGAGACACGCGAACAGTTTCGCGTTCTGTTTCTCGATAGCCGTCATAGGTTGATCATTGACGAGGTTCAGGGGAAGGGGACGGTCGATCACACGCCAGTTTACGTACGGGAGGTTCTCAAACGGGCATTGGAGCTTTCTGCATCGGCCATCATTCTGGTTCACAACCATCCTTCCGGTGATGCCACGCCCTCCCGCGCCGACATAGAAAATACCAAAGAGATCATTGCGGCGGCCAAACCGCTCGACATCGAAGTGCACGACCATCTGATCGTCGGTCGCGATGGATGTTTGAGTTTTCGGGAAGCAGAGTTGATCTAAGTGGTCGCTCACCGCATGTGAGCGAGAAATGCTCACAAGTCTCGGGTTGGTAAGATATCACCGAACTCAGTGACGGCTTGTCGTTGGTCAACAGCCGCAATTCCAGGCAGGTGTCAGGGGCAGAAGTCAAAATATATGTCTACTCGACCCGAATTCGCTCATCGCACAAAGCGGACGTTGTCGCTGAATTTAACTCTGGCCAGTACCTGCCGTTGACGTTGTTAACGATACAATCGAATTCTTTGCCAGTGAAGTGGTGGAGAGTTTCTTCAAGAGAAGTGGGCGCAGTTACGCTTTTTGCGTTGGTATCGCCGCTTTGGACGGGGCTTGCCGCGCTCGGTATCGGCGAGAGCTTTGTCGAGATCGCGCATGGGAGCCTGTCCTGAGGAACTTTGCAATACAAAGCTTACATAATGGCGAGGTGATGACTGGGTGATGAACGGCGCGCGTGGGTTGCTGTTCGCGGATGTGCGGGCAGCCCCGATTTTTTTGTCCCCGCCCCAAGAAAGCGCTAAGAGAAGCGAAGAAAGCCAAGCCGCCCGCGCGTCCCGTG
>JARRLC010000201.1:0-8972 GCA_037387425.1 Alphaproteobacteria bacterium
CGATTCCCTTCACCCGCTCCAATTTTCTACATGATATCAATGAGATACACCGCGCGCAACGTGGAAAGCGTGTTAAGCGCTGCTGTCCAGCTTCTCCCGAGGGGCGGCTGCGCGACGCAAGCGGTCGTTGATGGCCTCACCCAACCCTTCATCCGGCACAGGAGCGACGGCGATCGCGGGCGGGCCGCTCGCGTCCAACGCGCGCAAATGGGCGAAAAGATTGGCGGCGGCTTCACGCAGATCGCCGCGTTCACTGAGGTTGAGAAATAACGCGTCGCTATCGGCGTTGCCGGCCGCGTTGCAAAACTCCGCTCCAAACGCCAGGAAAGCCTCTCCCGGCTGCGGAGACGTCGCATTCAGCCGCACTCCGGCGCGCGGCGCATAATGCGAGGTGAGCATGCCAGGCGCTTGCGGTTTGCCCGGCCCACCGCCGACCTCACCGGGAACCGACAAGGGCCGCCCAAGCGCCTCTTCCAGCTTATAACGCGCCACCGCTCCCGCACGCAACAACACCGGAGCCGCGCCATCTGTCAGCGCAACGATGGTCGACTCGATCCCCGCCGCGCACGGGCCGCCATCCAAGATCATATCCACATCACCGCCGAAATCTGCCGCGACATGGGCCGCCGTGGTCGCGCTCACCTGACCGGAGCGGTTGGCGCTTGGCGCGGCCACCGGAACGCCCGCCGCCCGGATCAACGCCCTTGCGCCATCATGCGCGGGGCTGCGCAGCGCCACTGTGGGAAGCCCAGCGCTCACCAGATCGCTAAGCCCTGCCCCTTCGCGCCGCCGAACCACCAGCGTCAGCGGTCCCGGCCAGAACGCACGCGCCAGCGCCTCTGCCTCGGCGTCGAACTCCCCAAACGCGCGCGCCTCATCTAGCGACGCCACATGTACGATCAGCGGATTGAACCGCGGACGCCCCTTCGCCTCGAAGATGCGGGCCACGGCGCGCCCTTCGAACGCGTTAGCACCTAGTCCGTACACGGTTTCCGTTGGGAACGCCACAAGGCCGCCTTCTCTCAAAATGTGAGCGGCTTTTTCTAAGGCGTTCAATGATATAGGAGTTATGCGCGTCATTCTCGAAAAGTTGTATAGCGAAGCTTCGTTAGATAGTCTTGATAGAGATAACCGCCGCTTGCGCCTTGGCCAATACCTTATACATAATGGGAACATTATGTGCTGCCCAAATGATGAATTGCTTTAGGCACGGGAAACAACGATGACCTTTAAAGCTCCTGTTGCAGATATTCTTTACACACTAGATCATATCGCAGGGTTCTCTCAGCTTGTCGATGAAGGCATGTTCGGCGAACTCGATATGGAGACAGTCGCGGCAATATTAGAAGAAAGTGGACGCTTCGCCAATGAAGAGCTAGCTCCGCTGAACCGCAAAGGCGACGAAACGCCCGCAAAACTCGTCGGCAAGGATGTCGAGACGCCGTCCGGCTGGATCGAGGCTTACAAACTCTTCGTCGATGGCGGCTGGAACGCGCTGGCGTGTCCTGAAGAATTCGGCGGCCAGGATTTGCCGGTCGCAATTTCCATGGCGGCAACAGAAATGTGGGGCGGAGCCAATATGGCGTTTGCGCTGGGACCGCTGCTCACTTCCGGTGCGGTGGAGGCCGTGTCGCATTATGCCGCCCCCGAACTAAAAGCCAGGTTCTTGCCGAAAATGGTCTCCGGCGAGTGGACTGGCTCCATGCAATTAACCGAACCGCAGGCAGGCTCAGACTTACGCTTTTTGAAAACGCGCGCCGTTCCGCAAGAAGATGGCAGCTATAAAATCACCGGCACCAAGATTTTCATAACCTATGGCGAGCACCCGATGACGGAAAATATCGTGCATCTGGTGCTGGCGCGGCTGCCAGACGCTCCGACGGGCACAAAAGGCATTTCCATGTTCGTTGTGCCGAAATTCCTGGTGGGCGATGACGGCTCGCTGGGCGCGCGCAACGATGTGTTCTGTTCAAAGCTGGAACACAAGCTTGGCATTCACGGCAGCCCCACATGCGTGATGAACTTCGGCGATGAAGGCGGTGCGACCGGCTGGCTGGTGGGAGAAGCGAATCGCGGGCTGAATTACATGTTCTTGATGATGAACCGCGCGCGCATATCGGTCGGCATGCAAGGCATCGGACTAGCGGAGCACGCCTATCAGGATGCGCTAGCCTATGCGCAAGAACGCCGCCAAGGCAGCGCTGCGGGTGTGCCGAACACCGAAATGGCGCCGATTATCATGGGCCTTACCAACGCCGTGGCGCTCGATGTTGCGCGCCATGGCCGCGACGAAGCCACCCGCAAGCGCGCCGAAGCAGAAGCCGCGCTTCTTACGCCGCTGTCCAAGGCGTATGGCTCGGATATCTCGGTGGAAGTGGCGTCCGAGGCCCTTCAGGTGCATGGCGGCATGGGCTTCATTGAGGAGACCGGCGCGGCGCAGCATTATCGCGACGCGCGCATCACGCCAATTTATGAAGGCACGAACGGCATTCAGGCGCTAGACTTGGTGGGCCGCAAACTTTTAATGAACGAGGGCGAGGTTGTACGCACCTTTCTAGCAGGCTTGCAGGAGATCGTCGCAAATGTGCCGACTGAGGCCAACTCACCCTTCGGCACGACGGCAAGATGTCTCGGCCAAGGGATGGCAGATCTGGTCGAATGCAGTTTGTGGCTTGGCAAAAAGCTGGCGGAAAATCCGAGCGCGGCGCTTGCTGGCGCAACCAGCTACGCGAAAATGTTCAGCTTAGTCGCAGGCGGAACGCTGCTTGCACGTGGCGCGCTATCGGCAATACGTAAAGGTGATAATGCGGCTGAAACGCAAACTCTGCTCGCGCGCCATTTTGCCGAAACGCAGGTTGCCTCCTCAAGCGGTCTTAAGCACGCTGTCTATCACAGCGCGGATACGGTTTTGGGCGAAAAAGCTGATGCTATTTTGCAGTGATGCGGAAAAAGTCATTATAAAAAATTGGTAGCAAATATGGGGAACTGCACGTGAGTGAATTTATTACCGTGGACACGCAAGGGCCTGTTCAGATCATTAGCTTGGCAGCGAAGGAGTTTTTACGGCAGGCAACGATATTGTCGATTTCATTGAAGCCAACGACAGTGGCGCTGAAGTGATGGCGCCAGTGCTGGAGTTTCTGCGCGCGCTGATTTTCACGGAAAAGCCGATTGTGGCGGCAATTGATGGTTTGGCTATCGGTGTCGGCACAACAATGCTGTTCCATTGCGATCTCATATACGCGACGCATGAATCGGTGTTCGTAACGCCGTTTATCGACCTCGGGCTGGTGCCGGAAGCTGGGTCCAGCCTGATTGCGCCACAGCGAATGGGTTATGCCGCCGCATTCGCAATGCTGGTTGCCGGGAAGCCGCTTACGGCGGAAGGAGCAGTGCGTTCGCATCTGATTAACGCTATTGTACCTCGTGCGAACCTTGAAGCTCATGCGATGGAACGGGCGACCAAACTTGCCACCAAGCCACAGCACGCTATGGCGATGTCACGCAAGCTTTTACGCGGTGATCCGTATTTCATCTGGCAGCGCGTCCAGGAAGAAGCGCGTCTGTTCAAGGAATGTCTAGGCTCGCCGGAAGCGCGGGCTGCGTTTGAGGCGTTTACGCAACGCACGTCTCAAGGACAGGCGCAGCAAGTCTCCGGGCATGACAATCCGGGTGAGCACACAACGTAAACGCTGTAGACGGGCGCGTTCCTGTTGCAAACAGCAGCATAATTCATAGTGTGGTGCGTAATTATGAAAAATCTATCCCGGAAAACGGTGCTGATAACCGGCGGAAGCCGTGGCATAGGCTTAGCAATCGCACTTCGCGCCGCACGTGATGGCGCCAACATCGCCCTTGCCGCCAAAACCGCCGAGCCGCACCCAACTCTTCCGGGCACAATCTACACCGCTGCGAGTGAAATCGAGCAGGCGGGCGGTAAAGCGCTACCGCTCATCTGCGATGTACGCCACGAGAATGAGGCCGTTGAGGCCGTCGAGAAAACGGTCGCTGAGTTCGGCGGCATTGATATTCTCATCAACAACGCCAGCGCTATTTCGCTGACCCGCACCCCCGATACCAGCATGAAGCGTTTCGATCTGATGCATCAGGTCAACACGCGCGGCACGTATCTGATGTCGAAACTGTGCATACCGCATCTGGAAAAGTCTGAAAATCCGCATATTCTCATGATGTCGCCGCCCTTGGACCTTACCCCTAAGTGGTTCGCGCCGCATCTGGCCTATTCTATCGCCAAATATGGCATGAGCCTTTGTGTGTTGGGGCTGGCGGAAGAACTGAAATCCCAAGGCATAGCCGTAAATGCGCTGTGGCCGCGCACTCCGATTGCCACCGCGGCGCTGAATAACATTCCGCAGGGCGAGAAACTGGCGCGTATGTCTCGCACGCCAGAAATCCTTGCCGACGCCGCCCATATGCTCTTAACAAAGCCCTCGCGCGAGTTTACTGGCAATTTCTGCATTGATGACACGCTTTTAAGCGAGAACGGCGTGACCGATTTTGACCGCTACCGCGTAGACCCAACCCAAAATCTGGCGCCGGATTTCTTTGTGCCGGATGACAGCACGCCTCCTGCCAACATGAAGGCTGTGCAGTAGCTGGATGTTTAGTCCATAAAGCATTTCAGAAAGTTACGGGCATTCCACCAACTGCGGCCTTGCCGAATCTGAAAATCCGTGCTCACTTTATTTGTTATGGCAACACTCTATTTATCGCACACTACGTTTCTTGAACACGATACCGGAGAGGGGCACCCCGAGCGTCCAGATCGGCTGCGCGCTATCGAAAAAGCCCTGCAGGACAGCGCATTTGACGATTTGCTGCGTGAAACCGCAACGCAAGCGCCTATCGAAGCGCTGGAGCGTGTACATACGCCCGCCTATGTCTCTGCCATTCGCCGCGCTTCGCCGGAATGGGGATACGCCTATCTCGATGGCGATACACTGATGTCGCCCGCCTCATTTAGCGCCGCGCTTCTGGCCGCTGGAGCCGGGATGCGCGCAGTGGACGCTGTTATCGGCGGTGAGGCGCAAAACGCGTTCTGTGCGGTTCGCCCTCCCGGACATCACGCAGAGCCGCATCGCGCCATGGGGTTCTGCCTGTTCAACAACATTGCGATTGCCGCGAAATATGCGCGCGCGCAGCATGGGCTGGAACGCATCGCCGTCGTTGATTTTGATGTGCATCACGGAAATGGCACGCAAGCGGCTTTCTGGTCCGAGCCCAACCTGTTTTTCGCTTCTACGCATCAAATGCCGCTTTATCCGGGCACGGGCGCTGCAAGCGAGACAGGCGTTGCAAACAACATCGTAAACGCGCCTTTAGCTCCCGGCTCGGGCGGTGAAGAGTTCCGCGAGGCATATACGACCCGTATTCTGCCAGCGCTTGAAGCGTTCGCACCAGACTTGATCTTGATTTCCGCCGGTTTCGATGCACACCAGGCCGATCCGCTTAGCAACATCGGGTTGGTTGAAGATGATTATATTTGGAGTACCATGCGTCTTTCCAGCATTGCAGATAAGTGCTGCAAAGGGCGGATCGTTTCGATGTTGGAAGGCGGATACGATTTACGAGCACTTGCACAATCTGTAGCTGGGCATATAAGAGCATTGATGGATGCTGGAAACTGACTATGAAACAATGTATCCAGCGCCGAAAGAGGGACAAATGGGAAAACCACAGGACAGCCATGCCGATATTGCGGCGATGACATTTGAGCAAGCTATGAAAGAGCTGGAGCAGATCGTCGGTCAGCTGGAACGCGGCGATGTGGAACTTGAGCCTTCGATTAAGCTATACGAACGTGGCGAAGCGTTGCGCGCACATTGCGATCAGCTTCTCAAACGCATCGAAGCCAAGGTAGAAAAAATCACGCTTGATGCGCAAGGACAGCCAGAGGGAAGCGCACCGCTGGACACGAACTAAGTTCTGAAATGACTTAGGTCATATTTGTTGTAGTAAAAACGTTCCCCGCATAACACATATTGTGCGGGGAACTCTTTGCGTCTGCCATAGATTGCAATCGTTTTCTATGGCATGACGGGGGATAACTTACGTGCCTGGAACAGTTGATACACCACTTCTCGATCAAATCGAAACCCCTGAGGACCTCCGCAAGTTCAGCGAAAAGGACTTACCCCAAATCGCAACAGAACTCCGCAAGGAAATGATTAATGTCGTTTCCTCAACAGGCGGGCATCTAGGCGCGGGGCTGGGTGTGGTGGAACTGACAATCGCGCTGCACTATCTGTTCGACACGCCAAACGACAAGCTCATCTGGGACGTTGGTCATCAATGCTACCCGCACAAGATTTTGACAGGTCGACGGGAGCGCATGCACACGCTTCGCCAAGGCGGTGGACTGTCGGGCTTTACCCGTCGCGCTGAAAGCGAATATGACCCGTTTGGCGCAGGCCATTCATCCACGTCGATTTCAGCAGGGCTAGGCATGGCCGTTGCGCGCGACATGAAGGGCGAGGATCATAAGGTCGTCGCAGTAATCGGCGATGGCGCGCTTAGCGCGGGGCTGGCCTATGAGGCGATGAACAATGCCGGGGCCATTGATACAAAACGGCTCATCGTGATTCTCAACGACAACGATATGTCGATCGCCAAGCCAGTGGGGGCGCTTTCAGCTTATCTCGCGCGGATAAACACCAGCCAGACCTATCTTTACTTGCGCGATGTCGCTAAGCAACTTGCTAAAATCCTGCCGAAACACTGGGAACGCCGGGCCGCCCGCGCTGAGGAATACACGCGAAGTCTGTGGGGTGGCGGCGCATTGTTCGAAGAGCTTGGCTTTTACTATATCGGCCCTATCGACGGGCATAATATGGACCATCTGCTTCCTGTTTTGCGCAATGTGCGCGACGCCAAAGTCGGGCCGGTGCTGGTCCATGTCGTCACCGAGAAGGGCAAGGGCTACACACCAGCCGAAAACGCTGAGGATAAATATCATGGCGTCGGTAGGTTTAACGTCATAACCGGCGCGCTGGCCAAACCGAAATCGGTTGCCCACGGCGATTACAGCGGCGATGCCAGCAGGCACCGGGCTTGACGCCTTCGCCAACGAATTCCCGAAACGCTACTTCGATGTGGGCATCGCTGAGCAACATGCCGTAACTTTCGCGGCGGGGTTGGCTGCTGAAGGGTACAAACCGTTCACCGCGATTTACTCCACGTTTTTGCAGCGCGCTTACGATCAGGTTTTGCATGATGTGGTTCTGCAAAAGCTTCCAGTGCGTTTTGCGATTGACCGCGCGGGGCTTGTCGGCGCTGATGGCCCGACGCACGCCGGAGCGTTCGACATCGCCTATCTCGGTTGCGTGCCCGATATCGTATTGATGGCCGCTGCCGACGAAGTAGAACTGACAAACATGGTCGCTACGGCCGCTGCCACGGATGATCGCCCAACGGCTTTCCGCTATCCGCGCGGCGAAGGCTGGGGGCTGGCGCTGCCAGAAAAGGGCGAGCCGCTGGAAATTGGCAAAGGCCGTATCCTACGCGAAGGTTCATCGGTGGCGCTGTTATCGTTTGGTGGGCGGTTGCGCGAATGTCTCAAGGCGGCGGACCAACTCGCTGCTTACGGATTGTCCGCCACAGTTGCTGACGCGCGTTTCGCAAAGCCGCTGGATACGGGGTTAATCCGCCAGCTTGCGCGCCATCATGAGGTGCTGGTGAGCGTGGAAGAAGGCTCCGTTGGCGGATTCGGCGCGTTTATGCTGCATTTTCTGAGCGCCGACGGTCTGCTGGATGATGGCCTGAAGGTGCGTACGCTGACGCTGCCCGACTATTTCATTGAGCAGAACAACGTCGATCACATGTACGCGGAAGCCGGACTTGATGCTCAAGCCATCGTACAGGCGGTTATGATTGCGCTGCGGCGCAACGCTATCCCCGGCTTGGGCACCGGGGAAAAAGGCTGAATACAGCTTATCTCGCTGTTTCCCGCCGGAGCAATCGACGAGATTTCCTAACGAGGCGAAGGCGAAGAGGAAGCGCAGAGGCGATTACGCCCCTGGCGCTCCATCGTCTTGTGGTTGCGGTTTCTGCGCACCATATGGCGACGCATCATTGGTACTTGGCTGAGACGTCACCTGGACTTGGAGATGCGTCCTAGAGCTTCCGCCTGCATCGCTTTTAGTTTCATTGGATGCCGCTCCTCCTGATGGATCGAGCTGTGTCAGCTTCCCGCGCAGGGAAGATGAGGCGCCGTCATTCGGCTTCTCGGATGGACGCTCAACAGAACCATGCGAGGGCGGCTGTTGCTGTGGATTGCGCTGGTCGCGCTCACGGCGATCGCGTGGCTCGCGTGCTTCACGTTGCTCACGCGGATCGCGTGCCTCACGTTGATCGCGTGGATCACGTGCCTCACGCTGCTCACGCGGATCGCGTGCCTCTCTCGGGGGGCGCGGCTCTCGCTGTTCCCTTGCCTCACGCGGATCACGTTGCCCAGCCTTTTGCTGAGACTGGGACGGTGGCGCTGAGCGCGGTTTGCGGCGTCCTGGTGCTTGTTTCGGGCGGTTGAAAAGATCAGTCAACCCCACATTGTCCATCATAGTACTGAAGAAATTAGACTTTTTCTTCGGTGCAGGTTTAGCCGCTTGTGGAGGAGGAGACGCTGGAATTGGCAGAGATTGCCGCCCCCCCATATCTGGTGAGCCTGCTTGTGGGCCGTGAGGCGCACGAGGCGGCGTATATGCCGCATGCGCCATATGTGGTTGAGGCGCATAGTGCGGATCAGGCTGCTGCGGCGCTAGCTGAGGCGCATGTTGCTGCGGAGCGCTGGGGCCATGCATTTGTGGCCTTGCAGATGGCGACATAGCATGTTGTTGCGGATGATGCTGCGCCGGCATCTGATGTTGAGCTGGCATCTCAGGAAGATCATCAGCGCCCATTGTATCAGCGCCTGCCCCGGTGCCAGCACCTGAACCTGAACCAGAACCAGCTTCAAT
>JARRLC010000202.1:0-4047 GCA_037387425.1 Alphaproteobacteria bacterium
CGCGACGCCGCCGCCCGATTTAACCTTTCCGCGCGTGGATATCACCGCACTTTGCGTTTAGCGCGAACGCTCGCCGATCTTGCGGGAGATGACCGTATCGCAACGCCCCATATCGCCGAGGCGCTAAGCTTTCGCGGCGAAGGCATTAGCGAGACTGGACAAGGCGCATTGGCGCCACAAACAGCGCCCCGATCTGCGGCTGCGGCTGGATCAGCGGATGCTTCGCCCCAACCGGCCTATGCACGACTGGTGCATAATAAAGTGAACGGCTGAACGGCTGAACGGAAGGAGAATTCCCCCTGCTTGCTGGCAAAGGCAAAAACCACATAACTTTGAAAACACATGATTTTCCCCTTAACTATTGTAGGGAAACAAGAAAATGATGGCGGTAGCGGTAGCTTTCGGCTACCTGTTTCGCATCCAGAAACAACCGGAGATCGAACGGGCATGACTGACAATGCCGATGCGCACACACGCGCAGCCGAAAAATTGATCGTCGCACTGGATTTTCCCACCGTGAGTGCGGCGCAGAACATGACCGCGCTTTTGCCAGATGAGCTGCGCTTTCTCAAAATCGGGCTGGAACTCATTTATGCTGGCGGCTTACCACTCGCCAAAACGCTGGCGGAAAACGGACGGCAGATATTTCTTGACGCCAAACTTTCCGACATTCCCAATACCGTTGAACGCGCCACCGCCAGCGCCGCAAAACTCGGCGCACGGTTCATCACCGTTCACGGCTCAGACCGCAAAACGCTCGACGCGGCAGTGCGCGGACGCGGCGACAGCAAAATGCAACTACTCGCCATCACGGTACTGACCAGCATCGACGCCAACGACCTGCGCGAACAAAGCATATCTATGTCCCCGGCGGAACTCGTGCTCACCCGCGCACGGATGGCGAAGGACGCAGGGTTTGACGGCGTCGTAGCCTCCGCACAGGAAGCCAAATCCATTCGTGCTGAGCTGGGGCCGGATTTTCTCATCGTCACACCGGGAATACGCCCCGCAGGCGTTGCGGCAGGTGATCAGGCCCGTGCCGTAACGCCAGCAGACGCGATTGCTGCTGGCGCTGATTATCTGGTCGTGGGCCGTCCCATCACCGCCGCCCCCGACCCAGGAGAAGCGGCGCGCGCCATCATCGCAGAGATTGAGCGCGCACTTTAAGCGCTCGCCTCCACAATCGCCCTGGTCCCGGCGAGTTGCCCCCCGCCTCCATAATAGCCCTGGACCCGGCGCAGTCGCCCCCAGCGCAACTTGCCCTCTATGACAATAGCACACGCAATTGGGCCCCTGCGTTCGCCCCAAAAGCCCCTTACGCGCGTCTCCTGCGGCCATTAACCACTCGTTAACAATATCCACAGAAAATTAGAATCATAGTAAGTTCTTTGCAGCTCACAGAGAGAACGGCATACGGAGAAATTAGAGCATCTCAACTCCGCGTGCGGGTAAAGTGGGCGAAGAATCCGGGCGTCTAACAAGCGCTCTGGAGATGCGGCACGGGACACAGTCATGAAACAAGCAACAGGGATGGCCGGACCGAATGATTTTCGGCGCCGAGCGTTTTGTTGTGCGGTCATGCCTTGCGATGTGCGCGCATGGAGCGGAGGCCGTAAGGCTTCCAGGACTGCCGCAGCGAGACATTGCGTAGCAAAGCGTTTCAAAGCGGCTTACAGGTAATGGAGCGATGCGATGCTGAATAACGTGCTCAGAAACTTCAACGAGCGTCTTCAACAGCATCAACAGAGCGTAGTACTGCGTTTTAAAAACCCTGATGCGGATCATATTATTTTCAAACGAATACGACATATGCATCCGCCGAGTCTTTGAGAGTATTTATGCGTTGTTCAACCTTCTGGGTTGACAGGAAATCGGGATCGGTCCTCGCGGCCGGTCCCGTTTTCTTATAGAGGCACGGCGATTACACCCATGAATATTTTTGCATTTACTTTCAGTTAAATACACGGCCGCACCAATGCAACGCTTGAGCTGCGCCCATACTGATGCTACGAAAACTTGCAAATCAGAAGCGCGAATGACTAGGCAGTGTTTGGCATGGTTCTTTGCAATAGAACCGGCGGTTCTCGCGGCAATCGTATTGAGTATTACAATCGAGGGATAAACCGGCATGATATCGCAACGCGGTTATAGCCATATCCGTTATCTCAGCCTTATACTTTTCGCAGCATTCCTTACGTGCTTTTGCGGCAATGCTATGGCTGGCCCCGCCTTGGTGATCGAACCAAAATCCGGCTTAGTGCTTTATGCCGAAGATCCGGACGCTCTTTGGCATCCGGCGTCGCTCACCAAGCTGATGACCGCGTATCTCACTTTCGAAGCGTTGCGCAAGGGCGAGTTGACCCTGGAAGACAAGGTCACTTCTTCCGCGCATGCGTTAAAACAACCACCAAGCAAAATCGGTCTGCCCGTGGGGCACCAAATCACCGTGGACAAGGCGCTGAAAGCACTCATCGTCAAGTCGGCCAACGATGTCGCGGTGATGCTGGCGGAAAAAATTGGCGGCACTGAAGCTGCATTCGTCAGACAGATGAACGCGACTGCCAAGCGCCTTGGAATGACGCGCACGCATTTCAACAACGCCAATGGCCTGCCGGATGACAAGCAGATTACCACCGCACGCGATCTAGCAATTCTGGCGCGGATGCTGTTGAAGGAATATCCGCAGCACGCCTATCTCTACTCGCTACCGCAAGTAAAGTTCGGCAAGCGTGTGATCCGCTCGCACAACCGCCTTTTGAAGACGTTTGAAGGCGCGGACGGCATGAAGACCGGTTTTATCTGCGATTCCGGCTACAACGTGGTGGCAAGCGCACGGCGGGGCGGCAAGCAAATCGTGGCCGTAGTTCTAGGCGCTCGCTCCGGCAGAGCGCGAACAGCCCGTGCGGCGGCTTTGATCGAACACGGTTTCAAGACATATATGTGGAAGACCATGTTTTCCACGCCGCTTGACCAAATGAAACGCAGTGCGCACGCGAGTAACACGCCTGGTAAAATGCGTGAGATTGTGTGCCGGGTGCGTAAGCGGCATCGCAAGCGCCGCCACAGAAGACACCGGCGCAAGAAGCACAAACATCATAAAAAAGCGTCGAAAAACGCCGGGAAGAAGAAGTAAGTATACACATCTGCGCGCTATTAATCGCCTGATGATCTAATCAGCATTTTTAGCGCCTTCTCAGCGCCTTCCACGTCTGAAATGCTCGCAAAGCCTTCCACCCTTTCACGAATAATATTCTTTTCAGGATGTTTAGCGCTTTCATACAGAAAAACCAGATCGCCAACTGTGCCTTTATCTATGCGTTTTTCTCGAATTTGTATTTCCCCAGGCAGAGCGCTCCATACATGCCTTCCTTTCCGTTCGGCAACAATACAGAGAGCACGCATATTCGTTACAAGATATACAGAACCTAGTTTTTTATGCCTCCAAAGATGTACAAACATCCATATCACACAATACTCTAAAAGCAATGTATAAAAGATAGTAAAATAAATAATTATCTTGCGCACACCACCATCAGATACCATCTTAAACACAACATATGGGAAAGCAAATGAAATAGTCAGCACAAGTGCAATAAAAGCGATACATCCGATAGTATCGAATAAATTGTATTTATTTTTTGAGCAACAATTTTTTCCAACCAATACACTCGTTCTCCAGGCCTTAATTCAGCAACAACTGCCTCTTGTACATCAGGATGAAGCTCAGACCAGGATTTTATATTATCAGGCTTATGTTTTCCTGTGTTTTTAGAGTATGGTTTATCGGCTTGACGGTCTGACAACAATGCTTCAAGCGCTTGCTCAGCTTCATTGACGCCATCGAAATCTTCAAGGCCGTCAAGCCCAAATCTCCACTCGTTATCGTAACGACCCGTTACCTTAACTTTTCGCGCAAAATACAAAGTGCTGCTTCCATCAAGAGCAACCCACTTTCTTCGAAATTGGATATCGGATGGATAGTAAGAAACGATCTTATTTAGGCTATCAGAACAAACAACCAACAAAAGCTGGGTAGTAACGACATAT
>JARRLC010000203.1:0-4019 GCA_037387425.1 Alphaproteobacteria bacterium
TCAAGTCAATTCCACCGTGGTTCTTCCATCAGGGCGGTCGTCTTTCGAGGTGGGTAGAGTCGAGATGTGGCGCGGTGGCGTTAGGCTGGACCTATCCGTTGCCGCCCCTTTCGTCTGGCGGTGCCTTAGTAGTCCTGCCGTAACTCCGTTTCCACATCCACCGGGTCACCGTAGGCGGTCACCCACCTCCGGTTCCCACAGAACGTGGCGTGCGGATTTCCCGCACCACGCTCTTCGGCAGGTGCTTCACAGCACTGCGAGCGCTTGCAGTTCCCGATGAGGGAGACGCAGCTTCGGTCGCAGTAGCGGGTTCCGCTCTTTGATCTGGTTGAAACGATCCCAGCTGAGGCGGCCATCACGGCTACGACTGCACAGCATCTTGCGCCAGTAACGCTCCACGACCTGGTATACCTTAATCAGTGACCGGAAATTACCGGCAACACCGTAATAGGCATAATGGCCGCGCAGGACAGCGTTGATCTCGCTGACTTGTTCCCTAATCGCATAGTGCCGTATTTGCCGCATCAGTTCCCGCAACGATGCAAGGCTGCGCCGGAGCCGAGATTTCTCGGTGCGCATCCCAACCTTGAAGTTTCCTTTCCGGTTACGCGTGCAATATAGCGTCAGGCCCAGAAAATAGATTGTCTCTGGGCGTTTCCTGCCGCGTTTGCCCGCGTGCCGCTGCGCGAACCGGCCGAACTCGACCAGCTTGGTCTTGCTCGGCTCAAGCGTGAGGCCAAATTTCCCCAACCGGCGACGCAGCGCATCACTGACGCGAAGCGCATCCTCCCGATATTGGAAACAGATCACAAAGTCGTCGATATAGCGCACCAGCCGGGCTTCGCCCCGCAACCGTACCCTCACAACACGCTCGAACCAGAGGTCAAGCACATAGTGCAGGTATAGGTTGCTGAGCAGCACGCTGATCGATCCGCCTTGTGGCGTTCCTTCCTCGCTCGGATGCACAGCGCCGTCTTCCATGACGCCTGCTTTCAACCAGCGCCGGATCAAGCTGATCAGGCGCGGATCACCGACCCGATGTTCGACGAACCGGAGTATCCACTCGTGGGAAAGACTCCCGAAAAAGTTCTTCAGATCCGCCTCCAACACCCAGCCGATTTTGCCTCCGGCGATCACCTCGTTAAGGGTCGCCAAGGCATGATGGGCACTCAGGCCCGGTCGTCCGCCAAAGGAACAGGGCAAGAAGTCCTGCTCGTAAATGGCGGACAACACCTCGGCTGTGCTGCGCTGGAGAGCCCGGTCAGAGATCGTGGGCACGCCCAACGGGCGTTTCTCCGTCTTGCCGGGCTTGGGGATATAGACGCGGCGGACCGCCGGCGCCCGGTATCCCATGCGGTGGATAGATTGGAGCATCGGCTCGATCCATCCCCCAAAGCTCTTCTTCGCCGCTTCTGCCGTCTGTCCATCCACCCCGGCAGCCGAGCGGTTGGAAATCCTCATCAGATTCCCTTGCACCCGGTCGCGCGTGAT
This sequence comes from Alphaproteobacteria bacterium, assembly GCA_037387425.1. Taxonomy (GTDB): domain Bacteria; phylum Pseudomonadota; class Alphaproteobacteria; order Rhizobiales; family Rhodomicrobiaceae; genus JARRLC01. Next base: position 1,492 of record JARRLC010000203.1, read on the forward strand.
GTGATGTGCAAGCGACGTGAAGCGGAGTTTTGGTTCACATCGGGCTTTCGCTGCTATTCGTTCAAGTCCCGTTTCCATGGTCAGCTGATCTTTTCTTTGCATAAAAGGCCGTCACTCCCTTTGCATGGAGCCCATGTCGCCCAAGAACAATTCACCTGCCGCTGACCGCTTCCCCATGTGGCCGGCTCTCCCGTCCTCCGAGTACTATCAGTCAGTCTGACTTCCATCCGGCCATCAGATCCTCCTCGCCTCTTCGACTTGTCAGATCCTACAAGCTTGCGCTTGAACCGAATGGATCTCCCTTGTTCACGCTGATCCCTTTGGTTGCATGCTGGCGGTACGAACCCCGGGAGCATCTCATGCCACTCGCACTGCCGCGGCCTGCGATTCCGCCTTCCCCTTTGAGAGACAGGGTCGGCTACTCCAATCACGTTCGATTTCGGGGCTATTTTCCCGTTCACTATCGTTCCGGCCTACAACCTCCCTGTCTACGCTTCGCAGCGCCCGTTACCGGACAACCACGCAAGACTCGGTACGCGGCTGCTTGCTAGGCTTTGCCACGGCCACCATTTCAGGCAGCTGAATTCAGCGCGCTTGCAAGGCGCAACTCCCACACCACCGGACGTACGGTTTTCCGTATCCGGCGGTTGGATCGGACGACATTATGTCGCCCAAAGATCGGATGGCATCCAAAGGCCGTAGCGGCGTAGAACCTTATTGGACAACAACGTGTTCATGACCGCATGGCGGGCCATGCGCCAAGCTCCCCGGGAGCAACTGGCCAGCCGCAGATGGGCTGGATGTGCGCCAAGACGCTTGAACGCGTTCAGCCGCCCCTTATGGTCGTGCCAGCGCTGCCAGAAGCATTTGCGCATATGGCGGCGCACCCATTTCTCGATCCGCGGAATGTCCCAACGGACATCCGCCAGCCGGAAATAGTTGCTCCAGCCTTGCACATAGTCCCGCCATTGCTTCGCCAGCTGCTTGCTGGTCAGGCTTTGGCAGGCGTCCCACAGGTGACGCACCTTGTCCTTGAAGGCTTCAAGGCTCTTTGGCGCGATGGAGATGCGTCCGTCTTCCAATAGGCGAAAGCCGAGCATCTGCCGCTCCCATGGGCGACCTATGCCGCTCTTGCTGCGATTGACCGGAAGCCGCAGGTGTCGCTCGATCCACGCCGTGACGCGCTCAAGCACTCGTTGGGCGCTGCGTTCCGACGAAACGAAAACGACAATGTCATCAGCGTATCGACAGAAGTTCAGCCCTCGGCTTTCCAGTTCCCGATCCAGCCCATCCAGATAGATGTTCGCCAGAATCGGACTAAGCGGGCCGCCTTGCGGCGTGCCCGTGTCGCGCTGCACCCGCTTTCCGTCGAGCACCATCGGCGCCCGCAGGAAGCGGCCGATCAACGCCAGCACACACTTGTCGGCAATATGAGGTTTCAATCGCTCGAACAGAATGTCGTGATTGACATTGTCAAAGAAGGCCGAGAGATCGATATCGACCACCCATGTCTTCCCCGACCTCACATAGCTTTGCGCCGCCTTAACGGCGTCATGCGTGCTCCGGCCAGGCCGGTAAGCATAGCTATGCGCGCTGAACATTGGATCGAACTTCTTCATGAGAACCTGCCCCAGCGCATGCTGGATCAGCCGGTCCTGCACAGTGGGAATGCCCAGCAGGCGTTCGCCGCCGGAGCGCTTGGCAATCCCCTTGCCCTTCACCGCCGCAGGAACATAGGTTCCCGCTTCAAGCTTGGCACGAACGCTCGGCCAGTGCTCTTTCAAGTGGCTGGCAGTTGCCACGATACTCTTGCCGTCAATCCCGGCACTGCCCTTGTTGCTTTTGACAGCTTTCCAGGCACTGGTCAGATTCTCAGGCGCAAGTACCGCCTCCATCCTCACTTCATTGGTCACATCTTTCTCCTTGGCCGCTTTCGTTCGGTGCTGGCCCAGCACGGCGATGTTTCGACCAGGATCCACCTGATTTCCTCATTGCCGCCGATGGAATGGCTGCCGCAGTTGCTGCGTCCCATCGTTTCGCCCGACTACGCGCACCGCACAAAAGGGCGTTTGGTAGTTTACCGGATCCTTCCGCCCTTCACTCCACGCCCGTTACAGGCGCTTCATCGCTACTATGGCTTCTGCTGACTTCTCCGTCCTCAACGAGACGCGGAGATCTCCCCGGGTAAGGTGCTGAAACTGATCAAGCCCGTGCCGCCAGGCTCTACAAGATGCGTCTTTCGGTGACAGTTGGATTTCGCGTTTACCTGCACGCTTATCGCCCGCACCCTGCCTCACTGCCTGTTCGTATACCTACGGTCGTGCTCTTGCTACGCGCTTCCTTCAGCTTGGCCTTGCGGCGTCCACCTTGCGCTTTGCTACGGTTGTCGTCACTCTCTCCGATCATCTCCTTTCAGATGACAAGTTTCAGCCCATGCCGGGCACACTGGTCCAGGAAGCCGGCACCCTGGCGCGTAATGAGATGGCTATCGGCAAGGGAATGGGCTTCGGACGCTATATGCCACCAGA
>JARRLC010000204.1:0-4008 GCA_037387425.1 Alphaproteobacteria bacterium
TGACGGCGGAAAAATTTCAGCTTTTATGCATACTCGTAACGTGCGAATGTTACAACACACTGACATGACAGCAGTTTTTGGGGTGACAGACCGGTTGCGATCCTGCTCTACGCGCTTTGGATGAACCGCGTCGCGATGCTTGGCTGATCGCGACCATATAAAAGCTACGCGATGCTTGGCTGATCGCGGCCATATAAAATGCTACGCGATGCTTGGCTGATAGCGACCACATAAAAGCTACGCGATGCTTGGCTGATCGTGGCCACATAAAAGCGACGCGACGCTTGGCTGATCGCAACAAAATAAAAACCACTGGTTTGCCAAATAGACAAACCTGACATTGAAAGGCGGGGGGATGCAGCAGAATACGCAGATAGGTACGATCGACAATGTAAATAAGAACGGCGCCCTTGAACTTGAACGAAAAAGCCCCCGCCGCGTCGATCAACTGCAACTGTTGCTAATGGGACTGGCCGTGGGAATCATCACGGGTACGGGAGCGATATTGTTCCGCATGCTCATCAGCCTGTTTCATAACCTCTTATTCTATGGCAAGTTTTCTACCATCTACGATGCTAATCAATTCACAGCGATAAGCCCGTGGGGCGTTTTCGTAATCCTCGTTCCTGTCGTGGGTGCGATTGGCGTAACCTTTCTCGTCACCCATTTTGCGCCTGAGGCAAAAGGGCATGGCGTGCCCGAAGTTATAGACTCGGTATATTATAAGAGCGGAGTGATCCGCCCGGTCGTTGCTTTGATCAAATCGCTGGCGTCGGCGCTCGCGATAGGCAGCGGCTCAGCCGTTGGACGCGAAGGGCCCATCATCCAGATTGGCTCAGCGCTTGGTTCTACTCTCGGGCAGATATTTCCTCTCACGCCTGGTCAGCGCATCACACTCGTAGCGGCGGGCGCGGGAGCGGGGATCGCAGCGACATTCAATACGCCAATCGGCGGCGTGATGTTCGCCATTGAGTTGCTGTTACCCGAAATCGGCGTGGAAAGCTTTTTGACGGTAGCTCTTTCAACCGGCGCCGCGACTTTTCTAGGACGGTTATTCCTAGGCGATCAGCCCGCTTTCATCGTGCAAACCCTGACGCCGCTGCATTATTCTCCTTCTGCAACATTCACGCTGTTGCTCTATGGCTTGTTAGGCGTTATCAGCGGCGTTGCTGCGGCAGGTTTTATTCATGGCTTGCATTGGAGCGAAAAGCTTTTCGACAATATAAAGAACCGATATATACGTCACGCTTTTGGCATGCTGATTGTAGGCACTATGATGTACTGCCTCTACTTAGCATTTGGGCAGTACTACGTTGATGGCGTCGGCTATGCAACTGTCGAAAGCATTCTGCAGAACCACTACCATGTTGCTGCTTTTCTTGCTCTGCTATTCGTTTGCAAGTTTTTAGCCACAACCATCAGCCTTGGTTCTGGATCATCAGGCGGCATATTTTCGCCATCGCTCTTTCTTGGGGCAACGCTGGGCAGCTCGTTGGGCGCACTGGTCTTAACCATCGCCCCAATGGCTGCAGTGGATGTCTCAGCGTTTGCCATGGTCGGCATGGGAGCAGTCGTCGGCAGCACCACAGGTGCGGTGATGGCGACCATAACCATGGTTTTCGAGATGACGCGCGATTACGACATCATCATGCCGCTCATCATCGCGGTTGCGCTCGGCCAGGGCGTCAGGAGGCTGTTGTCACGCGAAACCATTTATACAGCAAAGCTGGTACGGCGGGGACGTCCGGTACCGCAATTGCGGCATGCGAATATGTTCCTGGTCCATCGCGCCAAGGAAGTCATGGACCCAAATTTCCTCGTCCTTCCTGCTGAAACGAGCTTGACCGAGTTTCTGACCCATTATGAAGATCATGGCAAATCGGTTCATGTGCTGGTGACCAATGGAGAACACATCGCGGGGACCGTCCGCATCAATCTTGCACTGCGGCGCGGTATGGAGAAATTCCACTCAGGCATAACGCTCGGCGAAGTGATCCATCGAAATTACAACGTGGCCCGAGAAGACGACACCATGTTCGACGTGATCGACCGTCTGACGCGAAAGCAGGCGATGCTGGCCATCGTCGTGCGCAGAGGAATGCGTCCGCGGCCGGAAAATGTCATTGGCGTGGTCGCCAAGGAGCATGTGGCGGATTCGGTGTTTAACACCGTGAAGGACTACCGCTAGTGCATCGATCCAAACGAAGGCTGCAGCCGAGTTTGGAAAAATTGATGCATAAACAAAGAGCTAGTGCACTCATGCATGAATCTTCTGAATGCGTCAGTACACTAGCGTTGCCGCGGAATATTAACTCAATGGCTATCGGCATTTGCGTCATGAGGAGCAAGCGGCGGTTTCTTCATCAACGGCGCCAGGACAATGAGTAATGCGGATAGAACGGTAAGCGCCAGAAACACATCCGAAAACGCCATGACCACCGCCTCACGATGCGTGAGTGCTGTGAGCTGCTTCAAGGCCATCGCTTGGGCATCGCCGCCATAGCTATGGAACTTTTGCGTCAGGGCATTGAGCGTCTCAATGGCGGGCCGGTAGGCGGAATTCAGCCGTTCGTGCAGACGGGCAATATGCAGATCCGTACGATTGTTGAGAAGGGTTGTCAGGGTTGCCAGCCCCACGGCGCCGCCAAGATTGCGGGTCAGATTGAACAGGCCGGATGCATTTTTCATCCGCTCCGGCGCAAGCGTTCCCAACGAGATGTTGTTGATGGGAATCATCGCCATCATCAGCCCAAATCCGCGGAAGATCTGCGGCCAGAACAGCTCCCAGAAGTCCCACTCATTGGTGACATAGGAAAACCACCAGGTTCCTATGCCAAAACTGAAAAAACCGAGCATAATCATATGGCGCGGATCGACGCGTCCCACCATCCGCCCGACGAGTGGGGCCGTCATAAACATGGTGATGCCGGTGACAAACATCGTCTCACCGATCATCTGTGCATTGTAACCCCTAATGGTCCCCAGATAGATCGGGTAAAGATAGGTCAGACCGTATAGTCCGATCCCCATGATGAAGGAAAACAACGAGCCGAATGCGAAATTTCGGTCGGCAAACGCCTTCAGATCGACGATGGGCGCGCGCGCCGTTAGTACACGCCAGAAGAAGAGGATGGCCGAAATACTGGCAACCCAGGCGAAAAAGTAAACCGTGTCATCGTTGAACCAGTCATTGCGAGCGCCTTCCTCCAACACATATTGTAGCGCGCCGAGAAAACCTGCCATGGAAAGCAGGCCCCACCAGTCAAAATTCTCAAACAGCTTGTAATCAGGCTTATCGAAGTCGATGAGCATAAGGGCGGCAGTGGTAACGATTATGCCCGGAATGATGTTGATGAAGAACAGCCAATGCCAGGACATGTGGTCGGTCAGATAGCCGCCAACCGTTGGACCGATGGTTGGCGCAAGCGTAACCACGAGGCCGATCATCGGCGTAATGAGGCCCATCTTCGAGCGTGGAAAAATGAGATAGGCCGAGGCGAAAACGGTCGGGATCATGCCGCCGCCAATGAAGCCCTGCACAACGCGCCAGAAAATCATCTCGTTGAGGGAAGAAGAGAAGCCGCACATCAAGCTGGCCGCGGTAAAGCCTGCGGCTGACGCGGCGAAAAGAATGCGCGTACCAAGCGCTCGGGAGAGAAAGCCGGATAGAGGAATCATGACCACTTCGGCGATCAGATAGGCTGTCTGCACCCATGCGATTTCGCTAGGGCTTGCCGATAGCCCCGCCTGGATTTCCTTCAGCGACGCCGACACAATCTGGATGTCGAGGATGGCCATGAACATCCCGAGCACCATGCAAAGGAAGGTGAACAGGCGGCGCTTGTCGAGGGCATCGTCCGTGCGAGCCGGGGGCGACGCGGCTGGGAGGCCATTTGCCTCCCCGTCCCGCTTAACTGGATGAACATTGGACATATTACGCCTGCTGCCTATATGCGACGCCCTGTTATTGTTGGCTTGATGACGGCTTCATTTCCTTGGCCATGACGG
>JARRLC010000205.1:0-3990 GCA_037387425.1 Alphaproteobacteria bacterium
CTGACAGTGGGGGCAGCGCGCTTTTTCGCCGAAACGCGCCTCGATCGACGAAATCACTTCGGCCAAGTCTCCCTGACTTGATAGGGCAGAGGCGATCCTCTGACGCTGGGGCACTGTCAATTCACCAAGCATCACTGCTGTCCCAATGTTAATCGAATAGAATCAATTGGTTACGGTGGCGCCCCGACGGAATTTGCAACTGCGCGCTGGAAAAGAGTTGTAAAACAGGCGTTTTCTCGAAAAGCGTGAGGCTCAAAATCTGTAGCATTTCGTAGAGGCTGGCCTTGATGGCGAGCCGTTTCTTGACGATAGCCACGAGAAGATAGACGCACACGGCGGACCAGATTTGCGTTTTGACGGCGTTTTCGGTCTCGCCGAAGAATGCCTTGATACGCAGGTGCTGTTTGATCCATTTGAAGAACAGCTCCACCTGCCAGCGGTATTTGTAGAGCCTCGCGACCGTCAAAGCGGGCAGTGTGAAATTGTTGGTCAGGAACACGAGCGTCTTTCCCGTCTCCGGATCGTTGAACTTGATACGCCGCAGAGGACGGTCAAACTTCTTGCGTGAATAGAAGCCTGTCAGTATGACGGTTTGATCACAGATCAGTCCGGTGGACCGGTCCACCGGCTGTGAATAACGGCGGCGGGCCTGCAAGTTGGATTTCGCGCGCGTGACGAAAAAACTGCCCGCATTGTCGAAACGCGCCAGCCGTTCAAAATCGACGTAGGCGCGATCCATGACGTAGTATGCGCCGGGCTCGGGTACGAGGTGATCAAGGATGCGGACATCGCCCATTTTGCCGTCGCTGATGAAGATGAATGATGGGATGTTGTCCTCAAGTAGCGAAGCGATAGGACACAAAAATTACCGCGCAGGTCAAGCAGTGTGTGCAGCTTTATGGCGGCTTTCGCCGAACGGAACGGCGCCCACGGAAAGATGGACAGACACAGATCTATGGTGGAGGAATCCAAAGCGTAAACGGTGTCCAGCCCCTCCAGGTCCGGCAACGGCGTTTCCGCGTAGAGCTTCCGGGCGATGCCGATCAAATGCTGGGCGAAATCGGCATAGATCCGCCAGTCGCGCCTCGCGTTTGCGTGGGCCAGCGTATTGCGGGCAATGCGCGGTACACGGAAGCCCAGGTGATAAAGCTTGGAGCCTTGCGCCTTCAGGCAGGCTTCGATGTCGCGCAGGCTCTCGCGCCACGTGAGCTGAGCAAACGCCAGACAGCGAAATTGATCATGACAGGAGAAGCGCTTGATGTTCCGGTCGCCATCGTAACGCGCGACGCAACGGCGGAAAACGTGCCAGGGCAGATGATCCATTATCTGCGAAAAAACGTAGCTTCCTGCATGCATCTGCCCCTCCGCGACGAGAAATCCACCGCAAAGGATGCTGTCGCTGGGCAGAGTTCAAATCGATAACACTCGAAAATGCTGTTTTCTAATTCAATATCAACGCGTTAATTGGCACCGGTCCTGAAGCGTTGGGACAGCAGTAACGCCAATACAGTGTTGTTAATCATCGCCAATAACGGCAACGGTGTTTCGCCGGAGAAATTGCCGAAAATTGTACTCCCAGTTTTACCGCTTAGAACTAAGCGACAATGAGCTGGATTAAAATCAACGCTGATATTTCAGAGGGTTAAACATGGGGGATAGCCTAAGGTGAGCATAGGAAATTGAAGTTCATCTTGGGAATGTTGTATCAAGGGTTGTCTATGTATTTGAGGATGAGTTGATTATGATGCCAATTTTTCCAGTTATTCTGTGCGGTGGTTCCGGCACACGGCTATGGCCATTATCGCGATCCATGTATCCTAAACAGTTTCTCCCCTTGACGAATGGAGCGAGCGAAAGTCTCCTGGCTGAGACACTGCGTCGCCTTAACATCGCGGAGGGCTTCGAAGAGCCGGTGTTGCTGGCTAGTAATGATCATCGCTTTTTGCTCCTTGATGAACTAGAGCGTACCAGCATTAATGCGCGTGAAATCCTCTTGGAGCCAACTGCGCGCAATACCGCGCCGGCGATTGCGGCTGCTGCGTTATCGATCATAGAGGAAAGCCCGGATGCGATACTGGCGGTAATGCCGTCCGACCACGCCTTACCAGGCGATGGCGCTTTCGCCGAAGCGGTTCGCCACGCTGCTGAGATTGCCAGCCAGCAAAAAATGGTGCTGTTCGGTATCGCGCCCAGCGAACCGCATACCGGCTATGGCTATATTCAGAAGGGCGCTCCCCTGAATGGGAAGGCTAATGGCGCGTATGAGGTCGGCGCGTTTAAGGAAAAGCCAGATCAGGAAACAGCGCGAGGTTATCTAGCCGATGGCGGCTATTTGTGGAACAGCGGCATTTTTGTGCTTCACGCCGCAACTTTTTTAAGCGAATTGGAAGCGTTTGTTCCGGAGGTTGTCGAACACGCCAGCGCGGCTCTGGAGAATTCGACACGCGATCCGGGCTTCACGTCTTTCCGGCGACTTCAGGCGACAAGTTATCGACACTGTCCTAATATTTCAGTCGATTGCGCCGTTATGGAAAAAACTTCCCGCGCTGCGGTGTTGCCGCTAGATATTGGATGGAGCGATGTCGGTTCGTGGACTTCCCTTTGGGAATTGGCGGAGCACGATTCCCAAGACAACGCTACTCGTGGTGATTGCCTGCTGGTAGATACGCAGCGCAGCTATGTGCATGCTGGCGAGAGCCTGGTTGCAACGCTTGGTGTCTCTGATCTCATCGTGGTCAACACGCCTGATGCGCTGCTTGTAGCTAATCGGGAGCGCGCCCAAGATATCGGCAAACTGGTGACGGCGCTCAAAACCTCGAACCGTCGAGAGCATCAGCAACATTTGCGCACTCACCGTCCCTGGGGACATTTCCAGACACTCAATCTCGGCCCGCGCTTTCAGGTCAAGCTGTTGCATGTCAAGCCGGGTGCCGCGCTGTCCTTGCAACGGCATTATCACCGCTCTGAACATTGGATCGTGGTAACCGGCACCGCCAAGGTCACTTGCGAGGATGAGATCAAACTGGTTTCGGAGAACGAGTCCTTTTACATCTCCGCGACCAAATGGCATCGGCTTGAAAATCCAGGCAAGGTGGCGCTCGAACTTATCGAGGTGCAGATCGGCGGCTATCTCGGCGAAGATGATATCGAACGCAAGGAGGATATCTATCAGCGTGCGGCGTATGAAACGAAATAAGCACGGCGACGCGGTGGCATCGTCAAGTTAACCACCACAAAGACGCACCGAGAGGGCAAACGGCTTCCTGTCTGGTTATGCGGCAAGCTGTGCGGCTGCGATCTCAGTCCAGGCCGCAAACGCCTTGGCGCGTGCAGTGCGATGGTCAATGGCTGAAAGCGTGTTGCGTGGGCAGTGGAAGAGATTGGCGATCTGGTCGTGGATCGATAGGAATTTTTGGACGTACCGCAGTGATTTGAATCTCTTCATCACGCGCGCTCGTCGCCGTGTCGGCAGGTGTGAATTCTCGGCTCTAAGCTCAAGTCCCTTATGCTGACGATACTCGATCCGTAAGCCGATATCCTTGCGCGCCGCACCGTAGGATCTGAGCTTATCGGTGATCGGAACTCAGGCGTGCTTTGGCCGATTTCCTGAGAAGTTTTCGCATGAACCGGCGTGCGGCAGCCCGGTTTCTGCGGCTTTGCACGAGCACGTCAAAGCCGAAGCCATTGTGATCGACGGCACGCCAGAGCCAATGCCGCTTGCACTGGATCGTGATGACAACCTCGTCAAGATGCCATTTGTCGCCACGCGCCGGGACCCCCAGCGGCGAATGCGGTTGGCATAGTTTCGGCCGATTTTCTCCGCCCAGTTGCTAACCGTTTCGTGGCTCACCGCAATGCCACGTGCCGCGAGCATCTCCTCAATTACCGACAAGCTCAAGCGAGAAGCGGAAATAAAGCCAGACCGCATAGCCGATCACCTCGGCGGGATAACGGTGGCGACGATAAAGCGGATCATGAGGGGCTGTCATG
>JARRLC010000206.1:0-3977 GCA_037387425.1 Alphaproteobacteria bacterium
GCAATAGCGGCTCAGATCGTTGGGGCGATCGGGCGTCGGCTTCGCGTATTCGAATCCGGCCCCGTAAGCGTCCCCTATGGCAATTTCAACCAGCATATCTTCCCCCTATAGCTTTCTGTCGAACTCGCGCAGCGCGGTCGTGCGCAGGCGGTAGAGTTTTGCCGGACGGGCGCTCGCCTTGCTAAAACCGCCCGGCACGGGCTCGATCAATTGCAATTCCTCGATCTTGCGGCGGAAAGCGCTGTCATTGAGATCCACCCCCATCACTTTGGCATAAATGTCCCGCAGTTGCGGCAGGGTGAAGGTCGGAGGCAACAGGAAGGCGGGCAATGAGGAATAGGCGCCCTTGTTGCGCAACCGTTTCACCGCCGTAGCGATGATCGTTTTGTGGTCGAAAGCGAGCCCGGTAATGCGATCGACAGATATGAGTTCGAGATCACTGGGGCGCTCCGCAGACAGTTTTTCCGCCGGGACCAACGCGTAATAGGCCACTGATGCCGACCAGCCGCGCGGATCGCGGTCCGCCCCTGAAAAGGTCATGAGCTGTTCCAGAAAGATCCCCTCCAACCCGGCCTTCTCTTTCAGCACTCGCGCGGCCGTGGCAAGCGTGCTGGCGTCTTCATCGGTGTGCACATAGCCACCGATGAGAGCGAACTGACCCTCGAATGGCGATTTGTCCCGGCGCTGTAGCGCGACACGAAGTTCACCATCCTGCACGGTGAACAGGATGACATCGACGGTTAGAATGGGTCTCGGTTCTTCGTAATGCATGGTGTGGCAAGTGCTTTGTGAGGGCGATACGCTATTCATCGCACATTCATCAATAATTTGCAACTTGCATATTGCAATTTGTAATGATATGGTGCGTACCATGAACAATGACCACACCAATGCTGAAGTCATTCTAGCGGTGCCGCTCGATCAGCCGGAACGTTTGTTTGCGGGCGATGGGAGTGATCTCAAGCAGGAGTGGCGGGAACTCGCCGCGCTCTGGCATCCCGATCGCAATCCGCACGAGACGCGTGCGAACGAAGTACTCCAGCACATCAACGTTCTCTACGATGCCGCGCAGCAGAAGCTCGCGACAGGCCAATGGGAAGGCAGCGGCGTGCTGATGCTTGACGATCGCAACGGGGCTCGGCGGGAGCTGCGCTATCGGCGCATGAGCCGTTTCGAGCTGGGCGAGTGCTACATCGGCGACGCATTTGTCGCCTTTGCGCTTGAGAAAGCCAGCCGCGATCTGTTCGACGCAGCAGTGCAAACGATCGGCGGCTTCCGCTATGCCGACGATGCGATGAGGCGCGAGGTGGCGCGCGGTCTTCCTCGCCTTGAAGCTACTGCAGAAACGGCAGAACGGTTGGTGCTCGTCGTGCGGCGCAAAACGGACATGGTCATGCTCGGGGATCTGATCCGCCATTTTGGCGGCCGCCTTGATCCGCGGCATGCGGCGTGGATCGTCAGCGGGCTTTCAAGCCTTGCCTGCTATCTCGAATGGGCGGGCATCATGCATGGCGCGATTGCTCCGGACACGGTGTTCGTCTCGCCGAAGCATCACACCGTCGCCGTGCTGGGTGGCTGGTGGTACGCGACGCGCACTGGTGAGAGACTTCGCGCCCTGCCGCAGCGCACACTGAATTCGGTGCCGCCGATCGTAATGGACATCAAGCGCGCAACATGTGCCGTGGACCAGGAATTGATCCGCCAATTGGCCCGCGAAATGCTGGGAGATCCAGGCGGCACAAAATTGCTGCGGGACAAATCCGTGCCGACAGCATTCGCCCGATGGATCGCGCATCCCCCTGCACGTTCGGCCTATGCCGATTACTGCAACTGGGAGAAGGCGCGCGAAGCAAGCTTCGGCGCACGTAAGTTCATCGAACTGCCGGTTCACCCCGGCGACATCTACCGTTGAGTTGGAATTCGAACAATGGTCATCGTCGTTGAGAGCCGCCGCAAGAAGCTTTCCAGCCTCGAAAAAACATGGCCGAGCGCGCTCATTTTCGATTTGACGTCAAAAGCTGCCGAGCCATGGGTCCGCTTCAGCCCGTTCTATCCGCATGGCGGAATTCCAGTTCCGAATTCGCCGGGGGTATTCGCGCAGTCGGTCGAAGGACTATGGCAAGGGCTGAAAGTCTTCGAAAAAGAGGGCATCGACCCCGGTAAATGGGCGATTACCAATATGTCCGGCATCAAGAGGGGTGGGCGGAGCCGAGGCGCGATTCTCGGACATCGCTTCAGTGTTGGCAGTGATATTTTGCTCAGCTACCGCGAAGCACGTGTCCTAATATACCTCCCGGCTTACAGAAAATTATTGAACGGTCAACTGGCGAGCAACGTCGAACAGCTTCGAAAGCACCTCGCACAGGGCCCGCTTGTATTGCTTGATTATGAAACCAATGGGGATGTCGAAGATCTCTCGCGGCCATTGTCGCACGCGGCACTGGTGAAACTTCATTTGGAAGGCTCGTGGCCACAAACAGACATGTGACCGGCTTAACGCAGAGAACGAGCGAAATTTTGCACTGAGAAGGAGAATAGTCATGGGACACGGACGTTGGGATGCCAGCGCTTGGGCAAAATATGCCGCCAAGCACAGGGGCAAGTCGAGGCACGAAATCTTCACATCGAACAGCATGAAGGACACGTTCGATCCAGCTAAGATTACTGTGCGGGAATCGCGTGATAGCGAAGTGAATCCGCAATCGACGGCCATCATCCTGGCTAGCGACGTGACGGGCTCGATGGGTGAGATCGCCGAGATTATGATCCGCAGAGGCTTGGATACGACCATGCGCGAAATATATGACCGCAAACCTGTCACCGATCCGCATGTGATGGTGATGGCGGTTGGCGATGCCGAATGTGATAGCGCACCATTGCAGGTCACACAGTTCGAGGCCGACATCCGTCTCGCCGAACAGTTGAAGGAACTTTGGATCGAAGGCGGCGGCGGCGGTAATGGCGGCGAGTCTTACCATTTGCCGTGGTATTTCGCGGCAATGAAGACGTCTATCGACTGCTTCGAGAAGCGCGGAAAGAAGGGTTACCTGTTCACCATTGGTGACGAGCCAATCCTGCCAGGCGTCTCCAAAGAGAATCTGCGCCGCGTTTTTGACAGCGGCGCCGAAACGGATCTGTCGTCGGCGGAACTGCTGGCTATGGCGTCGCGCAGCTATGAGGTCTTCCATGTGGTGCTGACCAATGTCGGCTTCGCTTCGAGTCGTCTCGATCATGTTCTTGCTACCTGGGAGCCGTTGCTTGGCGAGCGGGTGATCCATTGTGATGACCACGAAAAGGTGGCAGAAGTCATCGTCTCCACCATCCAGGTGATCGAAGGTACCGACAAAGCGAGCGTCGCTGGATCATGGTCGGGCTCGACGGCCGTCACGGTCGCCAAGGCGGTGAAAACGCTGGTGAGCAAATCCGGCGGCGGTACAGGCAAAGGCGTCGTACGATTCTGAGGTCTTATGAACAAAACTGTTCCAGAAGCCAAAGCCGTGATCGGTGCAGCCTATGGCGACGAGGGCAAAGGTCTGATAACCGACGCCCTCGTCGCAAGCTGCGGTGCTGCGGCAACTGTCGTGCGCTTCAACGGCGGCGCGCAGGCTGGGCATACCGTCACGCTGCCCGACGGCCGCCGCCACGTTTTCCATCATATCGGCAGCGGCACCCTTGCAGGCGCGCCGACTTTCCTGTCGCGTTTTTTCGTGGCCAATCCGATCCTTTTGGCGACAGAGATCGCCAATCTCGCAGCGATGGGCTTCACCCCGAGTATTGCCATCGATCCGGATGCTCCCGTCACGACGCCGTTCGACATGATGATCAACCAGTTTGCGGAGACCGCACGCGGGTCTGGGCGTCACGGCAGTTGCGGCCTCGGCTTCGGCGAGACGCTGGAGCGCCAGTTGCGCTCGGAATTCGCACTAACAGCGGGACGGCTGGAAAAGGACGCGCGTGCTTTCCTGCTGGCCATCCGT
>JARRLC010000207.1:0-3931 GCA_037387425.1 Alphaproteobacteria bacterium
CCGGCGGCATAGCCGAGGAACAGACGGCGCAATTCCCATCCCCCCCACATGAGCGGCGCGGCAGTGCCGAGCATTGTCACGAATATTACGAGCCGCGCCGCAGGTGTAATGCGGTTAGCGGAAATGCCAAACTGACCCAACTCCGGGATATGAGAGATTAAGCCGCTATACGCGAAGAGGGCTATGAGGACCGGCACGGCAATGACGGTTACCCCAAGTGCCGCGGCAGCAACGCGGCTCGTGCGTTTGATGCGGACAGCAACGGCGTCGACGGTGTCATTGAGCATTGACAATCTGCCCCTCACATTTATTGTGTTACAATAATTTTATTTCTGTAATACAGAAAACATATCTTGTCATCCACAATCTGGGGAAGCGCCCGAATGACCCGCTTAATGGTATTTGCAGTCTGCGTGTTTCTGGTGTGTCCTGACAACGTTGCGGCAGCCTCACCGGGGCATACTTACGACGCGCTCGTCAAGGCAACGCAAGCTGGCATGAAAGCCACAAAGGTTCCCGGCCTGTCGATCGTCATCGTTAATGATCGCGGTGTGGTGTGGAAACGGAATTTTGGTGTCGTCAGGCAGGACAGCGAGGCGCGGGTGACCGCAGGCACGGTCTACCGTGTTGGCGAGATCTCCATGGCTGTCACTGCGGCGGCCATATTGCGTCAAAGCGACACCGGACGCCTCCAACTCGACTCCCCCGTGCAGCAAGTTCTGCCTGCCTTCAGGCCACGCAACCGTTTTGCCAAAGCACGGCCGGTTACCATACGCGCGCTGCTCGCCAACTATTCCGGTTTGCCCGCCGATGTTCTGCGCGGTATGTTCACCAAGCCTCGCGTCAAGTTGAGCGGCGCTTTGCCTCCCCTGTCTGATATCTGGCTGACAGATGCTCCGGAGACACGTTATCGCCGCTCCGGCCTCGGTTATATGGTGCTGGGCTGCGTGGTGGAGGCCGTCACGGGGCGCCGGTTTGCTGATGCCGTGCACGATGATTTTCTGGCCCCGCTTGGTATGCGTTCGTCTTCTTTTAATGCCGCCGTCAGTGGACGGAACCGGATCGCCGCGCCTCATCGCAACGGACAACCGGTGAAGATGGCGGTCATGAGGAATACTCCTGCCAACGGCTTGCTCACAACAGCAGATGACTTGGCCCGCTTTGTTCAAATGCTGCTGAACGGCGGTAAGATTAAGGATCGCATCATTCTCAAACGGCAAACCGCTGCCGATATGTTTCAACCGCAGTTCACACGCGCCCGCTGGCCGTTTGCTCGCCGAACCGGCCTGTCGTGGCGTCTGAAATCCTTACAAAGCGGTGACGATACCGCCTGGCTAAGCGGAAAATTCCCCGGCTATGCCAGCCACATCGCCATGCTTCCCAAAGAGAAGCTTGGTGTGATCGTGCTGGCCAACGACGAGGCCGCAGCCACCTTCACAGACGAACTGGCGAAAATGGCGCTGAAATTGGCGCGACAGTCAAAAACCGGAGGTGCTCCAGCAGCCACGCCAAGCAAGCTGGACGCGCCGCACGACATTAAGCTCGCACCGGCCATACTGGATCGTTACGCCGGTCCTTATGTCGTGTTCAACAAACTCACCCAGGTTGTCCGGGATGGCAATAAGCTGGCTGTGAGTGTTCAGGGCAACGACCTTGATGTGGTCCCGGTGGCGAAGGACAGGCTGGTGGCGCGTGCGCGTATTATTCTCGGCCTGTTTAGCGTGCCATTGGACGGTTATACTATACGCATGAAGAAGGTGGCGGGCCGCCAGATTGCCGTGGTTGAGGGCACGCCCGAACCACTGGTGTTCGAAAAGGCCGGTGGCGTGGATATACCCCAAGCATGGCGCCGGAGAGCAGGAACGTGGCGTGTCCTCAATCCGGATCAGGACGTTCACGTCAAGGCGGTGCATCTGGATGTCAAAGGCGGTGTGCTGGTGATATCTGCAACTGTTTCAATTCCAGCTATTGGCGTTAATGATACCACCTTAACCTTTGGCTTGCGGCCGACCGGAAACAACGTTGCCGTGACGATGGAAAACGGTATAGGAAACGGCGATACCATCGAAGCGGTGGTCCGTAATGGACGCGAAACTCTTACATTCTCAGGCTTTTCGTTGGGACGATTGGCGAAAAAGCGCCGTTAGGTGTGAACTTCTTACAGATATCGGAGCCCTTAACGAGGCAGATGGATATCGGTGCGTAGCCGGCTTTGTGGCTCTTCGCACGGATCGTTGAAATAGACTTCGATAATAGGCGTATCGTCCAGTTTTATAGCCCGATACGGATATCCCCGCTGCCTACGCCATGCTGAAGGAAGTCGTCGATAGCGGCGAATACACCTCCACCAGCGAGGTGATCCGCGAGGCCTTGCGCGGCTGGAAAGCCCGCCGCACGGTGCACGAAATGGAAATCGAGGAGTTGCGCAGGCTCTGGAACGAAGGAATTGCAAGCGGTTCCGGCCGTTTTAGTTCGATCGACGAGATCAAGGCTGAAGCCCGCCATCGCATGTCGGGAGCAACAAAGGCGTGAGTTCGAACCGTTTGGCCTGCACCGCGCAGGCCGAAGAGGACTTGATCGAGATATGGAGCCACATTGCTCTGGATAGCATCAGGGCTGCCGACCGGCTCCTCGACCAGCTCGACGAAAAGAGCCACATGTTGGCCGAGCACGACCTGAGGCGTTTGCATTCCCCCCATGCGTGCGGCTGCCAGGAGCGGTGCGCGGTTTCTCGTCGGCAGCATGCCGTTCATACCGTTTTGGATTGCCCGATAAAGGTTTTGTTTTAGCACCGCCACCGTGTTGGGCCACGCTTCGTGGCTTCGCTTGCCCGTTACTATCTGAGCGTGAGCTTCTCCTCGATTGGCGTTTGCTACGGCCGTGCGACGCTGAACCGCTCGCACGCTCGGGCCGCTCTCCACTCGCCACGCCAATGCTGATGTCCCTCGCGGCCGTTACGAGCCCCAATGGATTTCCCAGACTCCGTCACCTTGGTGAATACCCTCGAAGAAAATGTGATGTACATCCACTCCGTCGAACCACGTTGATTTGCCCCTTGTTTGCCTTTCCGTTTCGGCGACTGCATTTAACAAATCTTGCACCGTAAAGCATTGCCCATTCGGTGCTTCGTGCATAATGACGCCACCACTTTCACCCTGGAGCGCAATTTGGGATGCGAGAAAGGCAACCGATTGCAGTTCATCCAAGGTCAGTTCCCGAAACGTCCCTAAATTGCGGTTGAAGACCGTGGCGACCAACCTGAGTGATTTAATCTCAGCTTCGGGAGTGGTCCGGACATTGCTCAAGTTGCCGATACGCTCTGTGGGAACGGTGAGCTCGATTTCGAGCCTACCGGAAAGTTTATTGAAGAATTCGAGTTCAGGATGCGACATATCCGTTTTCATGATTGCTTAGGCGCCTTCGTCTACGTAAGGTTAGGTCACGTTTCTGATCGCGATCAACATGCTGCCCCTTCAGAGCCGTCCTGGCGATTGCCTTTTAAACACCTCCGATGCTCCGAAACCTGGAACGTTTAGGTGCCTGCAATCAACTGTCTGTGCCCTAAGAAACACCCCAGCATGGTCATGCCTAGCGTTCTGCTCAGAGTCAAGCTCGCCATCGTTGGCACCCTGCAAGGTTCACTTTCCTGAAACGTAGTTTTGGATAGTCCGCTACATGGGGTCAAGCGGCTACACTCAAAGTTTGAGCCGGAGGGCAGCTTTACGACCCAGCTCGGCGGTTGAGAAAATGCAGGTTGATAGCCTCAAGGCGATATCCGCTCGGCCTCTCCACCGCATCATTTTCTCGCCAACTTGAGGCCAAACGCGTTTTCCTGCACGTCGAAACCGTGATCGGCGCGCAGCAGTTCAACTCGTCGTCGGTGGCGATATTGGCGCGCATGGGCATCTGATGTGTGGGAAGCCATGGCGCC
>JARRLC010000208.1:0-6457 GCA_037387425.1 Alphaproteobacteria bacterium
TCAAACGGTGAACCGCGCTCACGGGGTGCATTTGTTCGTGAGAGGTTTGCTTGGCAGCGATCGCGCCGTCGTAGATTGAGGAGAGATAAGGGATGTCCAGCGTATCGCTGGCTGCGTAAGCGATCTCGGTCAGGCGTACCGGAACCCGCTTCAGCGACGCGTCCTCGGGGATGAACTCGCCCCGCGCTCCGGCTTTTAGCCGCCAAAGACTTTCCTCGCGCACATATCCCTCGACGATGGATGCGTCTACCCCGCGAATAATCGCTAAAGGGGTTTTCATGTTGACAAAGCGGCCGGAATGAAGCGTTTGCTGAACATCGGCGACCATGCCGGTTACCGGCGAGCGCACTTGCAAAAGGGTCATTTCGTGCTTCAGCCCTTCCAGCTTGCTTTTTTCGGCGGCAAACTGATGTTCGAGAACAGGCCCCTCGGAGCGGTCAGTCTTATCGGCGGCGCGGCGTGCGAGGCGGATAGACAGCGCATCAATCCTCTGCCTGGTCAACGCGATCTCCTGTTCGAGCTGGGGGGAACGCAGTTCAAAAAGAGGCTGCCCTTCGGTGACCGGCATGCCCTCGCGAGCCAAAATCGCAACGATTTCAGCTGGGCGCGGTGCGAATACACGCATCTCGGTTTCCGCCCTCAGGATAGCAGGTACGCTGACAGTTCGAGAAATCGGCAAGCAGAGCGTAGCGCCGCCAAGGATGAGGGCGAGCGCAGTCACAAACGTTCGGCGCTGTTTGACAATGAGATGGCGCATGGCCCACCACTCCCGCAATTCGCCGAATATCGGCCGGATGATAAAGACGATGATTTCGATAAGGAAAAGTACAATCCCGACAACTTTTATAAAGAAGCTGTAAACAAGCAGGGCAATGCCGGTAAATACAATCAAGCGGTACAGCCAGATCAGATAGGCATATACTACACAAAAACTGGTCAGGTTCCGGCTGAGGTCGTCGGGATTAGGGGCGTTCAAACCGAACAGCAGATTGCGCATCCACCAGCTGCCTAGCGCGAATGCGCGGTTTTGCAGGTTGGGGACACCGAGCGCATCGGACAGGATGTAGTAGCCGTCGAAACGCATGAACGGGTTGAGATTGACGAAAAGGCTCGTCGCCAGACTGACCGTCGCCATGAAGAACGCGGCGCTTTTAACCTGCCCCTCTGGAGCGAACGCCCATACGAAAACGGCAAGCGCGGCGATCATCATTTCCGCGATCATACCGGCCGCACTGATGAGAAGCCGTTGTTTGCGCGAGCGCAGTTTCCATGCGCCTGTGACATCGGCATAGGGGAGTGGAAACAAGACGAGAAACGCGATCCCAATCGTTCCGACGCGCACTCCGTAGCGGGTGGCCACATAGGCGTGGGCGAATTCGTGCGCGGTTTTCACGATGCCGAGGCACAAAAAATAGAATATCAGCCCGTTTAGATTTGTAAATTGCAGGAAGGTAGAAACAAAAGCATCCCATTGTCGCGTGGCGATATATGTTCCGATTATTGCAATAAAACCAAATATACTCCAACTAATGCGGTTAAAAACAAGATCAAAAAGTGGTAGCGTGTTTTGCAAAAATTTGTGCGGGCGCAGAAGCGGGATGCGGAAAAACAGGTAGTTATGAATGGCGGTTTGCAGCCAAGTTTTTTCCCGCGCCTTAACTCTGGCGGTAAGGGCGCCATAATCCGCAAGCGGTTCGATTGCGGTGAGACCGTTTCTGACCAAAAAGTCGCGTAACTCGGCCACCTCTTCAATCGAAACGGCGTGGATACCGCATTCCTTAGCCGCGCTCAAAATCGCTTCCGTGGTCCCCGCATCCCACAGCGACAAAATGGCGAAAGCTCTGTTATCGATCTGGAAAAATGTATTTCGCACAGGGTCTTCGATAACCCACGATGCAGCCCCTGCCCTGCCCTGCGGTCCGTCGTGCAGCCTCAGTTCAGCGCGAAGACGGGGAAGAGCTGCCGCTGTATCGGGTGCTGTGCCGGTCATAACCCGATGCTCTGCCGTATGACCGATAGGGGGCGGCGCAGCAAATAGAATATCAGCGGGACTGTGTCGCCATAGATTTGCGCAACGCCGCGCGCGCCAATCTTTAATGGTGTGCTGGGATTTTCAGAAAAGCGCGCGCGCACCCGGTAAACGAGCGTTTGCGTTTCAGTGGGTTCCGCCTGATAACTCGCATGCGTAAGGCTGGCTTTGATTTTGCTGAGCGGCGCGGCATCGAGATAGACATCGAGATGGGCGCCTTCACGCAGCACAATGGCATCGCGTACCGACAAATCAACCCGAAGCTCGACTTCGTCGGGACGAGCGATCTGCAAAATCTGTTCGCCTGTCGAAACAGGCCGACCTTTCCAATAATCCTTGTTCGCCAGAATAACGATGCCGGAAGCGGGCGCCTTCACAACGGTTTTTGTCAGGATAGCCTTGGCGAAGTTCCGTTCGCTCAAGGCCAGCCCAAGTTCGGCGCGCGCAATCGCCATTTCGTGCCGCGCCTTGCTGTCGGTAATTGCCGCTTGTTGCAGCCGCCGGTATTTGGCGTTGGCAACCACTACCGATTGTTCGGCTGCCTCATATTTGTTGCGGAATACGGTATCGACGAAGCGCAAGATTGGCTCGCCCTTGCGGACCGGTGCGTTGGGTTCGGCAACAATCGTATCAATGACGCCGTCAAGCGGAGCGGCGATGACGAACGGATTTCTGGCGACCACCTCGGCGGGAGCCAGCGCTGTCAGCGGTACCGGGATCCAACTTACAGCCGCAAGCAACGCCGCGGCCCCTAGCATCGCCAAACGTTTCTTCCGCTTGGGTCGTTTGATCGCGCTGGGACCTTTAAGCGCCAGCCAGGCGTGTTGATACACACCCGCCAGATGCGCTGTCAGCGAAATGTCGTTTTCGGCCCAAGGGGTCTGACGCGCCTGTAACAGTCCCGCGAACACAGTTCCCTCACGCGTGCTCAATGGCGCCCACAGGAAATGTGTGAACGGATAAGTGTTCACTTCCTCGTCGCCCACGTCGCAATATGCCGGAAGCGAGAACTGCTGCGGTTTGGCTATATCAGCGTCTTTCGCCAGCTTTCCGGCGATGCGTCCTATCCATTGCATGAATGGCGTGTTCGGATCGAGAACAGCGACATCGGAAACCGCACGCGGTCTGATGCTCCCATCCGCCAATTCGAACAAAAAGATCTGCTGGCTTGCGGCGATCTTTTTTGTGTCGTTGACGATAATGTAGGCGAGTTCCTGCGCGCTTACAGCTTCGCGTGCTCTGAGTTCAATCCGCAGCAGTAGCGACAGATAGGCTTCCCGTTCGTTGACAGTGTTGCGGACTTGCTGTTTCAAGACCGGGGTGGCGGGCATGACGCCTTGCTGTCCGGGCGGCGGCGTTGCAGTATCAGCATTGTTTGGGACCGATACCATGGCTCAACTCGGGGGGCGTGTGAACGTTGCGTAGCCGCTCATTCCGGGAAGAATGTTCCCAGGTGTTTTGAGAAAAACGGCCGTTACCTCGATGGTTTGACTGACAGGATCGACGGCCGCCCCGAACCGCGAAATCACCGCTTCGTATGTCTCGTTCGTTTCGTCGATCCGGAATTGAAATTTGGTTCCAGTCTTGAGCCACGCCAGCGATTTCGACGGCACGATGAGGTCAATCTCAAAATTTGCGTCATCGATAATCTTTAGAAGCGGTGCACTGGGCTGCGGCGTCTCAAAAGCGTGAGCGGAGATTTCGGCGACGCGGCCAGCGAAAGGCGCGCGAATACGGCATTGCTCCATGCGAATAGCCAATGCCTGCGCGACAGCTTTGGCTTTCTCATATTTTGCCTGCGCGATTGCCACTTCGTTGCGTCCGGCGGCCTGATGTCGCGCCATTTCCGTTTGGGAATTGAGGTTAGCCAGTTCCGCTTTTGCATCCGCTTGGGAATGGCATGCGGGTGATCGCCGCGCTAAGGTCGGTGGTAATCGTCACTTCGCCAAGACTTTTGACGACGCCGCGGTCGAGGTTATCGCTTTGAATGGTTTGCGCAGACACGTTCTCGATTCCCGCAATTGCGAGAATGGTGGAGAAGCTGAATGCGGCGACGATATTCTTGTTCAAGCCAGCCATTTTGCGGCACCTGTTTATACGGTGAGAATAATATTCACAACTGTTTTGAAAATTATTAAGAGCTTGGTTAAGCAACTCTGTTAAGTTTTTCAACAATGCGTCAGATCTGGCAAATTTAAGAAATCGTAATTATTTCGATATTGACGATACAGTCATAAATTCACTTATGTCTGTTGGGTTTTTCGATATCACGCGCCAGTTGCTGGCAAGCGTCTCGGCGATCAACTTGACGGGTAATGCTTCGTCGATGCCGTCGATTCCGGCATCAAGGCCAAGGCTTTTAGCCAGCGTCCCGAAAGCCGCCTGGTACTCCGAATAGGATATGTTTCTTTTCGTATCGGCGACGAGCGTTTTCAATTTCTGGCGCAATAGAGCGTGTTCGCTAAGAGTGCCCGTACGATAAGCCGTTGACATCTTTTGTAATATTTTTTTCTCAACTTTGGATAAATTCCGAGCAAGATAAAAGTACTTCTTCTTCTGAGTATAATTTAATTTCGCAATACAAGTCTGCATTATAATGGCCGTTGTTGCAGCAAGGCTTTTTTTATCTAGTGTATCTTTGGCGGCTTGAATGGCGGCGTTCTTGCTATGATAGGAGAAAAGCTTCATAAGGTTCCAGCTTGCCTTGGCGCTCGCGGCAAGCCAATCGTTCTCATAAACGAAACTATTACTGTCGTAGTTCACCGAGAGAAGTGGCGCCACGCTTGGCAAAATTTCCAGCAAGGCCGCTTCGGCTTCCCGTTCGTTGATCCGCTCACTATAGCCAGCCTGACGCAACTCTGGCCGGTGCAGCAGAGCCGTGGTTATCATCTGCTTGACGGGTAAGGAGCCCGAGAAAGAAGCCGCATTGCCACCAGCGAGCGATAATTTGAAGTCAGTGCTTGGAGGCAAGTTCATAAGAGCGGCAAGACGCGTTTTGGCCGGAACAAGGTCTCTCAACAATTTCTGGAGTTCAATTTGCAGCTCAATAAGCTCTCGCTGATAGGTTAGCGCCAGTAACGGAGGGGCAGTTCCCTTATGTTCCATTACTTGCTCGCTGTTCTCCACGTCCTTGATCTTCGCTTTAAGCGTTGCAAGTCCGCGGGAAAGCCGCTCCGCCGCCACGGCTTTCCAGTAGGTTGCCCTAACCTCCTGAAGCAGGCTGTGAAGCGCCATCCTGCGCGTCTCCCGAGCTATGAGAGCCTGGTCGGCGGCCTGTTGGGCGCGTAGATATGAAAGGCCAAAGTCTAAAACATTCCAACTCAAGTTCAAATCTGATGTGACTACGTTTCGATCGCTGGATGTTGAAACTTCGAATGAAGGCTGGCCTGTAATAAGAGATCTGCTGCTCGCGCCATCATAATTATTCCTGCCGGAATAATTGAGGCCAGCTACCAGATTGGGCAATTGAGTTGAATTTTTGAGTTCCAGCAGGCGCTGCTTTTGTACAACCTCTAATTTTTGGACCGTCGCAATGAGGTTGTATTTCAAGGCTCGCGCCATAGCCTCGTGCAGGGTTACCGGCTTTGTAACTGGTTCCTGATCAGCGGTGGCGCGGTTCGCCTGATCGGCCGCACGTTGCTGTAATTCAAGATTATCGTAAGGCTTCGGAACAACCGAGCAACCGGAAAGCGCGAAAAACACGGCCAATACAGCGCAATACTTTATCATCAACTTCACCAATGCCAAACAAGGGGTGCAACAACGTCACTCTAAGTTACGCATACGGTTACTATTGAAGCCGCGATCTACAGGCGGTTTTCGGAGCATGGGCCTTTTCTTGTTACCCGTCTCACGGTGATTTATTGCCGCATCCTTCGGGACGCCCAGCGTGTCTCACATGTTCCAGAGTTGAAGTAGTATACTGGTAACCTTAATTTTCTGGGATGACATCATTTCAATTCCAACCATCTTTAATAATATCTTATTAACACTTCTTGCGTCGCCGTTGCTTTGTATAAATATTTACACACTTCTTTATAAGTGTATTCATTGTTTGCATTAGCATTTTTTCTTTAATGAATTTACTAGAGAACAATTATCATCAGTTACTTAGCATTGGTAAGTATTGTTTTGATAGTATGGCCCACTGGTTTGGGTATCCTGGTTCGTTTTTTTCGGGGCGGACAAAAATCTCGAAGGGACGCATATGTGTTGAACCAGCCGGTTCGAAAAAAGATGCTTTCGCTATTAGCGCTTGAGCCGCGCATGGTTTTCGACGGCGCGATGGTTCCGCATTCGATAGACACTATTATGCATCCCGAACTTCAGGACGTATCGTCGGTTGCGGATACGCATACAGCTCCGCCGCACACAACGGACAGGCGGGACACCGATTGGCAAGCTTTGTCGCCAGTGGCGGCGGCTACC
>JARRLC010000209.1:0-3915 GCA_037387425.1 Alphaproteobacteria bacterium
AGCCTTTGATTCCGCCGGCCTCTCCGGGCGGGCGTCCGCGCAAGACAGACATGCGCGAAGCGATGGACGCAATCTTGTTTGTGCTGCGCACTGGCTGCACCTGGCGCACCCTTGACGAGTTTTGCCAATTGGTCACCGACACCGATTTCCGAACTTTGATGAATCCTCTGCCTAGTCGTCATGATCTCGTGGCCAGTCATCGGATTTACCCCCGCATGAGGAACAGTTTCCCATTTTATTAAGGTGCCATGACGCTTCCAGCCGTCTTGAGCTTCAAAGTCGATACCGGCGCGCGCAAGAAATATCCGCTTATCTGTCATTGACAGGCCGGATAATTGTCGGTCCGCTTCACGCGGTGAAACGCCCTGCTTACGAAGCTGCCAATAGCAATATGCTGATAGGGAATTGCGGCGAGCGTCTTCGAACCGCCAGCAGAAATAATCGATCACATCCTGTAAGTTCGGCAGTGGACATAATCGGCAATCAAATGCAGCCGAATAGTTGATTGCCAGTGAGAAGGCACTACTTGCTTCACCTGCGAGTATAGAAATCAGTTTTCGTTCTTTGCGATTGAAACTGTTGTCGTCCTGATCGAACAGGAGTGAAATCTCATCACTTTGTGTATAGCAAAGTTTGATCCGGAAACCGACATCCATAAGATGTTGGCTCGTCTTGAGCATTGCGTCATGAAAGCGACAATCGAAGGGCCGGTCGAAATCCAGCTTCTCCTTGGTCAGCTTGGTAAATCCTCGCCCATCAAGCCGAGCTACGATGAATTTGAAATCGGTGATATGCCGATCAAGTGAGAGTTCAAACTGACGCATATGTGCATCAAGATCTTCGAACTTCATATTAAACTCTTTTTTCCAAGCGGACTTGTCCAACTGCATCGACGATATAGATAGAAGCGACTCCTTCCTCTAGCGTCGGCATCTCCAGTTTCAGGTATGTCGCTTGAACGCCCCTTTCGGGAATACGCTCTTTTCCTGTTCGGGAATTGTTGCGTATCAGGCATTGTTCAATCGGCGTTTCGAAGAAATAGATAATTGGTGTGAAATGAAAGGCCTTTGCGGCAGATATGTAGCGAGCGCGCTCAGCCACCGTCGGGTTCGTATTATCAATTACACAGCGTTGCCCACAATTCAGACAGGCATTAAGTATCGCCGTTTCTCGCCTACGAGTTTTTAGCATGTCCATGCTGATACGGAGATGTGTTTTGGCAAACGTGTTCTGATAAAATGATGTTTTCCCCGCACCTTGGGCCCCGCAAAAAATAATAAGCTCCATTGCCAATGACCAACTTACAACACGCCTCATTCTGAGGAGACTATAGCAACCTCGAATAACAATCTAAAACCTTCCAACGTATAATAGCTGTGTAATGCCAAGCAGCTAGCACTATGCCCCTGCCAAAGCGCCTTGTCGCAAGTCTGGGCGACAGGCGCCTATGCTCGACTGAACGAGGATGTGTACGCCTCTTGCTCATACTGATGAGTGCGTTATCTTACTCTCCCAGCAACTGCAGGCTTTTGCAGTGAAAAACCTACATCATTCGCAAGTATTTTTGCAGGTAACACACCGATGTCCTCCTCGATACGCTGGACGATCAGGGCGGCTCTAGCGCAGGATCACCTCCTCCGCATTTATCGCGCCGAAATTGAAAATGGATGGTCTACGGGGTACGTCGTAGGCATTGGCCCCGTGTTTTTCGCCTTGCAACTCGTAGATAACGCATGCCGCTTTGATGGCTATCTTTGTTTGCGCTACGCCGATGTTACCGGATGTGAGACTGCCCCCCACGCTGATTTTATAACCAAAGCCCTCGCAGCACGCGGCCTCACCCGAAGCGACGCCCCAGCCCTTGATCTTTCGTCGCTTGAAACGTTGCTGCACTCGGCGGGCGCTGCTTTTCCGCTCGTTACTATTCATATCGAGGATGTAGATGAAGAAGTTTGTTATATTGGCCGGGTAGCAAAGGTGACCGCAAAGCAGCTTACATTGCACGAAGTCGATCCTGATGG
This sequence comes from Alphaproteobacteria bacterium, assembly GCA_037387425.1. Classification (GTDB taxonomy): domain Bacteria; phylum Pseudomonadota; class Alphaproteobacteria; order Rhizobiales; family Rhodomicrobiaceae; genus JARRLC01. The sequence continues at coordinate 2,022 of JARRLC010000209.1, forward strand.
TTCCTGGGAGACATCTCCCAGCCATTACAATCTCGGTGATGTCACCCGCGTCGATTTCGGTGGTGCTTACGAAGAAGCGCTGTGGTTAATTGCCGCCCTCCGCGCGCCATAACACGAAAGTTATGTCGTCGCAGCTTTAAAACCAGAACTAATTTATCTCCTTACCTGAGGGGCGCAATGCGGCCATGGCTGGGGCAGATGGCGGGTTCATCGTATTGGCTATCATGCTGGTGCTGTGGCTCCCAGCTGTATCCATGCATAGACCGAACTGGTTCGCTGCTGCTGACGCCTAGGCGAAAATGATCATAAGTCAGCGTAAAGTGAACTATTATTAACTATTCCATGCCACAGGCTTGATAGATGTAATCGTGTGTCGAGTATAGTCACGCATATTGAGCGGCTCATCACCTTAGCACAACTTAGGAGCATATTCGTGGACGTCAACAAACTTGATATAACCTCGCTAACAACCGACATCGTTTCGGCTTATGTGGCAAACAATACGATCGTATCAGAACAGGTTTCTACCATAATTCACTCTGTTTACGCGGCTCTAAATAAAGCCGCAGTTCATGGGGCTGAACCGGTAAAGGAGGAATTGAAACCCGCTGTCCCCGTTAAGAAGTCCGTGACGAACGACTACATAATTTGTCTCGAAGACGGTAAGAAATTCAAATCCCTCAAGCGGCATCTGCGGACACACTACGACATGTCGCCCGAAGAGTACCGGGAGAAATGGGGCCTGTCTTACGATTACCCGATGGTAGCGCCAGCATACGCGGCTGCCCGTTCCAAGCTTGCCAAAACCATGGGCTTGGGCCAGCGCCGCCAAGCCGAAGCTTCCCCGGCACTGTCATCGAAGCCGGCGAAGGGCGGTGCCAAGCGCGGCCGCGCAACGGCGAAAGGCACGCGGAAATAGGAAACGCATCCTCAATCCCCAGCGGCCGAACGCCTCACAGTCCCGACAGTCGTTCTGCGAAAAGGACCATGGTCTTCCGATACACTACGGACCGGTTCCACTCGCGCATGACCTCGAAATTCGCCGTTCCCTCACCGAAAGACGCTCCGGCACGCCAGCCGTTGACTTTCAGCAGATTGGCCGTCGAGGCCAGCACATCGGGCACGCTGCGGCGAAGATCGACGTGGCCATTGCCATCGTAGTCGACACCATATTTGATGTAGGACGAGGGCAGAAACTGCGTCTGACCGATCTCGCCTGCATAGGCACCGATCAGGTCGCGCCACCGAAGATCGCCGCGCTGCACGATTTTCAGCGCGGCGAGAAGCTCCCTTTGGAACAGTTCGGTGCGGCGGCAATCGTGCGCCATCGTGGCGAGGGTGCGGATCACTGGCAGCTTGCCCATGTCGCCCTTGCCGTTATCAGATTCCAGCGTCCAGATCGCGACGATCAGTTCTGCGGGCACGCCAAATTGTTGCTTGATACGGGAAAGTAAGGCTGCGTGGCGCCGCAACAAACGCTTGGCACGCTTGACCCGGGCGCGTGTGACACGGGTCGCAGCGTAAGACGCAAAGCTCTTGCGAAACGTTCGTCGTTGACGGCGATCGAAAGCAAGCACCGCCGGATTGGGCTTAATGTTGGCAAATGCTCTGTCAACGACATCTCTCGAGACGCCACTGGCGAGCGCCTCGTGCGATATCGCCGCGATGAACTTGCGGAAGTTGCCGCCGCATTGTGCCGCAGATGCTGACGTTGCGCACAGAATTGAAAGGGTGAACGCCGCGAGTAGCCACCGAAACATGCCGCCTCCATTATTCGCTGCTGTGGCGATAGTTGCATAGGCGCCAAGGTGGGGCAAGGGCGTCTGCAGCGGGGCAAAACAAGGCGTCGGTCCGGAAAGGATTTCGATACCACATACAACCAAACGCGCACACC
>JARRLC010000210.1:0-3908 GCA_037387425.1 Alphaproteobacteria bacterium
CAAATCCACTTCATGCTGACCAATCCGGTTTATGCCGGAAGGCAGCGATTCAACTTTGCGGAAAACAAAACCAAGCGGCGCAAGCCCGAGGATGAAGTGGTTTATAGCGACGCGCCAGCGATCATCGAACCTGACCTGTTTGAACGCGTGCAGAACACCCTGAAATCGCGCAATCCCCGCGTTGTGTCGCCGCGCGTGGTGACCGGCCCGATATTGTTAACCGGCCTCGCAGTCTGTGCGACGTGCGGCGGCGGGATGACGCTGCGAACGGGGACTTCGCGGAGCGGCAAGGTTCATCGCTACTACACATGCTCGACACAGGCGCGCATGGGCAAGGCGGTATGCAAGGGGCGTTCTATTCGCATGGATAAGCTGGATAGTCTTGTCACGTCGCATCTGACTGAACGTCTCCTCACACCGGATCGTTTGTATGACTTGCTCTCAACCCTGGCGGATCGCCGCGATGAGAAAGCATCCGCAGCCGACGAACGGATAGCGGCATTGGAAAAAGAAGCGGCCGATACGGATGAGCGCCTTCGTCGGCTTTACCGTCTCGTCGAAGATGGCTTCGCGGCGATGGACGAACCTCTCAAGGAGCGCATTGCCGGGCTGCAAGAAGCGCGCGATCGGGCGAAGGCTGCTCTGGAACGCGCACGGTCGGGCGCGAAATCGATTTTCCGCATCAGTCCGCATCTGATCAAACGGTTCGCAGAAACCATGCGAAACAATCTGCGGAACGATGAGACGAACTTCCGCAAGAGCTATATCGGGGCCATCGTTGATCGGATCGAAGTCGATGATAGGGAAGTGCGCATTCTCGGGCGGAAAGACCTTTTGGAAGAAGCGGTTATCGCGTCATCAGCCGCGCGCGCACCGGTTCGCAGTTTTATTCGGGGTGGCTCACCATATAAATCAAAGACTTAGCAACAGTCCTCCTCATTAAAATGTGTTTACGGGTTCCGTGTGGGTTCCGGCGATACCTAAGCCGATAGCTCTCCCCTGGGAGAACTTTTGCGGTTTAACGCCAAAGAAGAGCTTGCTTCCCTTGTGGAAATCCTCCCAACCGACATTGCCTCTGGCGCCAGCATGTAAAGGAGTGGCACAAGCGCTTCTACCAGCACCCTTCTTATTGGCGTAAAACAATACCGTCATCACAGCGGGGGAAATGTAAGAGTAAGTGGTCCAGGTGGTCCAAGTGGACCAATGCAATATATTATTGTTTGTTATCAGCGTGTTGCGCTTTGCTATCCCTGGCCCACTTGATCAGTGTTGGCCCACTTGGGTTTAGTTTATTGTTTCTTGGATATTTGCTGTTGGTTCCACAGCGCTCTTTCGTCCGTGATTAGTCCTCCGGTATGTTCAGCAAGTTTGGCACATGCAAGACGCGACGACGGCGGCCGTCTATGGTCCGACGTATAGTCCGGTGTGTCTTACCTGCCTCGGTTTCCACCGTGAGCAGAAGACCGCGTTCGTGTAACAGTTTACGTAGCATCCAGCCTCCACCGCCAAGCCGATCATCGGTTGCATCTCCCATCGCTTGCACTGCGGCGAACGAGGCTTCGGGTTCCAGAAACAGACCGCCTGAGCCATCTTCCCAACCGATGCAAAACCCGAGCGGTTGCCAGTTGATGCCAACTTTTCGCCAGCCCATCGCGGCTGGATTGGTTGGCGCTTGCCCGTTAGGATCGGCGATATGCGCTCGGCCCGATGCTACAACGCTGCTCAGCAATTCGCAGAAACGCTGGGCAGGATCGCTTGCCGCCTGGATACCAACTTGTTCTTCGCCAATAAGGGCAATTGCGTCATCGGCGCGACGCATATAGCGAACCGCTTCGACCTCATTGATGGCGCCACATTCGAGCGCAAACTGAGCGATGAACTGCCAAATAGCGCCAAGCTGTAAGCCGATATTCATGGTACGGGCATGGGCGCCCGGAGGCGCTTTCTTTCGGCGGATTGCCACCTCAGTAGCAAATTCTTGCTGCCGCGCTTCAAAATCGTTGGCAAACCAGTGAATGAACCCGGCCATCGCTGTGGCGTATTGGCCAGATAGCGCGGCTTCTTGCAGGGGCGTGAGTGCGCGTAGATCGCCACCACAGATCATATTGCGCTCCACTTGAATGACCAGCATGCGAGCTCGCAGCGACTGTCCTGAGGGGATTTCCTCGCCGGTCGAGATGATCATTCCCCGAGGTGGTTGGCCTGAACGCGGCCTACCATATTTATCAGCCCGGCCACGGCCTGCGCCATTGCCAACGCCACGAACCAACCGAGCAAAGGTTTGCTGGAGGTTGGCCCGGTTAGCGGCGGAGCCTTCGATCACGAATTCATCAATGACGAACACCGCGTCTTTGGTGGCAAAGGCTAGCGCTTCGAGATGGTTGGCAGTGCTGAACCAAGCGCCAGGAAGACGCCGTGATGTCATGGATGGGCCGTAATGCTGCTGAGACAAAGCGGCAAGTTCAGACTTTCCGCTGCCGGTATGACCAGCCAAATGTAGCGAAAAGTCAGCACCGCCAAGCGCAGCCCGGTAAGTGGCGCCAAGCAAGGGGACAGTCACACGGTCAGGCGCGATATCGAGCAATTGCAGCGAGGCGCGCATGGCGGCTTGCAGTTCCTCCCTCGTCCAGCTCTGCGGTAAAGAGTAGTGGACGAGCGCTTCTGGCAATTTGACATCAATACCCGAAATCGGCCCGGCAGCGCTGATAGCGCCATTTGGGTGAAGATAACACCAGCCATGGGCATCGAACTTACGCCAACCCGTATGCGCGTAGGTGTGGTGCCGAGATACGGCGCCAGAAAGATATTGGATCGCCGCCCGCACCTGCTCTTTGTTGCCAAAACCTGGTTCAACCACCGCATCAACGCCGATATGTTCGATCGGCCAGTTCATTGCGGCAAAGGCCGCCACGGGGATGGTAAAGTGCACCCTCCGCCCACGAATTTCCGCCTCAATGTCCATGAATTTCTGCCGTTCGGCGCCGTCATCAATTATGCGCTCTGCGGCGATCCAGGCGGCGAAATTGGCGATGCGCTTGCGCTCAATGCCATCGCGTGTGGCTCTCGAAGCAAAAAGACCATGTTCTGTTACGTCGTAAGGCCAACTTTCCCGCAAAAGCGGTGTGCTATGATTATCGTCCATGAATTCCGTCTGCCAGTTGCCAAGGCAGGCAGCAAAAATCCTTGGCATGGGAGCACAAGGTGAGGTACACGAGAAGGCAAGCGCCAACCGCGTTACTCCGGGCTGCTAACCTCGGGGGAATGGATGGTCCGAAGGATCTCATAAATCCGTCGGACCGGTGGCGTTAAACATCAGCCCATGTCTGCTCCGGCAAAGAACAAGACTTCAGGGCTTTAAAAGAGCTTATTTATTCCAGACGGCTGCGCTTTCCGCGTGGCCGTTTTGTGTTTCGGCTCGCTTTGATGGATGGCAGCGTGCGCATATGGCGCAACAGATCTGATTTGAGGATGGCTGAGCTGTTGGTGCCAGGAAGTTTCCGGATGATGAACGCACCATTGTCAGCCCAACGATAAATGGTGGCGCGGCTTTTTCCTCCAAGCAACCGGCAGGCTTCTTTGATAGATATGAGGCAATCGTCGCCGTCTATTGACGGAGTAACTTCAGAATGTATTTGTATTTTGGTATCGCTATTGTCTTGTGATGCTATTAGTGTTCCAGTGCTTCTGTAACTCATTACAACCCCATTCAACTATTTCTATTGATAGACCCCATGTAATACTCATAATAGGATTACCATGTTGTCTGCGCATTGTTATCGCCCTCCCGCGTATATCTATATATTTCACATGTATACTATTGACTCTCTTGTTACATTGCTGCTCCTTTCCTGTTTAATGGGTGCATATTCTTATCAATCTCCTTCACTGAAACCGATTAAACAAGCGCA
>JARRLC010000211.1:0-3872 GCA_037387425.1 Alphaproteobacteria bacterium
AGTTTCCGGCTGCAAGTCCTCTCCCATGTTGGCAAGGTGAACTAGCCAACCAGCACGCCGGGCTGTTTCGGCTACAGCCTCGGCCACGCCAACCGTGGTTCCGAACCCGCTTGCATAAGCCACCAAGACGGATTTTGCGGCATCGTTTCTCTGGATGTTCATGGTTTCCCCAGCGCCTTCTTTTGGCCTCTCACGTTATGTGTTGCCGTCTGAAAGCCAACAGACAGAGTCCTCCTACTACGATTTCAATGGCTGTGGCGGCAAGCAGACTGTCTGTTGGCACACCATCAAGGGCAAGGCTGACCAGCCGCCCGAAGGCGTAAGCAAGGAAGATAGTCGCACCAAGGAACGCTGAGAGGCGAGCCATCTGAGGTCGAATACTACCGGCAAAGACGATCGCCCCAAGCGCCACAAGGTTAGCCCCTGGCGCGCGAAGCTCGTTTATGAGGTTCACATCCGTGCCGAGACTAATGCCATTGCTCGCGTAAAAGGCGTGCGGCATAGCCATGATGGCAACGCCAATGCCCGAGGCTATTAATCCGGCCACGCCGAGAACGAGTTTCTGATACCAGTTTGTGGACATGGGATTTCCTCTGGATTTGGAGTTAGGCATTGCGGCCATCCCGGGCTTCAGATGGCGCCGATGGCAAGGATGGGAGTCATTGGCATGGTTCTTTTCTTGTTGTGTATCTAGATGGCTTCAAGATACGTGCTATATCGAGATAAACCATGCCAATACGCCCTGAATTATTATCCAATCGTCCAAATATCCTGGATAAATTGCAATTGTCGCGTCAGTATCTGAACATCATGAACACGGCTCCCTCCCATATCCCCAACCCGGCCGCGATCGCTCAGCCCATTGGCGATCCACTGGGAGAGATTCTGCATCTGCTTAAGCTAACCGGAACCTTCTATTGCCAAGCCAGTTTCACTGCGCCGTGGGGCGTGGAGGTTCCGAGTTTTGCAGGAGTGATGAGCTTTGCGGTGGTCACGAGTGGCCGCTGCTGGCTGACCGTGGGAAGTGAAGCTCCGTTTCTGATTGAGCAAGGCAATTTGGTTCTCATGACCAGCGGCGCGGAGCTAAATTTCCGCAGCGATCATGATGCGCCGCTCATGTCCCTTGATGAACTTCCCATTCGCAAAGTGACCGAACTCTATGAAACGCTGGAATATGGCGGCGGTGGCGAAACGACCAGTATTATGTATGGCATCGTCCGGATCGACCATGCCGCAAGCGGGATGCTGATGAACTTGCTCCCAGACGTACTCAAGATCGACACATGGAATGAAGAGGCGGGAAGCTGGCTTCAAGGAACCTTGCAGTTCATCGCGAGGGAAGCACGCGAGTTGCGCCCCGGCGGCGAGACAGTGATCACCCGCCTCGCTGACATTGTCGTTATCGAAGCAATCCGCCGTTGGATCAATACATCACCCGAAGCGGATCGAGGTTGGCTGAAAGCTGCGCGGGACCATCAGATCGGCCGGACAATTATCGCTATTCATCGGGCTCCGGCGCACAATTGGACGGTGGATAGTCTGGCTAAGATAGCAGGTATGTCGCGTTCGGCCTTTTCCGCCCGCTTCACCAACCTAGTCGGTGCGCCAGCAATGAAGTATCTTACGATATGGCGTATGCATCTGGCGCGGGCGAAACTTCTTGAGACGTCGCAATCCATTGCAGCGATCGCAGCAGATATCGGATACCAATCAGAACCGGCCTTCAATCGCGCCTTCAAACGCATTTTCAACGAGCCGCCCGGGCAAGTGCGCCGGAACGGAGCGTTGCTTATGGCACCGTAACAATCACATTACCCGTTTTTCGCCTGCTATCGACGCGAGCATGCGCCAGAGCGATACTCTCCAGCGGAAAGCGCTGATCGATAACAGGCTTGAACTTGCCTGCCTCGCTTAAGTCCTTGAGGAATTGCAATTGCTCGGGGGATTCCGTGGCCGGCCCCGCAAAAACCTTTTTCTGATCGGATTTCGACCGCCAAACTGTGGCGAGGATCTGTGGCAGATTGGCTGCTATCAGGGCGAGGCGTCCACCCGCCTTTAGCGCGCTCAGATTTTTCGCGAGCGGCGTCTCGCCGACCGTGTCGAAAATGACGTCGTAGCGTTCACCACCCTGCTTATAATCTTCCTTCGTATAGTCGATTACTCTGTCAGCGCCGATCGATTTTACCAGTTCCACATTGGCGGTGCTGCATATGCCGGTTACTTCAGCGCCGAAATGCTTAGCGAGTTGAACCGCAGCGCTGCCCACGGAACCTGATGCGCCCACAACGAGCACACTCTCGCTCTTTTGAAGCTTGGCCACATCCCGCAGGAAATATAGCGCCGTAGCGCCGCCGAAAGAGAGGGCGGCGGCTTCCTCAAAGCTTAAATTGGCGGGTTTTAGCGCGATCCTGCCATCCTCGGGCATGGTGCGATATTTGGCGTGGCTTCCCAACTCGGCGCCGGGGTAAGCGAAGACCGCATCCCCCACCTTGAACTTCGTCACGTCCTTGCCGACGGCTTCAATTTCTCCGGCAAGTTCGGTCCCCAATATCGGCTGTCTCGGCCGCAACACGCCAAAAAACAGGCGGATGATCAGGCCAAAGCCTTTTGGCACCGTGAGAGAACGTATGCGCCAGTCCGCAGCGCTGACAGTTGTCGCACGGATTTTGACCAAGACCTCATTGTTCTTCGGCTCAGGCTTGGCAACATCCTCAATGTGCACCACATTGGGCGAGCCGTATTGCCGATAGACCGCAGCTTTCATGAACATGCCCTAAATCCATATATCGACAGTACTTAAGCATCGAAAATCGCTTCTGGGCTATGCAGTTGACCGCCCATCCTACAAAATGTAGTCGTATTCAGGATAGCACACTAACCTGCAACCATGTCCAGTTGATCGAGCAGGCATAGCAAACAGATCCAATTCAAGGCAAAGTACTGGCACACAATATGTAGTGGGTTGGCGCTCAACTGCATAGCCCAGGTCTGTATTTTGCATCGGCGGTAGCGGCTGGCTGATCGGAGTATTTCAACGCGCTTCTTGGCGAAGTAGGGCTGAAAAATCCAGCTCAATTGGCCGCAACATCTTTCGAATAATGCCGTTTGTGGCCCAGTATTTTCGAGCAATTGAAGCAATTGCGGATGCCAGCTTTAACCCAACATCGACATAACAAAATATCCAAGCATGCGAAACCGAAGAAGATGGGATGGAAACATTGCTCATTGCAAAATTCTAGCTCCCGTTCGTCTTCGTTTTACCTGCCTCCCCGTGTTTCCCGAACAGATCAATATGCGCATCACCCCAGGCTTTGAGCGCAATTAAGATCGGCCCAAGCTCGTATCCCATCTCTGTTAACTTGTATTCAACCTTGGGCGGCACCTGAGGATAGACCTCACGATGAACAAGCCCATCCTCCTCCAATTCTCGTAGTTGATTAGTAAGTGTACGTTGTGTGACGTTGGGAATACGCCGCCGCAAATCGCTAAAGCGCAGCACAGCCTCACAATGAAGATGCCAGAGGATCACACATTTCCATTTTCCGCCAATCAAGCTTACTGCCGCCTCGACGGCGCATCCTGGAGAGCAATCGAAGCGGGAATGTTTTACCTTAGCCATGTGGTATCCATTTTGACACTATAGGCGTCATTTGTGCGTATGAACGTGGCGGCAACTTAGTCTAAACTCGTTCGCAAGACAATTCGGAGACACACAATGAAAGCCGTTGGATACACCACCCCTGGTTCGATTGATCGCGAGGACGCGCTTACTGATGTTGAAATCAACAAACCGCACCCGGAAGGGCGTGACATTCTCGTTCGCATTCAGGCCGTGTCTGTCAATCCTGTTGATTGCAAAATTAGGCGAAATG
>JARRLC010000212.1:0-3863 GCA_037387425.1 Alphaproteobacteria bacterium
CCACATCTTCCTCACCTTGCCGACCGGGTGGTCGGCAGGCCATTGCTGCTGCATCCTGATAAGATCCAGGTCATTCTTTGGGTGCAACGGGGCGCATCAATGTCGCCCTTGACGAAACCACGCTTGTGCCAGAAGCTGGCAGGTTTAATATCGATGCCCATCCTTTCGCCGCCAGGGTGCTGTTCTGGGATACGATCGTCACTACCAGGCTGGGTGAATATGGATAGCAGTTTTAGATAGCAATCCTTGCATTTGTTCTGTGTCTGTCCAATTCCCTGCATCCATGCTGAAGGCATTGCAAATTTGCCCTCAGTTCATGGTCGTGTAATCTGGCGAATTTTCTCTGTGACCTCGACTTCAGGCCATTGTGTGGGGGAGGAGTGGAGTGCGGTGAGATGGTGGACACTGCTGGGATTGAACCAGCGACCCCCGCCGTGTGAAGGCGATGCTCTACCGCTGAGCTAAGTGTCCGATGCTCGTTTTTTGTATCAACTGGTTGCGGTGAACCGTTTTGTGTGTCGCAACCCTTTGATTCTACTTGTGCGCTCTCAGGCGTGTGAAGGCAGTGCTCTCCCGCTGAGCTACGCGTCCAGTTTTGCGCATTGATTACGACGGACATGAACCAAAGCTCGCCCCGATCAATGCAGAAGCAAATGGCTAAACGCTGATACGCGCAAAATGCAAACGTATCAGCGCGGCCATGTGATTTATGCGCTGGCGCACATGCATGTCAAGACTGCTCATGCGGATCTAGGCGCATTCATGCATTTTTGCGCTTTTTCCGCCCAAATCCACATCCATATCCGCAAGCCGCCGTGAATTGTCCCGGCTCATTGCGGCTTATTAATTCCCTAAGCCGTGTTCACCAGCGTCTTCATCATTTTCCGCGACTTCAGCTTTTCGAGCACGCTCCAGATGCAATGCGGTTTTCGTCCGTTTATCATGCCCGTAAATATCGCTGAAGTGCCGTATCTTGCCGTCTTTGTCCGCCCACAGCGTGAAATACATAATGTGGACCGCCACTTTCCTTTTCAGCGGTATTTCATAGTCGTTTTGGGCGCCCACTGCATTGCGGACTCTTTTCGCACTCCATCCCTGGTCAGCAAGCAGAACTTCCGCGAATTTCAGCGGGTTCCTGACGCGCATGCAGCCATGGCTAAACGCACGGACGCGCTTTTTGAACAAATGCTTCGTCGGCGTATCGTGCATGTACACGGAGTGCTTATTCGGGAACAGAAACTTTACGTTTCCAAGCGCGTTGCCCGCTCCAGGGATTTGCCGCAGCCGCAATTTGTCCGGATCGACATCCATCCAATCGAAGAAAAAGAAGTCGTCCGCACCGCGCCCACCAGAAACCACCTCCAGGCGATTTCTGTCGATAAATGACGGATCGCGGCGAATCGCTGGGAGTATCTCTTTGGTGAGGATCGATTTCGGCACGTTCCAATAGGGGTTAAACACCACAGTTACCATCTCATCAGTGAAAATCGGTGTGGGGTGTTTTCGTGATCCCGCTACGATACGCTCTTTGTGTATGATTTTGCCGTCTTCGACGAGGCGAAACACGAATTCTGGGATGTTAACGATGATATGGCGCTTGCCAAAGTCGCGCGCCTCCCAGCGCCAACGTTCCATATTGGCGATAATGGTCGATTTCTTGACATACGGCACGCCGTCATCATCGCTCGCCGCTTGGTTCAGCACCGCGCGCGTATTTCCACCGACAATGCCGTCAGTGCCAAGCCCTTGGCTTTCCTGAAAGGCGCGTACTGCCTCAGCGAGATCATCGTCGTAATATTCCTCAGGCGAGGCGTGTTCGTCGGCGGAGGCTGTCGGTTTCACTTTCAGCCGTTCGTGCAAAAGCGCGATGTGTGGATGGGACGTGCCCGGCCCAAGCGAGGGGCCATCCGGAATCCTTACAGTGCGCTTGCCCTTGAAATCGTCGATATCCTTAAGCAGCTTCTTGAGCGCTTTGAACTGCCGATTCTGCGGATTGTAGCTTTCAAGAAACGCGGGGATTTCATCACCCTTTTCCGCAACGCCCTTCAGGACTTTAGCAGAGTCAGGAAATTCTGGGTGCTTATCCAGGTCTTCGCTGATCGAGGATGGTTTGAAACGTCCTGCCTGCGCATGGCGCGCATAGGTCACAGTGACAAGACTGGTTTTCAACTCGGCTTCAGCGAGTTTCGCTGAAGGGCGGTCAGATAGATCCGCGAAATCTTGAGGGTCGGGTAGCGAGTAATCCCGAGGATTAAGCCCCCACTCTCCAGCACGAGCGAAAACAGTGCGAAGCTGTTCGCTCCGATCATTCATGCCCTGCTCATTTACCCAAATGAGCGGATTCTTATGATCGCTGTAGTAAGTTAAAAGCCCTTCTTGGTCAGCCTTGTTAAGCCTGCGGCTTTTCTTCCCTTTGGCTTTTAGCTGCTCCAACACGGAAATATAAATGGCTTCCTGACGAGAGATAAGCCTTTCTGGTCCATCAGGCTCAGCGGCATATGCAGCCGGAACATAGAGCCACACTAGCCCCGCGAGTAGCCCAACAACCAAACAAACACGAAATCCGGTCATACCCCCCTCATGGTGACGTCACTGTCACTGCTATACAGTTTGGATCAATATGTAACCATCTCAACTTTTGATTCACACATTTTATGCAATAAAAGAAGTCTTTTCTACGGAGGGTTACGTATGTGTTGTATGTGACACATGATTTTGTCGTGGTTCCAAGCCAAATTCACGCATTTTGCGATAAAGCGTGGAACGTCCAATGCCCAAACGGCGCGCTACCTCGGTAATATGTCCACGGTAATGGCCAAGCGCCATGCGGATGAGGTCGGCCTCAATTTCTGTAAGCGAACGAATCTCGCCCTCTTGCGTCAAGATCGGGATGCCCAGCGCAGCGCCATTCGTTGAAGGTAGCGTGATGGCGTCAGCGCCTGGCCAGTTGCCGCCTAGCATGGCTGGGCCATTATAAGGCGCTTTTGATTCGGGGGCTGGCGCGGATGACTGTGCGCCATTTGAGGCATGTAGACCTGCCGCGATTTGCGGGAAGTCTTGCGCCGTCAACTTATCGCCTTCCGCCAGCACAACGGCGCGATAAACCATGTTTTCGAGCTGACGGACATTTCCAGGCCACGCATAGCCATGCAAGAGCGCCTTGGCCTGTTCGTCGATGCACTCGATATATTTACCGACATCAGCGGAGAAGCGTGCGGCGAAATTCGACGCAAGCTCATCAATATCGTCCTGGCGGTCGCGCAGAGACGGCAGCCAGATGGGGAACACGTTGATGCGGTAATACAGGTCTTCGCGGAACTGCTTGGTTTTCACGCGTTCGATGAGATTTTGACTGGTCGTGCAGATCAAGCGCGGATGTTCTGACGCCGGATTATCGCCTTTCACGTTCTCAGACGGTTCCAGCAGTTTCACAAGTTCATCTTGCAGGGATATGGGAAGCTCGCCGATTTCATCGAGAAACAGTACGCCGTTGCGCGCTTCGGTCCAGGCGTCGGCCAGATAAGACTGCCGGTTCGACCAAGCCGCTGCGCTGGCCGGATCGGCGCAATGGATCATGACAAATGAATGGCCCGAGCGATCGCTGTCGCCATGAATGGCCTTGGCGAACATTTCTTTCCCTGTGCCGATTTCGCCTTCCAAGAGCACCGGCATTTCCAGATCGGCGGCGCGTCTGCCCAGCATCACGGCGCGTTGCATTTCGAGGGCGTTGCAAATCACATCGGAAAAACTCAAGCGCCCATCGACTGTGCGGGTAATACGGGCAATCTCGCCTTCCAGCGCGCGAACACGCAGGGCGTTGCGCACCGCAATCGTGATTCGCTCGGCTGTAATCGGTTTTATGA
>JARRLC010000213.1:0-3863 GCA_037387425.1 Alphaproteobacteria bacterium
GCCCTCAACAATCTGGCGGAGCTTCTGCGCGCCACGAACCGTCTGGCGGAGGCCGAGCCGCTCTATCGCCGCGCGCTCGCCATCGACGAGGCAAGCTACGGCCCAGACCACCCCAATGTGGCCAACGACCTCAACAATCTGGCGGGGCTTCTCTTCGCCACGAACCGTCTGGCGGAAGCCGAGCCGTTTTATCGCCGCGCGCTCGCCATTCTCACCGCCAGTCTTGGAACAGAGCACCCAAATACGCAGAACGGGACGAAGAACCTCGCAGCCCTCCTCGCCAAAATGGAAAAGCCATGACGCCAATCCGCAGCCGCCAACCATCGGACAAGTGCAGGCTCTTCTCGGCAAAAACCAGGCGCGGGTGCAGTTTTTCGCCCAACCGCAATACTGAAAGGTGCCGGGAAAGACGCTGGTCTTCGTTCTCACTAAAACCGAGGCAAGCTGGCGCGTGCGATGGCGACGGCAAGTGCAACTGCCGAAATGGCGCCGTTCACGGTAATTCCGTTCAACAGCCAGAGGCGGCGTATTGGGGGAGTTTTGCCACGTCTTGCAGCGGAAGTATCCGTAATTCTCATTCGATGTCCGCTTTGAAATTTTGCTATCATGTCGGCGGTGAAGACGGGGCCGGACATGGATAGCATCACCCAAAAGAGCAAGGATACTGCCGGGGCCGCGCAGGCGAAGGTCGATTTCTTCGTTTCGCGCGCGGATGCGGATAAGCGCCTTGCCGCCGACATCGCAGCGCTGCTGGAGGGCGCCGGCCACTCCGTCATCCTTCAGGACTGGGACTTCGCCAACCGCAACTTCATCGAGCGCATGAACGACGCGCTCCTCCGCTCTGCCCGCGTGGTGCTGCTTCTGTCGCCGGAATATCTTGCCAGCGACTATTGCACCGCGGAGTGGATCAACGCCATGGCGGGCGATCCGCTGAACCGCGATGGGCGTCTGATCATTTTCAGGGTGGCGAGTTGCGCACCGCGCGGTATGCTCCGGGCGCTGGCCTACTGGAACCTCATGCCGTTGCTCAGCAGCCCTGAGACGCTCCGCGATGTGGTGCTGGCGGCGATCCAGCCGGGGTGTCAGAAGCAAGCGACAACGGACGTCGCGCCTTACCGGCAACCGGGCGAGGCGGTACTGCACGACCGCATCCGCGAGGTGCCGAGTTTCACCGGACGCGTCGAGGCGCTTGAGGCACTCCGCGCGGCGCTGTGGCGATCACGCAGGCGACAGCGGTTCATGGCGACGGTGGTTCATGGCGGCGGCGGCATCGGCAAGACCGCGCTCGCGCAGCATTACGGCTGGGCGGAACGCGAGCGCTACGCGGGCGTGTGGTGGCTCCAGGCGAAAACGCCGGCGGAGATTGAGGACGGGCTTGTTGCGCTGGGCGCGCAGTTCATCCCTGGCCTTGAAGCCGCACAGGACCGCGAGGCGGCGGCGCGCACGACGCTGCAATTCATCGAGGGCGCGGGGTTCGAGAAGCCGTGGCTGCTGATCTATGACAACGTTATTGCGCCCGATGCGCTGAACGGCCTCACGCCGCGAAAGGCTGCGCAAACGCTCATCACGACGCGCTTTCCCGACTGGCGGGGCCGCGCGGAGCCGCTCTCCCTTGATGTGTTCGAGTTGGACGAGGCGGTGGCGTTTCTCACTCAGCGCACAGAGCGCGACGACAAGGCAGGAGCGGAGCGGCTGGCCGAAGCGCTCGGGCGGCTGGCGCTGGCGCTCGACCATGCGGCGGCGTTCTGCATCGAGACCGGCGACAGTTTCGACGATTACCGCCAGCTTCTGGCCGAATGGATCACCAGAGCGCCCCAGAACACGGATTATCCGGAGGCGGTGTTCGCCACCTTCCAACTCGCCATCGAGAAGGCGGCGAACGCAGGCATTGAACAACCCAAAGGCTTCTTGGCGCACATCCGGACTTGGTGGAGTGGGAAGCGGCCTCAGGGGTATACGGTGGAAACGCTGATGGGCATCCTTTGCCATTTGGCGCCTGACGCCATTCCGCGCGACCTCGTGACGGCAGACGTGCTGGACGCCATGGCCTTGCGCGAGGCGGTGGGGGTGCTGAAAAATGTGTCGCTGGTGAAGGTGGAGGCGCAGACGCAAGGCGGGCCGCTCCTCAGCGTGCACCAACTGGTGCAGATGGTGATGCGCGCGCGGTTGGCGGCGCGTGGCGAGGCGGAGGCGTTCGCAGCGAAAGCGCTGGCGCTGGTGGCGGATGCGTTTCCGCATGGCGAGGAAGCGAATATCGTGAGTAACGTCCGCTCCTGGCCTGCCTGCGCACGGCTTTATCCTCACGCCATGGCGGTGCTGGAAACCGCCCCCGAATCCGGCGAGATGGCTGAAAAAACTGGTTTGCTGTGCAATCAGACGGGTCTTTATCTCCAGTCCCGCGCCAACTACGCCGAGGCCGAGCCGTTCTATCGCCGCGTTATCGCCATCGGCGAGGCAAGCTACGGCCCAGACCACCCCAATGTGGCCACCGCCCTTAACAATCTGGCGGGGCTTCTCAAGACCACGAACCGTCTGGCGGAGGCCGAGCCGCTTCTTCGCCGCGTTATCGCGATCTTTGAGAAAGCATACGGTCCTGACCACCCCAGTTTGGCCACCGCCCTCAACAATCTGGCGGAGCTTCTCAGCGCCACGAACCGTTTGGCGGAAGCCGAGCCGCTCTATCGCCGCGCCCTTGCCATCCATGAAGCAAGCTACGGCCCAGACCACCCCGATGTGGCTATCGCCCTCAACAATCTGGCGCTGTTCCTCAACGCTAGGAACCGTCTAGCGGAGGCCGAGCCGCTTTATCGCCGCGCTCTCGCCATCGACGAGGCAAGCTACGGCCCAGAACATTTCAACGTAGCCAACGCCCTCAACAATCTGGCGGTGCTTCTCCACGACACGAACCGTCTGGCGGAGGCTGAGCCGCTCATGCGCCGCGTTATCGCGATCTTCGAGAAGGCATACGGTCCTGACCACCCCAATGTGGTCACCGCTCTCAACAATCTGGCGCTGCTTCTCCGCACCACGAACCGTTTGGCAGAGGCCGAGCCGCTCTATCGCCGGGCGCTCGCCATCGTGAAAGCCAGCCTGCCGGCTCACCATCCATGGGTGCAGAAGTCCCGCGCCAACCTCGCAGCCCTCCTCGCCAAAATGGGGAAGACATGACCGTCAGCGCCGCGCGCCTATCTCCGCCCCCATCAACTGCCACTTGAAGGAAGCGCCCCGACTTGTCGTGGGCGCTATAGGCTTGTGATCTACTACATGCTAACCCCAGGCATGTGAATGGCGGAGCAAAACCAAGCCAGTTACGAGGCAGACAGGCCCAGTTTGTCGCGGAGCCTTCGGAATACCTCCGGATTGGTTTGGGAATTGGCGCTGTTGGCGTCTCGCTCAGCTTGAATGATGATCGCCTCAACCTTTTCACGACCATCCGGATCCTTGACGGCTTCCATGGGCGTCCGGTTGCTAAGCATCGGGATGGGCTGTTCCACCCAATCGTCCCAATGTCTGGCCATCATCTCGGAGATCATTTCGCGCACTTCGGGATCTTCCGCCAGTTCCTGGCTCTCTTTGAAATCTGTGCTCGCGCCGCTTGTCCGCTCATCGGCAAGCATTTTTTCCAGTGACTGGATTTCGCTTGCCCGGTAATGAACGCCTTTGCCAAGAATTTTCTCAATCTTCTTTTTGGTCGCTTTGGCGCGCGCCTCGGAATTGACGTCGGCGGTAAGACGCCCGCCATCAATCTCAATCCAGCCAAGCACGGTGTTATCCCATGAAGCGTGCTTCTTGTTACCGCGCTTTTTCCAGGAGAAGCGCACACGCGTCACGTTGCTCTCGGCATCGAGAGTTGCATCCGCCAG
>JARRLC010000214.1:0-4934 GCA_037387425.1 Alphaproteobacteria bacterium
ATTTGTTACCAAGCGATCAAGCCTTATAGTATGGCTGCCTTTGCTTCCCGGTGGCGAGATCTTTGCTCGTAGGCCGTGCTCATGGCATATTGGGGGATCGTCTAACGGTAGGACAGCGGACTCTGACTCCGTCAATCTAGGTTCGAATCCTAGTCCCCCAGCCAGCAAAACGCTACTCAGCAACGATTTTTTGACTTGCGGCGAACAGCACGATTAGTGCGCGCACTGCGTGGCTACATCGGCAGGCTAAGACGCAGCAAAGCCGCTTTGTGGTGAGATTGCCGCGGTCGGCTTGAATTACCGCCCCTCAAAAAAGCAATGCGGCAGTCTCTTTCCCGGAAAAGCGTTTCTGGCGCTGCCGGAAAGGAGAACTGCCGCCGCAGACCATCCTACGGGAGGAAGGTTTATTTCAGTGGTGCGACCGCGCCGTTGAAGTGATAGGTCAAACGCGCACGAACGGTCCACATATCCTGATCGAGTTCATCCGCATCGCAGCAAACCTTATCGACATCGGAGAACGAATAGCGCATCGCTTCAAGACCGATGCTGACATTGGGCCGCAGCTTATGTTCAATGCCGAGACCGACAACCCAACCCGTCTGCGTGTCATCGGCGAAGATATCATCGTCACCGAAACCGGCAAACGCCACACCAGCCGTTACGTAGATCAGCGACCGATCGATCGCCAAACCTGCGCGCCCACGAACCGAGGCGAGATAGTCCAGGTTGTCGCCGGCGTCGATATCGCCTTCGATACCGAAAACGACATCTTGTTTCTGCCAGTTGTAACCGGCGTGCACGCCAGCCAGCCAGCCACTGCGATCGCCATCTATTCTACCGCATTTGTGGTTGGTTTGGCCCCCATAGCAGTAAGAAACGTCATCATCGTCATGGGAAGCCCAACCAGCGTTGGCGCCGATATAAAAGCCTCTCCAATTCTCTACAGGCGAGTAGGCCGGAGCGTCCTTCATGCTAACGCCGCGCGGCTCATAAATGTCAGCTGCGTTCGCTGCCGAAAATGCGCCCGCACCGATTAGACATGTGGCGCTAAGGAGTGCCATCTTTAACGTTTTCACGAGAGATCCCTCATACATACTTACATTCAAATACACGCGACATTGCCGCCGCCTATTCTTGAGGAATTTAAGTGCACTCAAACGATAGGTGTACATACCAAAGGTTGTTTGATGTCGATTTACACAACCAATCAGCAAGGGGAGTGTTTTTCTGTGCGCAATATTTTTGGTTTTATATAATTATATCAATGTGTTGCAGCATAAATGCGATGTGGTAAGAATATGCGGGGCATGGCTTACAAGACACACCGCCGACAGATATTGACGTGAACAGGAATTATCATGCCCACGCCATAATCCGCGATTTGAGATGCTACATAATGCATAAAAAGTGCGACGCCAGTCTAAACCTCGCGCCGCAGGAATTATTGTACTCAGTCTGCTAGGGTTTATTTCAACGGAATGGCATCAGCGCCAAAATGGTAGCTGAGCCGCGCGCGGACGGCCCAGACATCAGCCGAATCATCTGTGTTGTCGTACTTCGCCTCTTCAAAGCCATAATACAATCCTTCCAACCCGACGCTGAATTGATCGCTGACCATCTTATCCACTCCTACGCCAGCGACCCATCCGGTTGTGGTATCGAAATGTTTGTTCTTGAAGTCAGCGAAAGCCACCCCGCCGGTGACATAAAACAGCGCCCGTGCGTAAGAGACGCCCAACCGTGCGCGAACGCTGGCCAAATAGCTGAATTCTTTGGCGATATCGGCGTCACCTTCGATGCCTAACACAATCTTCTGAGGGCTTTGCCAGTTGTAACCGAGATGCAGGCCGCCTAAAGCCTGCTCGTTGTTGTCCAGATAATCGCGGTCATCGCCTGCCCAGCCGACGCCTGCATGGCCGCCCATATAGAAACCGGCCCACACAATCGGAGGCATATAAGCGCTTGGCGCGTCTTTCATGCTGTGGTGATCGCGGCGATAGATATCGGCCGCGTTGGCGCTTGACGCGGTGAATGCTATGGCCGTAACCGCAACCGCGAGCAGACCCAGACCAAATATATGCAGAGTTTTCATGGCTTTCCCCTTACCGATGACATTTAGGAGAGCACCGCGGTGTTTTGGACCGCGTCTGCGTCTTTATCCGCGTGCATACGCAGCCGCAAAAGCTGATGTACGCAAGCACAACCGTGGAAAGGGTTAAATCATAACAGAAGAAATAATCCGCGAATGACATGTCATGTATTTTAATTTGTTTTTCACAGTTTTACGAAAGCAATTATTTATTAAACATCTGCTACGTTAAGGGGTTATATATTATAGTTCTAACATCAAGCTAACAATTCTGTTTATGACCTGGAAAAGGGGATGCTGAACACATCGCTTTCAGTTATGCTCTCGCGCAAATGCGAATGGATGCGCCCTGCCCGCGCTTGGTCCCAACGCAGGAATAAACCTGAATTTGAGCAAACGAATTTCGGCAGGCGTTTTGTCGGATAGAGGATATATGGAACGACGCTACGTACTCCTCAATGTTTTCACCAGCGAGCCGCAGGGTGGCAATCCGCTGGCGATCATTACAGAAACAGACGGGCTTGACGATGCCTCCATGCAGGCCATCGCCAAAAAGCTGGGGCTGTCTGAAACGGTGTTCGTATTGACCGCGCAAAATCGCGCGCATACAGCGTCCGTGCGAATATTCACCCCCGAAACCGAAATACCGTTCGCAGGGCATCCGTCTATCGGGACGGCCGTGTATCTGGCGCAAGACCGCGTCTGGAGCAAAACCGGTGAGGAATGCGACGCGCTGGTGGTTTTGGAGGTCAAGGCAGGCATTCTGCGCATAGCCGTGAAGCCGGGCGCATCAGCTCCCTTTGCTGAGTATGCATCTGCTCCCTTCGCCGAGTTTGACGCGCCCATCTTGCCGGAAGAATCCGGAGAAACTCCGCCCGTTGATCGTCTCGCTGCTGCGTTGGGGCTGGCCCCTACCGAAATCGGTTTCGAGAACTTCAAGCCGTGCCGCTATAGTGCCGGAAATCTATTTACTTTCGTACCGATCAAAGGGCTGGATGCGATCGCGCGCGCGCGCGTCGTCGAGCAATATTGGGCGGAAGCATTTAACAGCGAAGAGCTATCGCTGGCCTATCTCTTTTGCCGCGATACGTTACATCACAAGTCTTCGTTTCATGCGCGCTGTTTCGCGCCGGACCATGGTGTGCCGGAAGATCCCGCGACTGGATCGGCAGCGGCGGCATTCGCGGCAGTTATCAACCGCTTCGATGGTCCGCCCGAAGGCACCTATAACGGCATCATCGAACAGGGCTTTGAGATAGGCTCTCCCAGTAAAATCCATCTCGAATTCGAGGTGTTGAACAGGCAAGTTCGTGTTGTGCGGATTGGTGGGCAGGCTGTCTTCATCCGTGAGGATACGGTTGCGCTTTAGAACATCGGGCGATTAATCGGAAAACTTTACCCAAGGCACTTGAGGCGCGTCATAGGCGAACGCGTCAGCCGCATTTCGAGTAGTCGCAATCGCGGCAGCGCAGGCAGCCTTCGATATAATGCAAAGCTGTACTTCCGCAGCGGGGGCAGGTGCGTCCGCGAGGGCGGGCGTCGCTGGTCGCTGTGCCCGCTGAGGGATGGCCGTATGTAGCCTCGTCCTCTTGCTTGCTTGCCCAAGTCGCCGCCGTGTTTGCATCTTCCTTTTGCATAAACCCGATCGCCAGCATGTGCTCTTCGATGATGCCGCCGATGGCCGCGAGCAAACTCGGCACATATTGTCCGCTCATCCACTGGCCACCGCGCGGATCGAACACAGCTTTCAGCTCTTCGACCACGAACGAGGTTTTTCGAGTTGATGAAGATTTCGAAAGGCCGCCGCCGTCCGTCCTGCAACAGGTCGTTAATGGTGACGTAAATGGCGTGGTCGGAATCGCCCCATTTCAGCTTGTAGGTGAAGCCAGGCAGCGTCTGATCGCGCTGGAGCGGTTTCGCCATGTAGACGACTTCGCCTTTGTGTCCAATAGCACTCGCCGTCGGAGCTGGAGGCGCAGGCGCGGGCAACGGCAGAAACGGTTCGGCGTCGTCGAGCGGCGCAGGCAGATAATGCGCGTGCGTCTGCTGCTCCCCCTCTGGCGTGGTGTCAGAAAGCGACACGAGCACCGCGCCAGTAACCGGATTGGGGCGATAAACCGTGCATCCCTTTAGCCCTCGCGTGTAAGCCTCACGGTAGACATCCTGGAATGCGGCAAAGCTCAAATTTTCCGGGCAGTTGATGGTCTTGGAAATCGACGCGTCCACGTGGGCCTGAAACGCTGCCTGCATGGTGAGATGGTGGCTAGGCGTAAGTTCTTTAGCTGTAACGAAATAATCGGGTAAAGCGGCCGTTTCGCCATGCATATCGCGGAAGATGCGGACTGCATAATCCGTCACTGTTTCCTGCCGGGCTGAGCCGTCCGGCATCAGAATGCGGCGGGTGTAGGCATGGTCGAACACAGGTTCGATGCCGCTCGATACATTCTCTGCCAACAGCGAAATGGTGCGATTCCGACCACGCTATTTATGTCACCATTAATGACCTGTTGCAGGACGGACGTCGGCGGCCTTTCGAAATCTTCATCAACTCGAAAAACCTGGAGCACTACGCCTGGACGGTCGCCCTCACCCGCATGATCAGCGCGGTTTTCCGGCGCGGTGGCGATGTATCGTTCGTGGTTGAAGAGCTGAAAGCCGTGTTCGATCCGCGCGGCGGCCAGTGGATGAGCGGACAATATGTGCCGAGCTTACTCGCGGCCATCGGCGGCATCATTGAAGAGCACATGCTGGCGATCGGGTTTATGCAAAAGGAAGATGCAAACACGCCGGCGACTTGGGCAAGCAAGCAAGAGGACGAGGTTACATACGGCCATCCCTCAGCGGG
>JARRLC010000215.1:0-3858 GCA_037387425.1 Alphaproteobacteria bacterium
CAGAACAGTCGCTCAAGAAACCAGCAGGAGACACCATCATGTTCGAAATCATCCAAGGATTACCCGACAACGTCATCGGACTGAATGCCATCGGTACAATTACCGACGAGGACTATTCCAATGTTCTCATTCCCCACACCGAAAAGGTTATTCGTGAAAAAGGCAAGGCGCGCATGCTCATGCGTTTTGGCCCTGATTTTACGAACTACACGATGGGCGCGATGTGGGATGATGCTCACTTCGGTTTGAAACATTTGCGAGAATTCGAAAAGCTTGCGGTCGTCTCGGATGTCGCCTGGCTACGAAATACCGTGACATTCTTCTCACCTTTCATTCCCGCGCCCGTGCGCGTCTTTAGCGATGCCCAGTTGGAGCAGGCGAAAACCTGGATTGCCGATTGAACGCAGCATCGGCAAGGAGCTGCACCGCGAAGGAGTATCGCAATGAGCTATATCGAGAAAAATCTAAGCCCTGGCGAACGATTGATCGGACGAGCGCGCATTTCCTGGGTGATTTATGCTCAGGCTTGGTTGGCTTTGATTTTGTTTGGCGTCTTCATCGTCGGCATTATCATCTTCCTGCGCCTGATGATCTACATATGGACGACGGAATTGGCTGTCACCAGTCACCGGATCTTGTTCAAGACCGGATGGATCGCGCGTCACACACGCGAGTTGGAGTTGAACGCGATCGAGGAGGTGGTGCTTGAGCAAGGCTTTTGGGGGCGGCTATTGAATTTCGGCCAAGTGACAATCCACGGGACCGGCGTTGACGATCTGCAAACGCCGCTGATTGCCGCACCATCCGAGTTTGCCAAGGACATCGACAGCGCTACCAGCGCTGCATTCACGCGGAAAGCTCAGAATGGTCGGCAGCAAAGTCTCGAAGCCAGCGCAACGCGCTAGCAATACCTGGTTCCTCATTAGCTGCTGAACCGCTTTGCAAAAGGTCAGAACCCTGGAGAATTTGTCATGGACAAAGAAGTCACAGCCAAAATAGCAGAGCAACAAGCGCAAACGCCCCCGGTTAAGGGACTGACTCATGCCGAAGCAGAAACGCGACTAACCAAATATGGGCCGAATGAAATAGCTGAAAAGCACCAAAGCGTGCTCAAGAAGCTTCTATCGTATTTCTGGGGGCCGATCCCATGGATGATTGAAGCGGCTGCCATACTTTCGGGCGCGCTGGGTAACTGGGCCGACCTTGCCATCATCATTATCATGCTCGGCATTAACGCCGCCGTCGCTTTCTGGCAGGAGCACAAAGCAGGCGACGCGATTGCGCTCCTTAAGGCGCGACTTGCGCCCGAGGCACGTGTATTGCGCGATGGAAATTGGTCGCAAATTCCCGCCCGTGAACTCGTGCCCGGCGATGTCGTGCTTCTGCAAATCGGCAATATCGTCCCCGCTGACGCAAAGCTGATCAAAGGCGATTATCTCAGCGTTGATGAGTCTGCATTGACTGGCGAATCGCTTCCAGTAGACAAGGGGCTAGGCGATCAAGCCTATTCAGGTGCGATCGTTCGACAGGGCGAGATGACAGCGCTCATCACGGCCACGGGCATGAATACTTATTTCGGGAAGACCGCCCAACTCGTTGCCACGGCTGAGGTCCGCTCGCATTTCCAGCGTGCAGTGCTCAAGATCGGTAATTTCCTCATCCTTGCGACTGCGGGCCTAGTCGCGTTGATCCTGCTCGTTGCCCTTTTTCGTCAAGAGCCATTTTTGGAGGTGCTGCAATTCGCGCTGATTCTCACCGTTGCTGCGATCCCAGTGGCATTGCCGACGGTGCTATCGGTGACGATGGCGATCGGCGCGGAGCGGCTCGCTCAGATGAAAGCGATCGTTTCCCGGCTTGTAGCCATCGAAGAACTTGCTGGCGTTGATGTGCTCTGTGCCGACAAAACCGGTACACTGACAAAAAACAAGCTGACGCTAGGCGATCCCTTGCCTGTTGAAGGAATCGATGCGGACGAGTTGGTTCTCGCTGCCGCCTTGGCTTCCAATCGCGAAGGCGCAGACGCCATTGATGATGCGGTGCTTGCGGGGCTCAAATCGCAGGCGGCGCTTGATGACTACTTGTTCGTGAAGTTCACCCCATTCGATCCGGTCAGCAAGCGGACTGAGGCGACAGTGCAGTTTGGCGGGAAAGCGCTACGCGTGTCAAAAGGCGCAGCACAGGTTATCCTCGATTTAACGGCGCCCGATGCCGAAACGCGCAAAGCCGCCGAAGATCAGGTTGACAGTCTCGCGCAACAGGGCTTTCGCGCCATTGCGGTTGCGCACGCCGAGAACGGCGAGGACTGGCGTTATCTTGGCTTGCTGCCAATTTTTGATCCGCCACGTGACGACGCCGCCGCGACCATCACCGAAACAAAAAAGATGGGCGTCGAAGTCAAAATGATCACAGGCGATCATGAAGCGATTGCCCGTCAGATCGCCAGCAGGCTCGGTCTTGGCGCCAATATTCTGTCGGCGCACGAGCTCTTTGATGTCGGCGAGAGTGACGTTGCCGGGAGTATCGAAGCTGCAAATGGTGTCGCCCGCGTTTTTCCAGAGCATAAATTCCAGATCGTCAAAACGCTCGAGTCGGGCAACCACATTATCGGCATGACTGGCGATGGCGTGAACGATGCGCCTGCGCTGAAACAGGCCGATGTCGGTATTGCGGTCTCAGGCGCAACAGATGCAGCGCGCGCCGCCGCCGATCTCGTGCTTACCGCGCCGGGGCTGTCGGTCATCACCTCGGCCATCGAAGAAGCCCGGCGGATTTTCGAGCGCATGACGAGCTACGCGACCTACAGGATCGCCGAGACCATCCGTGTGCTACTTTTCATGACGCTGTCGATCCTGATTTTCAGATTCTATCCCGTCACCGCGATCATGATCGTCATGCTCGCCATTCTGAACGACTTCCCGATCATGATGATCGCCTATGACAATGCGCCCTTTGCGGCTCATCCCGTGCGGTGGGATATGAGACGTGTGCTCACGCTTGCCAGCGTTCTGGGCGCCATGGGGGTCGTTGAGACGTTTTTACTGTTTTGGTTTGTCGATACCCAACTCAATCTATCGAAGGATGTGATCCAGACGGTCATTTTCCTCAAGCTGTTGATTGCTGGCCATCTGACGATTTATGTCACGCGCAGCCAGCGCTGGTTCTGGTCGCATCCTTGGCCGGATATACGCCTGTTTCTGACTTGTGAAGCGACGCAGGTGTTCGGCACACTCATCGCGGTATATGGGCTTGCAGTGACGCCAATCGGCTGGACCTATGCGCTTGGTGTCTGGGCATATGCGCTCGCCTGGCTGCCGATTGAAAGCGCGATCGCTCTCGGCGTGCGACGTTTGCTCGACACCGAAGCACGGCAAGGCAGCCCACGCTGAAGCGTTGTACCGTGTCATGCGTGACTTGTTCGACAATGGCGAGGCGCACGAAGCACTTCCAGTGTATTGAGGCCGTCAGTTGTGGTCAGAAAAGTGCGCGCGGTGAGTGCAAAGAGTTACCTGATTACCCCGATATCTCCGCGCAAATGACGAAATCGCCCATAGAATCAATGAGATGGCACTGTCGAACCGCACCGCTTGCCGCTGAAGCTTTTTAGCCGCCGAATCAAAAGCTTAGGCGTGATCGGGCGGAGATATATGGGTAATCAGGAAGAGTTAAGCCATGAACGGCAGTTACCAAGGGCATTTCTGCCAATTTTTTTCAGTCATTGTACCGCAGCTTTCGAAATCATATACAAACGAGTGGGAAACCACTGTCGATATGCTCAATGTCCGGTTTGTCGCGAACGGCGCATACCGACAAAATGCATAAAAGCTACACATTTGATCACAGGCTCATGGCACACCAGTA
>JARRLC010000216.1:0-3856 GCA_037387425.1 Alphaproteobacteria bacterium
GTTCCCAGGCATTATGAGTGGCGACAAGGTAAAGGGTAACTTTGCCCAACGGCCGGTTTGTCGCGAAACTGCGTGACACTGGTGAGCGTTGACGTAGTGTTAGACTGCCTCACGTTTGCAACATGCCAGCAAACTGGATGGCGGCTTGTTGAAAATCAACCGCCGCAATCTCGATCCGCTCATTCTTGTTTCCTGAGAAAAGCAAAAGCACCAAGCGTGATCCCGACACCAAGAAAGAAACTCGGCATAAGAATAGATGTTTGCGCAGCGTTGCCCCCGGTTTGAAGCGTTAGCTCCGGGATCATGATGAGCGCGATACCTTTAAGCAGGTAAAGCAGGGAGAGCACCGAAACGGCAATCTCAAGCGGTCTTCGCCATTTGAAATGAAAAGCAAGCATTGTCATCCCGATAAAGAAGTGCACCATGCCGGAAAGGTTAATCAGCACCGGGTCAGATTCGGTCGTGGTGGCAAGCTTTGCAAAAAAATCCGGCGAGATGACAAAGCCCAATCCCGTAACACAAAAATACACCGCGATAATGCGTGCAAAAGCAATGGTGGTGGCGTTGTATTTCATATCGCTGGAAAGCAAACGCATGTTAGCCCGGCATCGCCATCATTTCAGAAACTTCCAGCGTGCCTTCAAACATATGGATATGAGGGCAGTCCTTTAACAAATCCAGCGCCGCTTCCATGCTCTCGGCCTCTATAATCGAAAAGCCCATAACCGGATGCGGTGAGGGTTCAGAGGACACGCCGTCTTTCGTCAAAACCTTGGTCACGCCAACAGGCGTGCCCGGATTAACAAGAGCCGTTCCCAAACTCGCGGCCCACTCTTTCCATTTTTCCATTCCTTCTTTTCCAGCTTCCGGCGTGTCCGGTTTTTTACCACCGTGATAGGTAAATATAAATTGAGGCATGTTTTTCCCTTTCTTTGTTTTAAAACATTATTCAGCTTTGAAACACACAGCTTCGATATTATGTCCTTCCGGGTCAAGCACGAAAGCTGCGTAATATTCGGGATGATATTCCGGGCGGATACCTGGCGCGCCATTGTCATTGCCGCCTGCATCTAGAGCGGCTTTATAGAAATTTTGCACGGCTTCCCGCGATGGTGCACGGAAACAAATATGTGTCGTTGGGGTCTGGCGGCCTTTCTCGGCTATCCATAATGAGCCTTTGCGGCCAATCCCAAACCCTGCAAAGGCCACAGAACCACTTATTTCAGCGCTCACTTCGCCGACTTTCTCGATACCGAGCGGGGCCAGCGCCTTGGAGTAGAAATCTCTGGCGCGGCTGATGTCTTCAACCGAGAGCGTCGTGTGATCGATAATGAGTTTTAATTCCGGATGATTTTCCTGGTCGGTCGTCATTGTCTTATTCATCCTTCGGGCCAATCCAGGAAAAGGGATTATGGGCAATCTCCCACAAATGTCCGTCCGGATCTTTGAAATAGCCGGAATAGCCGCCCCAGAACACTTTCTGCGGTTTTTTGACAGCAATGGCGCCGGCATTTAACGCCTCTTTAAACAGCGCATCGACTTCTTCCTCGCTCTCCAGATTATGGGCAAGCGCAAAGCCGTTAAATGAGCCGCCTTCTGATGTTGGTAGTTCGGCATCTTCTGCGAGCGCATCCCAGCCGTATAGTCCCAGCCAAGTTCCGTTAAGCGTAAAAAACGCGACTTCCGGCGGGGAGTCCATGCGTGGCAAGCCCAGACCTTTCTCATAAAATTCAATGGATTTTTGTAAATCCCGAACCCCGAGGGTTATCATGCTGATGCGTGGCTTCATATTTTCCTTCTATTGCTTTTCTTGATAAATGCTCATGTGATCTAGTGTTGGCATGAGATAAATTTTATGAATTCAGATAACATCATTTAAAATTTATACAATACTATATCTTTTTCTTTGCCAGAATAATGTTCGCAGAACCACATTCGGGGTCTCCAAAGACGAAATCTTTAATCTCAAACCCCAGAGCTTCGAGTATTTTTCGGTATTCCTCCGGCGACAGGCTGGCGTGATAGACTTCCTCACCGCCGACATGACCGATACGTTCGTCCTTTTCCGGCCCTACGGTGAGCATCATCGCCCCGCCGGGGTTAAGGTGGCTGGAGAATACAGGGAGAACTGTGCGTTGCTCCTCAGGCGTTAAATGAAATAAACTGTGCCAACCGATCAGACCGTCATATTGTTCTTCCAAATCAAGAGCGCGCATATCCGCCACATGCCAGCTTTGCCCGGGGAAGCGTTGTCTGGCTATCGCAACCATGGACTGTGCATAATCAACGCCAGTCAGGTCATAGCCTTTTGCAATAAAATACTGTGCAATTGGCTCACCCGTTCCACAGCCGACATCGAGGATAGACGCATCTTGTGATAGTAATGCCTTAAACTTTTCAAGCCAGCGCCGCTCAAACAATATCTTGCTACGCTCACGGTCGAACTGCGTGGCTTTTCGTTCATAAACGCCGCGCATCCCAGCGGCTATGGCTTTAAAATCAGTCACTATTAGGAGCCCCGTCTGTAAATGAGCCCAAGCGCCGCGCCGGTCAGGGTAAATTGTATCGCCTGAAAAACGGTGTGATAGATCAGAAAAGGAAGGACCGGGTTGATGTTAAATTTCGCCGCAGTCGCAAAACCCATCGCGGTGTAAGTCATCAGACCGATAATCAGGTTGAATTTGATTCCGCGCCAGATCGGATTGCCCTCGCCTTTATTATAAAAGGGATAGAGATAGCCGATCACGAGTCCCTGTATCAGGATGGCGGCAATACCCAGCGACATGATGGGTTCCGCGCGCTGGAACGCACCCCATTCAACATAGAGATCATGGAACCAGATCAAATGCCACGGATAGGCCCATGCCATGGTGATGACGAAATAAGCAAGAACAAACAGAGAAAGCTTTTTAATATCCATAGGGTTAGCCCTTCCTTTGAATTTAGTTGAAATAATTCTATAATAGAAGTAATATGGATCTTAATTCTAATATGCAAGTGTTTTTTTGATGGTTGCTAAAATCGAACATAGAACCCGTACGGGGTGCCCTGTGGCCTGTGCCTTGGATATCGTCGGTGATCACTGGACTTTGCTGATTATCCGCAATCTGATGTTTTTGGGGCTGCATGAATATAAGGATATGCTGACCACCGAAGAACAAATTTCTAGCAGCATCCTGAGTGACCGCTTGAAAAAGCTGGAGACAGATGGGTTGATCGCCTCTCTCGATCATCCGGCGAGCAAGCGCCGCAAGCTGTATTACCTCACGCCGATGGGTAAGGATTTAATCCACGTCATGCTGGAGTTGGTTTTGTGGTCAAATAGACATCTCAGCGCGTTTCTCAAGATCCCGCCGGATAAGAAAGAATTCCTTGAAAACGATCCCGCCGGATTTAAAGCGCATGCTCTGAGAGAGCTGGAAGCATGGGAAAAGAAGCACCTAAGGGAGTGAATAATTCCGTTGACGGATTGTATTGCTAAGCGTGGTTCCAATCGGCTAAGGTCTCGGAAAGCTGGTTCGAGGTTGCTCCTTCGAACTGCACCATCAATGCGATAACAGCGGAGATTTCACTCCCCGCCCTCACTTCATTTTCGTGGCCTGCTCGATGATCCTAATCACGACTGTCAGCCACCAAGGGATTGCGCAGTACGGAATGCATGCGCGCGGCCCTCCCTTTGAACGACTGCACTCGCGGGAATAGCAAGCCTATTTTTGGCACCAAGCGAAAGTCGGCTTTTGGAGCAGTGCTACATTTTAACAGACAAACCCACGGCTACCTCCGCGACATTGCGGACATTGGACTTGTCCACAGCGATTCTCTCTCATTCTTACATCCTAACATCAAATTGGATCGA
>JARRLC010000217.1:0-3803 GCA_037387425.1 Alphaproteobacteria bacterium
GCGGAAAAAGTGCTGATCCGCGATTTCCGCCAGGAAGGCGCCACGGAACTCGACCGCAACGAATTCGAACGGCAATGGACGCGCGGCACCATCCTCTTGACCACGCGCAAGGGCGTTTCGCAGCTTATTCGCCGCTTCGATTTCAGCTGGTTCATCCCCGAGATCGTGCGTTATCGGAAAATGCTCGGCGAGATTCTGCTCGCCACGTTTTTCGTACAGGTTCTGGCGCTGCTTACGCCGGTTTTCTTTCAGCTTGTCATCGACAAAGTGCTTGTTCATCACGGTCTTTCAACGCTTTATGTGCTCGTCATCGGGCTGGCGGTGGTGTCGCTTTTCGAGAGTTTCCTGAGCACTTTGCGCGCATATGTGCTGGCGCATACGGCAGCCAAGGTAGACGTTACGCTCGGCTCGAAATTGTTCCACCATTTGCTGGCGTTGCCGATCAGCTATTTCGAGGCGCGTCAGACCGGGCAATCGGTGGCCCGCATCCGCGAGTTGGAGAACATCCGCAGTTTTCTGATGGGATCGGCGCTGACCTCGCTGCTCGATATTGTTTTCGCGTTCGTGCTGTTCATCGTGATGTGGTTCTATAGTCCCGCACTCACATATATCGTGCTTGCTTCGGTGCCACTTTATATCGGGCTGTCCTTCGCGGTGACGCCTGTTCTGCGGCGGCGGATCGATGAGAAATTCGCGCGTGGCGCCGAGAACCAGACCTTTCTGGTAGAGTCTATCGTCGGTGTAGAGACCATCAAGGCGATGGCGGTGGAGCCGCAGATGCAGCGGCGCTGGGAGGATCAACTCGCCGGTTATGTCACCGCCAGCTTCAAGACCGTGAGCCTGGCCAATATCGCTAGCAATATCATACAGTTCATCAACAAAGGGGTGATGGTGGCAACCCTTTGGTATGGCGCCAAGCTGGTGATTGGCGGTGAGCTGACGGTGGGACAACTGGTGGCCTTCAATATGCTGGCAAACCGTGTTGCCGCGCCGGTTTTGCGGCTGGCTCAGCTCTGGCAGGAATTTCAGCAGGTGCGGGTGTCGGTGGACCGGCTGGGCGACATCCTTAACACGCCAATGGAAGTTTTGACGTCGTCGTCTGCTTCGCTGAAAGCGATAGGTGGGCAGACGATCTTCGACCACGTCACTTTCCGATATCGCCCCACCGGCCCTGAAATCTTGAGCGATGTCAGTCTGCATGTCGAGCCGGGCGAGATTATCGGCATTGTCGGACCGTCAGGCTCGGGCAAGAGCACTTTCGCCAAGCTTATTCAGCGCCTGCATGTGCCGGTGAGTGGACGCGTACTGATTGATGGCGTCGATCTCGCCATGGCCGATCCACGTTGGTTGCGCCGCCAGATCGGTGTGGTGTTGCAAGAAAATGTGCTGTTTCATGCCTCGGTGCGCGAGAACATCGCACTGTCCGACCCCAGCCTGCCGTTTGAGCGCGTGGTGGAGGCGGCGAAGCTCTCCGGCGCGCATGATTTCATTCTCCAACTGTCGCAAGGCTATGACACCATACTTGAAGAACGCGGAAGCAATCTGTCCGGCGGCCAACGTCAGCGCATCGCCATCGCCCGAGCGCTGATCACCAATCCGCGCATCCTGATCTTCGACGAAGCGACCAGCGCGCTCGATTATGAATCCGAATACATCATCCAGCAGAATATGAACCAGATCACCCAGGGGCGCACGGTCTTCATCATCGCGCACCGGCTGGCCGCCATCCGCGCCGCAACCCGGATCATCACCATTGAGAACGGCCGCATCGCAGAAGAAGGCACGCATCAGGAACTGTTGCAGAAAAACGGGCGGTATGCGTCGCTTTACCGGTTGCAGACGCATACGACAGATGCGGGAGCGACTTAAACGATGTTCGGGTTCAGACGGCTTTGGCATTATGGCGCGGTGGCCCGCGAAGCGCTTCGGGAAGAGCGCGCGCAGAAGAAGAAGGTCAAGCTGAAGCATCATGAACGCGAGTTTCAGGCGGCAGCTATTGAGATCCTGGAGACACCAGCTTCCCCCACTTGGCGGCTGCTGGCGGGTAGTCTGCTCCTTCTGTTCGTGATTGCGCTCGTCTGGTCGATCGTCGGGCGGTTGGATGTGCACGCGGTGTTGGAAGGCAAAGTCGTGCCGGTGGGCAAGGTGAAGCTCATCGAACCGCTAATCACCGGCAAGGTGAAGGCGATCCATGTGCGTCAGGGGCAGGAGGTGGCCGAGGGCGATCTTCTCGTCGAACTCGACCCCACCGAAGCCTCGGCCGACCGCATCCGCATGGAAGAAGATCTGCTGACCTCGGAAATCATCTCCACACGGCTCAGGACCGCAATTGACGCCGTGCAGCGTGGTAGTGCGACCGAGGACGTGCAGTTGGTGAAGGATGCGCGCACGCCGGTTGCGGTGTTCCATTTGCAGCAACACATGTTGCAGCAGACATTGCGCGCCTATTATGCAGAGCAAGCAACAATTACCGCTGATATCGCACAGAAAGAAGAAGAGCTGAAGCGCAAGGAGCAAACTGTTGCCGAGCGGGAAAAGCTGATTGCTCTGTTGAAAGAACGCGTCGGCATGGTGGAGAGTCTGACCAAAAGCGGCTCCGCCAGCCGCGCCAGCTATCTGGAAAGCGCGCAATTGATGTTCCAGCAGCGCGCTGAACTGGCGGAGGATCGGGGGCAAATCCCGGAGATCCGCGCCGCTATCGCCGCATTGGAACGCCGCGCCGATGGCCGCAAGCAGAAATTCCTCCAGGAGCAGACCAAGCAGCTTGAAGAAAACGAACGCCGCGTCGCCGCGTTGCGTCAGGAGTTTACCAAAGCCCGCCAGAAGGAGGCACAGAGCCGTCTGCATGCGCCCGTCGCCGGGACGGTGCAGCAGCTTGCGCTCAACACAGTTGGGCAGGTGGTCACCACCGGGCAGCAGCTCATGATCATCGTGCCCAAGGGCACGCGTCTGGAGGTCGAGGCGATGCTGCTTAACCGCGATAAGGGGTTTGTACAGGAAGGTCAGCAGGCGCGCATCAAGGTGGAGAGCTTCAACTTCACCAAATATGGCCTGATCGATGGCACGGTGAGTTCGGTGTCGAACGACGCCATCAACCTGACTCAGCAACAACAGCAGGGCTCGCGGCAGCAGGGCTCGATTTTGCCGACGCAAGGGCCGTTGGTGTTTCCGGTGAGGATCACGATGGCGCGGGAGACGATGCGGGTGGATGGCCAGGATGTGCATCTGACCGCCGGAATGTCGGTTATTGCCGAGGTGAAGACCGGCAACCGGCGGGTGATCGAGTATTTCCTCAGTCCACTTATGAAGGTGAAGGACGAAGCGCTGCGAGAGCGGTGAGTAAATCAATAAATTTGCACAAAGATATTCTTGATACATAACATTGGTTACATGATGAATTTTATTGAATAGATCTATGCAACATCCCCGGTGCGCTCGCGCGGTGAATAATATTACTAATTTATTATTTTAAAATAGTTGAATTATCTACTTGCCACATTTTAGAAAAGGTTAAGCTGTGAGCAATTGTTGCTTATTTAAGCATCGCACAATCACGAAATATCACTTTAATGCTTGAGTTTCACAGAATAGTTAACGTATTGTACATCTAAACAGCATTTTCGAGACAATGGCGGGGGGGCTAGGGCCTTATTCCTGAGAGATCAAATTGACCTGACTTTTGAATAGATTGAACAATTTTTCATCCTTTAGGGCTCGGGTCTCAAATGTCAGGTTTGATCCACTAGCTTGATAAGGCAAGTGGCGTAGGCGGAGAGGCATGTTCAAATTCGGCAAGAAAAAAG
>JARRLC010000218.1:0-4849 GCA_037387425.1 Alphaproteobacteria bacterium
GACTGTAACTGGTGCCCTCACAAACCAAGTCCGCATGACGACCGCGACTGTCAGCCCTCTTTGGCTTTCAGCGGAAACGTTAATGTGACACGCAATCCTGGCGCATTATCAGTCAGAGTGAGCTTTGCTCCATGCCACTCCGCCACCGCTAACGCAAAGCTCAAGCCAAGACCGAAACCATGTTTGTCGTGACCGGTTTCCAGCCGCACGAAACGGTCCAGGATAACCGTTCGCATTTCTGAAGGAATGCCGGGACCGTTGTCGGAGACGGTGAGGTTCACGGCTTCTGCTGAACGGGTTGCGCTGATGATCACCGTGCCGCCTTGAGGAGAATACTTGATCGCATTGTCTAGCAAATTGGCCACGGCCTGCGAAATCAGATGACCGTCGCCCTGAACGAAAATCTTCCTGGATGCTCCACTTGCGGTTATCATTCGCGCTTCAACAGTAACGCCGTTTTCTTCCGCAAAAACCTGATAGAGATCGACGAGTTCTTCAACAACTTCCACCAGATCGACAGGATTACGCGGCAGAGCAAGCGCGTCCGCTTTGATTTTTGCGATCTTCAAGATGCCGTTGAAGGTATCGACAATGGTATCCACTTCAGTGACGGCCCGCTGAAGGATGCTGCAATACTCATCCGGAGAACGGGGCGCCATCAAACCGACTTCCAGTCTGCCGCGCAAGCGGTTCAGCGGGGTGCGCAGATCGTGAGCGATGTTCTCCGTAACCCCGCGAACCGTGCCAATCAGGCGCTGAATGCGGTCCAGCATGGTGTTGATGTTACGAGCCAGAAGCGAATATTCACCGCCACCCTTTCCGACTTTAACACGCCCTGAAAGATTACCCTGTAAGACCTCTTGCGCGGTGGCATTGATTTGCCCCAGGCGGTGGCGCGAATAACGGGCCAGAAATACGGCTGCTATGATCCCGAGCAGCAAATTCATGAGCAGCACACTGAACAGGGATTCTTCAATCAACCGTTGAAAGTTATTTAGTTCGGTAAGTGCGCGTCCCACCAGAAGGCGGCTGCCATCGGCGAAAGTAAACGTGCGAACCCGCGCGCTCTTCGAATAGTGCTGCACACTGATATCAGCAATGGTACCTGGCGGAGGCGCGTGAGCAGGCCAGATCTTCAAATTGCCGGTTTGTTTCCCGTCTGGCGCTATGAGCAAATAGATGCGCAGACTATCGTAATGGGGGGATGAGCGATCGACCACGGTCCTTTCGTGTAAGCCGCGGTCATATCAGCATATTCGCGCGCTAGTGCTCCATCGATTTGCCCGTCTATCACGAACAACATGCGCCAATAGAGAAATCCGAGCACTGCGCCGCCAACCAGAACGAACGCCAGACTAGCCAGGACCGCCAACCGGAACGTTGTGGTATGATGAATTCTAATCAGCACGGATGCAGTACCCAACTCCTCGAACCGTATGGATGAGGGGTTCGTCAAAATCGCGATCGATCTTCTGGCGCAGGCGGCTCATTTGTACGTCGATAACTTTGGTTTCTGGCTCGAAGTGATATTTCCAAACGCCTTCAAGCAGCATCGTTCGGGTAACCGTTTGACCTGCATGACGCATCAGGAATTCCAGCAACCGGAACTCGCGCGGCTGAAGGGCGATTTCTGTGTTCGCCCGATAGACGGTCCTGTCAATCAAATTCATCTCCAGATCGCCGATTTTCAAAATAGTATCGGGAGCGGTTTCCTGACGGCGTGTGACAGCTTCCAGCCGCGCCAACAATTCCAAAAACGAAAATGGTTTGGGGATGTAATCATCGCCTCCAGCGCGAAGACCCGCGATGCGCTCGTCCACGTCATTGAGCGCGGTGAGGAAAACTGCTGGCGTCATGATGTTCTGTGCGCGAAGCGTGGTAACGATGTTCAGACCATCGCCGTCAGGCAACATACGATCAACGATTAGGGCGTCAAACTCGCCATTTTGGGCAAGAAACAACCCCGTTGCGAGATCATCCGCACAAACGGCATCATGGCCGGACTCCCTGAGCCCCTGCGCAATGACCGCCTGTCCGTCTTTATCATCTTCAATGATGAGAATTCTCATCGTTAACGCTCGCACCAACCTCACAGTTTGTTTCAAAGGTATTCTTGAAGGTATCCAAATAGTAACTAGGGCGAAAATTGCTCCGTCGTTATGATCGGATATCGAGATAAATACCTCAATGGCCCACCAGATGCCGCTCCTTGTCAGCAGACTTCAGGTTATCGGCATCAGCCAGCAAATTCCAGATCGAGAGCCCTAAATGACGACGAGCGGTGGACAAGCGCACAGTGCAGCTTTTCCCAAGCAAAGCGCTGAGATCATCAGCTTGCGGAACCTGCTGCCCATTAACCAGCCATACCCTGAGTCTGATGCGAAATGCGATGTATTGCAGCTACCTATGCTAGATACTCACAATAACGGTTCTCAGCCAAATTATATAGCACGATTTGGCTTTGTTGCGTTCGCAGTACTCATCGCAGTGGGACAAGCGGCTGCTTGGCCTATTCTTGGGTTAACGGATGGTACAGACACTTGGCTTGTTGCCGCCGCGTTTGGCATCGCTGCAGCAGTTGGAGCAAAAGCCTTTGCGCTGATATATGGCCTTAGCTTTCAACGTGGTAGCTTGACTCACCAAGCCCCAGACGATCTCGCCTTTCATGACTCGCTTAGTTTGGCGCTCGTAATGGCTGGCGCAACAATTGTCGGCTGGGTAAGCGCGGTGCTGCTGCTGCCGGGAGCTATCCTGTTGTCGCGAGCGATGCGGCGTATCGGCCGTAGACGGATGCTGGATGGGAAAGACGCCAGCCTTCTTTTCGTTGTCCTGATCGGTATGGCTGGGATATGCCAAATGTCGGGCGTGCGGGGATGGGTCGCTGCTGCATCTGTATTGCTTGTGGCGGCTGTCGTCAGAGTTTTGTGCAGAACGGTCCCAGCAATTCTTAGCGCGCCCATTTGGCGTAAATGGATGGTTACCGCGCTTATTTGCGCCGCGATCGCCATGATGGATTTTGACCGGGGCGCCACGGCAACGTTCCTGCCTGCCGTAAAACCAGCGATGTTGGGCATGCTGGCGGGCGTTCTTTACGGGACGGCGGCCATGGCTGGCGCATTAACGTTCAGCCGGGTGAATGCTCGCCTCATCTCCGGAACTATCCCGTTTCTGGCGGTCGCAATGGCATTTGCGGTAAGTGGAACAATTGGACAAGGGCAGATCGTAGCGGCTGTTTTGATCGCTGGGACGCTGGCCAGTTCAAGCCGGTATGTTCGCCCCGCCCATAAGTCAACCAGCGATGAAAACAACGAATTCGATAGCCGTTTTATTCCCCAGGCACCGCTTGATGGGTCGCATTGAAACCGCTATTCGATTTCTGCGGCGTTGCATCCTCTAACGGTTCTGGGATGCCCAACCGCGAACATTCTACGAAGACGCGAAGCTTACAAGTCTTGCACATTTCGTAATTGAGCTGCGTGTAAATGTGGCGTAGCGCGCGGGTCTTCGAAAAGAAGATCTTCTCCCGGCCTATACTTTTGATGTAATCCCCGCGTTCCAGCACCTGCATTACGAAGTTGTTCACCCCGATCAGATAAAGCCCGCCTCCGTGTTTCTTATAACGCAGGGCCATCTGCGCCAATGCTTCTGCCCCAGCCACGTCGATGAAATTGACGCCAGCCATGACGATTGCCAGATGCTTGCATGTCGGATCTGTTTTTTCGCACTCAATCAAGTTTTCCTTGAAGGCGTTGACCGCACCGAAAAACAATGAGCCATTGAAGCGGATGATATGAAACTGCGGACATTCCGGCAGATCAGGGCTCGGTTCTGTCAATTTGCGCGTGGAGCTATCCGGATTAGGTACACGATGCACGATACGCGGATGCGAAGCCCGATAGAGGTATACCACCAAGGACAGCGCCACGCCTGCCAGAATGGCGAATTGCACCTGAATGAACAGAGCGACAAGTAGGGTCGCGATGAGAATACCGGTTTCAATGCGGCTCGTCTTGGCGATCTGTGCAATGTTTTTGGTATCGATAAGCCCCCATCCAATCAGGAACAGAGAGGCGGCCATCGCTGAATAGGGTAAATAGGCCGCAAGCTGAGCTGCTTCAATGATGATAACCATCAGCAAAACACCTGCGATCAACGCGGACATCGGCGTTTTCGCACCAGCGTCATAATTCAACGCGCTGCGGTTGAAGGAAGAAGACACCACATAGCCTGAAAAGAAGCTGCCAATGATGTTGGCTAGCCCCTGACCGATGAATTCCTGGTTGGCATCGACATGCTGTCCACTGCGGACGGCAAGCGCCCGTGAAATCGATACAGATTCGTTCAACGCTGAGATGGCTAGCGCAAGCGCCGTCGGCAACAGCATCGCCCAGGTCGAGAAGCTAAAGCTTGGAGCGGAAAGATGTGGCAGATGCGCAGGTAACGCCTTCAAAGTAGCAATATGAGCGCCATTCCAGTTGAAAAGCGTCGCAATCAAGCTGCCTGTTAAGATAGCAATGATCATAAATGGAATGCGTGGCAAATAACGGCGTACAGCTAAGCCTGTGGCCAGTGTCGCTATTCCAACGATCACGGCTGGAATGTTGGTCTCCCGGATATGGGCAACGAGATAAGCGACCATCTCATAAATCTGAAGGTCGCGCGGGACTGTGATGCCAATGAAGTTTTTGATTTGCGTCAGGATAATAAGCACCCCAACGCCTGCGGTAAAACCGATGATCACCGAATGAGAGATGAAGTTAACGATAGCGCCGAGCCTGAAGACGCCCAGCAGTAATTCCATGAGCCCGACCATGAGGGCGAGTGTGATAGCGAGTTGCACATAATCGGC
>JARRLC010000219.1:0-3744 GCA_037387425.1 Alphaproteobacteria bacterium
GGATGCCCTCAAAGTTCGCAGCGATGCATTCCACCCAGAGTGGAACTATACGATAAACTCGCGAGCCGCGAAATCGTAGCGGTTATCTTTGCGGCTATCCTTAGTGGGTAACCTGGGCCACACACAGCTTACGGCTCTATCGAAGCGGAAGGCAGGGTAGGGAAGGGGCCACCCTTGCCGTTATTCAGGGTCATCGCAACGCCAGCCTGCTTCACGGATACGCTCTATCAGCACCGTCGCCGCCGTACGCAGACGTTCAGCACTCACGGCCCGCAAGGTCAGATAGGTGCCTCGACCGCGCTCGTCCGAATAGGGGTAGCTGCCAATCATCACGTCAGGGAACGCAATTTGCGTCGCGCTGAGAAATTCGGCGATGTTGCTTTCCAGCTCCGGCGCATGGATGCTCAGCGAAAGCAATTTCTCGCCAGTGCGTAGCCGCGAGGTCACATTTTTCAGCATAGCCGTCATGATGCGGGGGATACCCGCCATCACCGCTACATTCCCGATCATAAAACCCGGAGCCTTGGAAACAGGATTTTCAATAAGCTCTGCCCCAACGGGAATACGCGTCATGCGCAAGCGCGAAGGCGTAAGCTCAGATTCCGGGTAAAATTCGCGCATCATGGCAACCGCGCGCTGGTTGGTCTCAACC
This sequence comes from Alphaproteobacteria bacterium, assembly GCA_037387425.1. Taxonomy (GTDB): domain Bacteria; phylum Pseudomonadota; class Alphaproteobacteria; order Rhizobiales; family Rhodomicrobiaceae; genus JARRLC01. Next base: position 653 of record JARRLC010000219.1, read on the forward strand.
GCCACGCCAAAAGCCCGCGCGACAGAATCTGTGGTGATATCATCATGCGTTGGCCCGATGCCGCCAGTGGAAAATACGTAGTCATACCTGGTGCGCAAGGCATCAAGCGCTGCGATAATGGCGGCTTGATCGTCAGCCACCACCCGCGCCTCACAAAGCCGGATGCCAATACTGGTGAGGTGTTGAGCAATAGTTGCGATATTCGTATCCTTGGTGCGTCCGGACAGAATTTCATCGCCGATCACCAAAACGGCGGCAGTTACAATTTCGGTCTGCGCAGCATCAGTCTCCGGTGGTCTGTCTTGCATACTAATCTCGCTATAAATTCAGATCCATATAGCATAGGCACAAGCCGCCGTTGCCGCCAACCGCGAAGACAAGATTGCAGCACAGTTTTACGCTTTTGACTGCGGATCGGACAGCGAAGAGAGAGATTGCCCGCGCGGATGCGCACCGTCATACACGCGTAGCAGCGTTTCGCGGTCCACCTCGGTGTAGATTTGCGTTGTTGAAAGGCTCGCGTGTCCGAGCAACTCCTGAATTGAGCGCAAGTCAGCACCGCTTCCGAGCAAGTGCGTGGCGAAGGAATGGCGCAGTGCGTGCGGCGTCGCCGTTTCCGGCAAATCGAGAGCGTCGCGCATGCGTGCTATCAGCAATTGCAGAATACGGGGCGACAGGCGTCCGCCTTTCGCGCCCACAAAAAGCGGACCGTCTGGCGTCAGCTCATACGGACATGCTGCGACATAGGCTGCCACGGCTTCCTGTACCGCAGGCAGTACAGGAACAAGTCTCTCTTTCCGTCCTTTGCCCATCACGCGCACGCTGTCACGAGGGGGGATGGGCGCATCGCGCAAGGCAAGGCTGAGCGCTTCGGAGATGCGCAAGCCGCAGCCATACAGCAAAAGCATCACGGCCTGGTCGCGCAAGCCGATCCATTTTTCCTGGCCGCGCGTTTTGGCGTCGCCGCTTTCCTCCATCACGTCCTTGGCTTTGGGGATGGTGAGCGGTTTCGGCACCGAGAACGGAATTTTCGGCATGGTTACGGCGCGCACGGCATGGTTTTTCAACAACCGCGCGCGCTCAAGAAACAGAAAGAATGTGCGCAGCGCCGAGATCGAGCGAGATAAGCTTCGGCTGCAGGCGCCTGCTGCCCGGCGTAAGGCCATGAAGGCGCGCACATCTTGCGGGCGCAGACGGTTGAGATCGGCCATTGAGGCAGAATGGCCGATATGCGTTTCCAAAAACGTGAAGAACTGGCGCAGGTCGCGTTCGTATGCTTCCAGCGTGTTGGCGGTATAGTTCCGTTCGGTGGCCAGATGCGTGAACCACGCGCGTAAAGCCTCAGCAGTGTCGGGGGCAGCGTGAAACAGTGCGACTTCGTCCGCTTCGTCTGCAAGTGAGTTTGTCTGAACGCTACTCATACCAGCCACTCGGCATATTTCCCCCGCCACGCATACAACGCGCCATCCTGTTGGACAGCACAAAATATGTCATAACGTGCGAAAGGTATACGCGCCGTTAATGCCGGGGGCAGTGGTAGTGCATCAAACGGTTCACTAATTTTTGGGAGGGCACTTAGGGCGCATCGCCAGTGCCCTTGTCGGTCGAGCAGAAAATCTCGTAGAGCGCGTTAATGATCTTGCGCACACGATCATTTGCTAGGCTGTAATAGATAGCGTTGCCATCGCGCCGGGTTTTCACGAGACTTTCTTCGCGCAGACGGGCGAGCTGCTGCGAAACGGTGGGTTGGCGTAATGCCAAAATATGTTCGAGTTCCGAAACAGACCGCTCTTTCTCAGAAAGCAGGCATAGCACCATCAATCTGCTTTCGTGTGAGATAGCCTTTAGCAGATGGCTCGCGTCTTCGGCGCGGCACATAAGCTTTTCCAGCTCAGGCGAAAATTGTTCGGGAGTGTTATCCTGATCGGTTCCGGTACGCTCTGACATTACGTTTTTATCCACAGCCTCTATCTAAATATGATTCACTTAATATAGCGTGTCTTTCAAATATTTTCGCGGCTTTTATCTGACATGTGCATGATATCAGTTTGTATAACAGAATTAGCGGAGCGCCGCTATCTGAGGTTGTGTAAGGGGTGCGTCATTTTGGACGTGGCATTTTAGCATCATGGCTAATGCAAAACATAATCTAAGGAGTAGCCAATCTTGATTATAAGGTCTCCTCTCGGCTAGCTACAAATAGCGGTTCCCATTCCGCTGAAACATAGAGGAGAGAAGACCATGCAGGGTTTGAAAGGCGTTGTCGTCGTAGCGACGATCGTAGCTTCCGTTATTGCTCTCGGTGCTTGCCGTAAAGACGTTTACGAACAGCCGATGAAGCTTGGTGCCGCTGATATCGTGGTTGCCCGCTAAAAATTCGTTATCGCTGAGAAGCGGGGCGAAGCTTTACAAGTAAACGCCGTGCACCGGTTTACGTTGGCCGGTGTTCACGGCGTTTCCCTTTTCTGGGGATAACTACGGCCCTGCTTCAACTGTAAATGTTTTCCTGTATGAGTGCATATTCGCGGTAACCCATCGTTAACCAAAACTCGTCAACTTCAACTCATGGTTGAGCTGTTCAAGTTTTTCTAGGAGTTAGCGTCATGGGTCGCATCGGAGTTGCATCCAGATTTGCCGTTATATTCACCGCATTGATCGTTGCCGGATGTTCACGCAGCCACCCAAATAATTACGGCCTCAATGTCCCGCACACTGCCAGCAGCGGACAACCTGGCAGCGACGGCGCTAACGGATACGGAGAAAACGGTTCTGCAACCCCCGGCTCAATGAAGGAATTCACCTCGCGTATCGGCGACACAGTGTATTTCTCCACCGATAGCAGCCAACTCAGCGCCAATACGCAATCCACGCTCTCCGGCCAGGCGCACTGGCTCAGCCAATATCCGCAATACAGCATCACAATCGAAGGCCATGCCGACGAACGTGGCACGCGGGAATATAACATCGCACTGGGCGCACGGCGCGCGGCGGCGGTGAAACGGTTCCTTATCACGCGCGGCGTTAGCGCTCACCGCATCAGAACCATATCTTACGGACGCGAGCGTCCGGTTGCCCTGTGCGCCAATATCAAG
>JARRLC010000220.1:0-3741 GCA_037387425.1 Alphaproteobacteria bacterium
GGCGACGTCGTGCTTGGCGTCCGCATGAGCATAGGAGATGAACACGTCGTAAGCGTGCGTAACGATTTCGTCGTGGTCGTGCTGTGTCACCATACCGGACCCCTAGGGTGCAATCATTTGTCGGCTGCGGCCAGACGGGGGGAGGATAAGCGGAAATGCGCGTTTGCACCAGTCCGGGAGAAGCGGCATGCTCCAGGTGCCATCGCGAACGGTGCGAATGGCAGGTATTGGGCAAGATTTAAGATCACATTAAGTGGCTGCTATGTGCGAGAAGCTACAGATTTGACTACAGTTGATGAAGAGCTGCTCCTATTTTTTGCTGTCGTTGACCGAATGACAGCGGAATAACAGAAGATCGGAGTACAACTGCCATTGGAGCCATAGACTGCTCCATAGGATACGCCACTATGCGTATTACCATCAGCGACACATCATATGCCAACGGCGATGGGCACCACGCATCTTTACCGTTTCACCTCAAACCGCAACCGGCTCCAGAATGGACGGATCATCGTTAGCGGGTGAATTCACCCGTGTGGAAATCGGCCACATGTCCATCAGGTCTGGTGAAAACGGCGCCAGCAAATCGTGAGGGTCGGGTTCAACCGGCGAAAGCCAGCGCTCATAGGCGTCCGGCGGAACGATCACCGGCATACGCTCGTGAATTGTGGCCACCAAGGCATTTGCTGGGCAGGTGATGACGCAGAAGCTACGGACGGTTTCGTGCCCACCAGGATGCTGCCAGCTTTCCCAGATACCGGCTAACGCAAATGTCACGCGGTCCTTCATGGCGATAGCATAGGGTTGTTTTTGGCCTTGCCTCTTTACCCGTTGCCATTCAAAGAAGTCCTGAATGGGCAACAGGCAGCGGCGTTTGGCGTAGCCTGCACGGAAAGACGGCAAGCTGGCGACGGTTTCTTCTCGCGCGTTGATCGGCTTGTGCCCACCCGCAGCTTCCTTACACCAATGCGGAATGAGGCCCCAGGTCAGCCGGTCTTGGTGATACGCACCAGTTTCCGGATGACGCCGGATGACCCAGAAATCTTGAGACGGCGCGCCATTATAGCGGGGCGGCATGTTTTTGTCCTCCGGTGTCACGGTTGTAAGGCCGGGCAGTTCGCCGGTCGTTTGTGTGAATCTTCCGCACATCGGATCACCCTTTTCCATTCGCCTGACAGGTGGGAGACTTATTTTTACCTTAGCCGTCATTGATTTTACACCAACACAAGAACATAATGCGAACAAATATTGCAATCCCAGGTCGTACTGAAATGCGCAAGCCTACCGAAATTGAAACGCTCTACCTGGATTTTGACGGCTTTTTCGCGAGCGTTCACCAGCAAGCTGACAAGCGTTTGCGTGGGCGGCCCGTGGGGGTGGTGCCATTCGAAGGTACTACGCGCACCTGCGTCATTGCGTGCTCGCGCGAGGCGAAAATGCGCGGTATCAAAAGCGTGATGAACGTGCTGGACGCCAAACGTCAGTGCCCAGGGTTAATCCTGATACCGCAACAGCCCGACCTATACCGCCGTGCGCATAACGCGCTGCTCGCTGAGATTTCCGCCGTCCTTCCTATCGAGGCAGTGAAATCCATCGATGAGCTGGTCTGTACGGTCGCGCCAGCCGACCGCGCCGATCCGCAAGCGTTGGGGCACCGCATCAAACGGCGCATTGCCGAGAATATCGGCCCGGCGATCACCTGCTCCATCGGCTTTGCCGCCAACCGCCAACTCGCCAAGATGGCGTGCAAGGCAGGTAAGCGCGTGGGCGGCTTCTATGGCGACGGCCTCACGGTGTGGGCGCCTGCCGCTATGCCAGGCCCGCTCTTGCCTATCGCGCTGAAAGATGTGCCCGGTGTCGGCCGCCGCATGTTCCGCCGTTTAGCGACGGCAGGCATTGTGGAGATGGCGCAGCTTCTCGCCACCCAGCCGAAACAGATGCGCGCGCTCTGGCGCAACGTCACCGGTGAGCGGCTGTGGTACGCGCTCCACGGCTATGCGCTGCAAACGCCACCATCTGGGCGCTCGATGTACGGCCATGGTCGCGTGCTGCCGCCCGAGGCGCGGAACGCTGACGCTGCCCGCGAAATCTCGCGGCTGTTGATGACAAAAGCGGCGCGCCGTTTGCGCCGTGATGGCTGGTACGCGGGCACGGCGTGGCTGTCGCTGGAAACCAAACGGGGGGCTCTCTCCCGTTCGGCGACGCTTCCCGCCGCGCATGATTATCAAGCCGTGTTGGCCGCGCTTGAGGAGATGTGGGACAGCTTGGTGCCGTGCTTAACACCGCGCGAGCCGATATTCCGCGTTCACATCGCGCTGCTCGATCTGACGCCAGCATCGGAGCGCCAACTCGATCTTTTGGCCGACGACGATCCGGCGCGGGTGAAATGGGATGCCGTCTCGGAGGCGCTCGACAGGCTTAACGGCAAATACGGTGCAACGGTCGTTTCGCTCGGCGCCTGGAGGCCACCAGCGGGTGGGCACGCGGGGGGCAAGATTTCATACACGCGTATTCCGCGTGCGGAGGACTTTTGGTGAAATGGACATGAGCTGGAAAACCGACTTAAAACTCGCCGACCTGGACGAGCACACGCAAATCGAGTGCACCTGCAAGATATGCGGGCACACGCATTATGGGGATAGCAGCCGCCTATTGGAGCTGCCGGAATACGACCAACTCTACCTTGACGAAGTGGAAGCCCGGCTCGTCTGCTCGAAGCCCTTCTGCAAAGGCGCTGTGCGTATCGCGCTGCTGTTCGATGAGGCCGAGGGGTTTGTCGGCGGAATGGCGTGAATGGAATTCTGAAAAACGGATAAGGCCATAAATCGAAAAACGGGCGCGTTTTCACAGCGAGCCCGTTAGTTCGATAGATTATGAACCGAGGATGTTGAGTCTTTTGGGTATCAGTGTGTTGCGGACAATCAGTTGACGTACATATTAGAGTGACAAGCGGATAGTTTTGAGTATACGATTCATCTTTAGGGCGTGACAGTAAGGTGGTATTTATGAACACTACAGATTACATCAGCACGTCTGGCCCCCGCATCACCAAAACCGATCCCGTTTACTCAGAAAATATTGCCGATGCCGATGTTCCCGGCGTTGTTGTCGTTGTTGATCCTGAAGATGCTGATGTGCTCGGCGCTTTTGAGGAAACCGCGCTCGACGAGGAAGCCGCCTGGGAAAGCAACATCGACCTCGGCGGTGATCCGCAATGACGGCCAGTGATCTGACTGATGATGAGTGGCAACGTCTCGATGCGGAGGCCAAGGTCGCTCTCGAAGCCGTCATAGCGGCGGCTGAAAACAGCGGCGCCTATACCAGCATTGGCTATGAAGGCGGAGAGGTTTACGCCTTCCCCACCGAAAATGGCATCGCCTGGGGCATGATTGGCGGGGAAAACGGCACTGTCATTGCTCGCGGCGAACGAGGGCTGGGTCGCAAAGTCAAAGAAGACGACGAAGACGAGGAACAGCAGCAAGCCACACAAAACGCACCAGCCACCGGTGAGGGGTGCCGTGTTTTTGAAGGCGCTGCCGCTTACTCTGTCGCCCTCACGCATGCTGGCAGCGATGAAAATGCGTTTAACACAGTCTTTGCTGCCCTTATGCGTGATGCCGCTATTGATGCGGAAACAGCTCAGCGCATCGCTGGGGCTTACACAGGTGAAGACAGCGCCTGGCCCACGCGCGAAGCGGCGTTAGGCGCGATTGAGACACATTTCTACGCTCAGCGCCAGAC
>JARRLC010000221.1:0-3729 GCA_037387425.1 Alphaproteobacteria bacterium
GCCTGCACAGCGAACTGCTTCGGCTCATTCTTGGTGATGCCCGCTTCGGATTCCAGGATCTTGTCCACGGCGATGTAGCGGAACACACCGCCCTGAATGCCGATGGACGCAATGCTCTTATGCGTGGTGACCGAGGCGAGCACCTGCCCCGTCTTGGTGCTGACGGCGCGAAGATAGACAGTCACCGTGTCGAGCCGGTATTTCACATCTGCGCCAATGCCGAGCAGCCGCGCACCGATACCGCCAGTTTGCAGGTTGCTATCATAGCCGATGATGCCGCCTTCCAGCAGGATGCCAGCGAATAACAGCGCCGGGAGCGCCTTGGGGTTAAGCGTCTGCTCGCCGAGATAGACCTTGCGCATTTCCTGCACGATGCGGCGCTCTTTCAACAGGTGATCAAGTCGTTCGCGTTCCACCACCGTGAACCACGCGCCATTGCCGGTATCCTGCAACGCCTTAACGAGCACCGAAGTCGCTCCTTGGGTAACGGCCTTGGACAGCGTTTGTGTACCATCCGTCGGCTTCATCTGGCCGGTCTGGTCGGTATAGCCATAGACAGCGACCACGACGCGCCCGGTTGGCGGTGGCAAAGTGCGCAATGTATGGTTGACTTTTGTGACCGGGTTGAGCACTGGCGGCAGCAAACTCTCGCTGAGTTGCCGTTTGGCGATTGTCTCGCAACCGCTCAGGCTGGTGGCAACCAGCAGCGCCAGAAACACTCCAACTTTTTTGAAATTCCGGACATGCCGCATAAGAATTGGTCTCCCAACACTGCAAGCGTGAGAATGAAAGCTTGATCTTTTTATCTGAACTATTCCGTCACGAGAGTTGGCACGGCAATGTTTGTGACTTCGCCAGTAAGAAAATCTGTAATTTTAATTTGTATCTCTGAGCCAGTATTTACAAATTCAACTTGCTGATCATCAAATGTGACACTTCCACTTTGCTTGGCATTTTCTCCAAAAATCGCCTCAGCGACTTGAGATGCTAACGATGAATACAAACGGGACTGCAACATCGATAGAAAACGCTTCCCAGCCGTTTGCGTTGTATTGGAGCTTGAAGAAGGGGTTTGGAGGTTCTGAGATGACGCCAGCCCCGTCAAATGACTGGAGTTAAACGGATCACCCCCAAACGACGGATTAACTGGCTTGTAAACCATGTCAGCCGCTGCAGGCGTTGCTAAAAGTAATAATGCAACAACAACAAATGTCCGCTTCATCACATTATCCTCTGTATAGAGCTATGCAAAGATAAATATGTCTTATAGATATTCCTGGCGCTGAGAATATTGATTACATTCAATTACACCTATCATGTATTATTAGTATAACTGCAACGATATATGAGATAAAAATATAATTGCTTACTCGCCTATTTGCTTTTCTCTATCGTTTGAGCAATTGCTATCAGCTTGCGAACGAGAGGTCAACTCAACCTAAGGTTTTGTTAACGCGATTTTCAGATGTGTTGTCGCATTGCATCAGTCGCCATAAGGCCGTGCGTGAAGGGAGACTTCCAAGGCTGAGAATATTAATAGCTCAGACTAGAATGAGAAGGTGAGATAAATGTATAGCTTATACCGTTTCGTGCTGTGTACGGCTGATTAGTATATATCATATCGCACAATGCGTCGGAGGTGCGCTTATATCCTTGGAATTACTTAAAAGATTTTAGAATAAAGATCGCATTACCTGCAGTGCTAGCGCTCTTTGTGGCGCCCGCAGACGTGCGTTTGACTGATATATCTTACCCTACAGAGAGAGGCTTTGCGTACCAGAGGGCGTAGCCACGCCCATGCCATCCCACCAAATCATGTTGGTAAGCTAGCTACCCGCCACAGCCGATACAATCACACGGGAATAATCTAAGAGGATGAAACGTTTAGCATCAATCGACTAGCGCACTGACACATTCAAAAGATTCATATGTCAGCACACCAGCTCTTTGCTTATGCATCAATATTACCAAACTCCGGCGTAACCTCCGTTTGGATCGATGCACTAGCGAAGCAGCGTTTCCATCTGCCCAGGCGGAATCGCCTTATCCAGATGGTTGAAATGCCCAAACGCAAGCAGCTCCTCGCCTTTCAGCCGCATCGTGCCGAGCAGCGAGCGCATCAAACTGCCGCCAAACGTGATGCAGGAAACGCCGATCTGAGCAAACTCTTTGATATCTGGTGCGGGATTGTAGCCGATGGAAACCGCCAGCGGACCATCCACCACATGCGTCAGCCGCTCAAGAATTTGCAAGTGCTGTACGCCCGGCACCATCACGCAATCAGCCCCGGCGGCAAAATATGCTTCGGACCGTTCAACCGAGGTTTCAAACGGTGAATGAACCTGCGCGCCCAGTTGGAAAGCCTCAGTGCTGATGATCATAACAGCGGGCATTTTTGCCTCAGCGGTGGCGGCTTTGACCGCCCGGACATATTCGGTCATTTCCTCTTCGGGGAGAATGCCATGATTACCGCTGCGTCCGCCGTCGCTAAGCATGATGCCTACGCATCCTGCATCAATCGCCGCTCTTACAGCGTAGCGAATCTCGTCAATGGAACGACCAGAGGCGCCTTCCAGATCGACAGTAACGGGAGAGTTGAAATTCTTCGTAATGCGCGCGGCGACGCTAAGCAGATCATCCAGCGGCACACGGTCTTTCGCCTGATAGCCCATAGACCATGCAATCGCCTCCGCCGAAGTGCCGATAAACTCGAACCCGGCGTCCGCCATGACGCGCGCGCTGGCAACATCCCACACATCCGGCATGACAAATGTCTCAGATGTCTGGAGACGCCGGCGTAACTTCCTGATCTTCTCTTTTTGTCCGCTTTGTAGACTGGCCGGCACCTGATCCATGACTATAGTTTGGTCCATCGCTGCTACGCTTACACTTTAGAAAGGCAACTAGTGACACATAAGCCAGTACACCGTCCGAAGCAGCCAGACATCGTCCTCTCAACGGCCAACTTCCCGATCCTTCGCACATGCACCTAGTTGTTTTTTAACCGAATGTCCTCTGCGCGTCACTCAATGATTGGCTTCACAGTGTGACAAATATTTGTCTGTGTGATCTGAAAACCAGGAAGCGCGGTTGTAGTACAACATTGCTCTTCCCTTCACCTCTCATGCGAAACCATGCTTGGTAACTCAGCCCCGGTACTGCTCTTATCCATGCGGCCAAAATGGCGCGAGAATGTGGCGCTCAATGCCATATCTAACCTGGACATAGAGATTTCGTACCCTAAATCCTTCAGACTTGTAACCCCCTGATCATGAATACCACATGCTACAATGCCACGATAATGCTCAAGATTGGGATAGACATTGATACTGATGCCGTGAAAACTTACCCACCGACGTACACGCAGGCCAATCGCAGCGATCTTTTCTTCAACACCCGCCCCTTTGTTTGGCCTTGTTACCCATACGCCTGTACGTCCTGAGCGTGTCTCAGCGGTAACACCAAATGTGGCGAGTGTGTCAATAATCCAACGCTCCAAAGTTGCGACAAAACAACGCACGTCTTTCCGCCGCCGCGACAGATCGAGCATGACATAAACCACCCGTTGCCCAGGACCATGATAAGTGTACTCGCCACCGCGCCCCGCCGTATATACAGGGAAAAGATCGGGTGAAAGCAAATCTTGAGGCTTGGCGATGGTACCAGCCGTATAAAGAGTCGGATGCTCCACAAACAAAACAAACTCTTTCGCCTGACCTTTGATGATAG
>JARRLC010000222.1:0-4174 GCA_037387425.1 Alphaproteobacteria bacterium
TTGAGCGAAGGGGCGGATGTGGCGCGTTTAGAGTACTTGACAATGGACATCAGAACGTTCGCGAGTGTGGGGTCGTATCCGGACCTTGCGCGGCGTCAGCTACGGTATTCAGAAGTTCAGCGTGCCTGCGGAATACCTATTCGATAGCCTCAGCGGCAAGTCCTTGCAAAATATACCGGATCGCCGTATACGCCGGCGCCCGTTTCCACGACAGGCCGAACGCCGCATGCAAGCGGGGCCTGTGCATTTCCATGAAAGTGTGGATGCCCCGGTAAAAATTGGCTCCAGTCACGATGGCCAGGATCGAAAACGACAACACATTGGCAAGCCCATAGATCTTGCCTTCTTTTCGTCGGGGATTGGTAATCTCGCCAAGAAGGGCAAGAAACGTGCTGAACGATTTTATGCCAACCTCCAGCTGGTTCAGTTGCCGGACATAGAGTCACATGCTGGCCGTCATTGAGAAGCCCGAACCTTGTTAAGCGCGCAGGAAATACGCTCTGCGTGGCGCCAAGGTCTCACCCCGTCAGCTTACAGCGAAGAATAGCCATTTAACCTTGATACAACCTTGTGAGTTTGTATGACGTACACCTCTCAATTCCTCCAAATGGTGATTTTTATGAAAAGTTTATTGCAAGCCGGGACGTAGTTATCAAAATTGTAAAACTTAATCTTAATGTGAGTTATAAAGTAACTTGGTATATAAATTGAATTAACACAGCTTTCGGTTGATGTACCTGCTATGTTTATCCACCATTATCTTGACTAGTGCGATGATAGTGTATTGACGGGAAGCGTCTTTTTATACTAGATAAATACAATTACTACCATATTTAGCATATTTTATCGTGCGCGGCGTAGTTTGCTAGTTGTGTGAGAAATGAAAATAGTTTCACATAATCCGAATAAAGACAATTCGTCTAAAGAGGCATTTTCGGTGAAATCGCCGGGAGGTCTGAAAAGAAATCGTTTTTTATCTAGAAAAATGCTTGTCGAGATAATGGTTGCATTCGATGCTGTTTCGATATTTGCAGCCGGGTTTGCCGCGGAATATATTTACGTAGGATTTCATCATGGAAATCCTTTAGATACTATCAATTACTTAAGTATTATGTCGCTGGTTGTGCTGACGTTTTACTTCGTCGGCTATCAGAGGGGGCTTTACGATACGGCCAAGCTGACAAGTTTTTCAGCACAGCTCTCCTCAGTGTTCTATGTCTGGGTCACCACCTGCGCTTTCCTCTTAGTGGTGCTCTTCTTCCTGAAAGTTTCAGATACTTTTTCTCGATTGTGGAGCTTGTATTGGACACTGCTCATGCTGTTGTTTTTTACGGTGGGAAGAGGAGGCATCATTAAATTCTTTCAGCGGATGGATCGGTCTGGCGTTCTGCAGCGGGGGGTTGTGCTGATCGGCTATGGCGATCGGTTCTCAATGCTGAGGGAATATATTCGTAACGATAGCAGTCATTATTCGTTGTGCGGTGATATCGAATTGCCGCTGGCTGGACTTGTCCACCTAGAAGAAGTGCAACAAATCATAGCGGCGTTTGCTGAACAGGCCCATGAATACGAAGTCGACGATATCGTGGTGGCGCTTCACTCCAGTCATGCGACCGTGGCCAATCTCGTTCTTGAGAAGTTGGAGAGGGTGGCAGCAGATATTCATATCATACCCGATTTAGGAGATCTGCATTATACCGGGATACGGATTGGGCGCATGGGAGAATTCACCTATCTCACGACCATGTCGAAGCCCATTGCTGGATGGGGAGCGTTCTTCAAAAAAGTTGAAGATTACATACTGGCAACCTTGGGGCTTATACTAGCGATCCCCGCAATGGTTATCATAGCCATTGCCATCAAGCTGGATTCGCGTGGGCCTGTTTTTTTCCGGCAGCGTCGCCACGGCTATAATCATCAGATCATTGAGGTCTTAAAGTTCCGTACAATGACCTGCATGGAAAACGGCGACAAAGTCGTGCAAGTTACGCGCGGCGACAAACGCATCACGAGAGTAGGGCGTATCCTGCGACGTACAAGTTTGGATGAATTACCTCAATTGATAAACGTTTTGAAGGGCGAGATGTCCATTGTAGGACCACGCCCACATGCCGTGGCCCACAACACGTATTATGGTGACATTGTGGAGAATTACGCCAACCGGCATCGCGTGAAACCTGGTATTACTGGCTGGGCGCAAGTCCATGGTTTTCGTGGTGAGACCAAAAATCCTGAGAAGATGGCGCAGCGTATTAGCTATGATCTCGAATATATAGACAATTGGTCCATCTGGCTTGATATCAAAATTATCATCATGACACCGTTATTCAGTATTTTCTCTACAAACTCTTATTGAGACAGGGACGAGCAACAAGCTGCCCCTCATATATGATGCCGTGTAACAGGATATCGGGAAGCTTAACGGTGTCTTGATAGTTCGCTGCCTGCGCCGCCGTCTCACTGAGGAAAGAAACGAAATTATATATCTAGTGCATCGATCCAAACGGAGGTTACACCGGAGTTTGGTAAAATCGATGCATAAACAAAGAGCTAGTGCGCTGACATATGAATCTTTTGAATGTGTCAGTGCACTAGGATTTTGTTTCTTTCTAGAAATGGCGGCGTGAGGCTATTGGTAAAACGAGTTTTGTACATGCTTAAAGGCCCAGCGAACCAGCTGACGGATACCCAGGGAGATCGCAAAGCCCCTGTCTCAGTGAAACCGGGGGAAGATATGGTAGATGGCCACGGGACTGTCGCGCGCAACGCCGTCTATCTGATGCTCGGGCAAGTGGTAACCACCGCATTGGCGATTGTCTTCAGCGCAGCGCTTGGCAGAAATCTGGGCGCCAGCGATTTCGGCCTCTATTTTTTGATCGCTTCGTTCACAGGCTTTGCCTATGTGCTGGTCGATTGGGGGCAGCAGCTTTACATGATGCGCGAGGTTGCGCGTCAGCCCTCTAGCGGCAGTAATCTCCTTGGCACGGCGTTGGTTTTGCGCGTCGTTGGCGCGGCGCTGGTGGCAGTTCCATCTGTGTTCGTACTTTGGACTCTGGGCTATGATGAAACCACCTTTTGGTATTCGGTTGCTTTCATTGCTGTGAGCCTGCCTTTTTTTCTCGCACAGGGTTACGGGATTGTGTTTCGCGCCCGTGAGCGCATGGGGCTTGACGCCTGGGTGTCGGTCGCAAATAAAATCGCCTTGGTAGGGCTTGCCCTGGTCGCGCTCGGCTTTGGTGCGGGGCTTCCGGGCGTATTAGTGGCGCAGACGCTGGCCGGCTTCGTCGCGCTTGCTCTTGCCATCAGGCTCTATCGCCAGGTGACAACCGGTCCTTTGCGCTATTCCAGCGAAATTGCGCGCCAAATCTTGATGCTAGGCTTGGCGCCGCTCGCCTTCAACGCCTTGAACAATGTCCAGCCCTATATTGATGCGGTGCTGCTTTCCAAATTGGCTCCGGGGGATGTCGTCGGCTGGTACGGTGCAGCGAAGAATATCATGAACACGATGCTCATGCCGGCGCTCATTATTGGTATGGCATCATTCCCACGTATCACCCGTGCAGCAGCGAATGAGGACACCCACAGAGCAGAGGTCCGCGCAGCGCTACGGCCAATTATGTGGCTTGGCGCACTTGCTGCTGTCGGAACCTTTTTATTCGCGGATGACGTCATTGCCATCATGTATGGGGAAGGCAACTTTGTTCCCTCGGGTATCATTCTGAAAGTCTACGCTCCAGGTTTCTTTCTACTTTTTGTCAGCGTGTTATTTGGCGTCGCCCTTTTTTCGCTGGACCGGGAAAAGGCCTTTACCATACTGAAGGTGACCAGCGTGGCGATCTGTACGGTGTTGGAACTGGTGCTCATCCCTATTTTCCAAGAGCGAACGGGCAATGGCGGCATCGGGGTGGTTGTGGCCTTTGTCATAAGCGAAATCGTGCTCGTGGCGGGAGCGATGTACATGCTAAGGCAAAAATGCCTTGGATCGGACATTCTGATCGACATGGCGAGGGCGCTCGGCGCGGCATCAGTCACCTTGGCGTTTTTCTGGTGGTTGCCGCCGCTTCCGTTCTTAATTGGCGTGCCCGTATGTATAATCGTGTACTTACTGTGCTCGATCGGCCTCGGGCTGATTCAGCGCTCTGATGTTCAGGTGTTCAAGGCGCTTCTGCGCAAA
>JARRLC010000223.1:0-3705 GCA_037387425.1 Alphaproteobacteria bacterium
TTGGATGTGTCAGCGATCAGCCGTTCGGCAAGATTTACGGACATAACATGCGGGAGTATTCGCATCATGTCACAAAGCTTGATTTTCCGTTTTTTGATAATTGGGGTTCTATCTCTGGCATTTTTCGTAACGTGGAGTGCCAGTGCGCAAACAGTGGCGGCCGAACCAGATGTGCGCAGTGTGGTGAAAAAGTTCTTCAAAGCCTATCTGAATCGCTCTTTGACAGATAAGGAGCTTAACAAAGTTGTTGCTGACTATAGACTATCTTATGATGATGCAGATCATTGCAAGGATGAATGTAGAATAGCAACAAAAATAATAGAAGTTAAAACGAGGCATTTAACATCAAATCCGAGCACTCCAAAAGAATTGTTATTGCGACCCAACTTTTTGGGGGATGCATTTTTTGATCCTCAAAGTGAAGGCAGCCTTTTCTCAAACTTTTAAACGAGCCTGCTCCCGCTGTCGTAGTTGATCGCAGAAGCAAACGAATTATGCCCCGGCGCGACGTTGAAGGTTTTATCAGGATCAAGGTTTTAATGCAGACAAGAAAACTCGATAAGAATCTTGAAGTCAAAGATAGTCAAATCGATCAATTCACATCTGTAACAAAGAAAAGCCTGGCAGATAATCCGCAATATCATCTTTATCTATTGTCCCCTATCTCCGCTGAGCTGTATGCTGGTGTTGCGCAGGAGTGGAACAATCTATCCGCCGATGATAAGGAATTAACTCTGGCTTTTCTGGAGAAACCCGGCAAACGCAATCTATCTGTTGAGTTGTTCCAGAAATTCCTGGATCTTAAAGCTAGTGCATCGATCCAAACGAAGGCTGCAGCCGAGTTTGGAAAAATTGATGCATAAACAAAGAGCTAGTGCACTCATGCATGAATCTTCTGAATGCGTCAGTGCACTAGTGATGCTGAGCAGGTTGTAAAATTACAGAACCTTGAAATAACAGGTCAAATGGATGAGCGCGTTTTTAGTTTGATTCTCCAGTCAGGCGTGCTCAGAGGCATGCTCAACGCAAAAATGATGAATAACGCTATAGAGCATGCCCAGGAACCGTAAAGATAATCTATGAAAACGCCTACTGCTTCAGCTCATATTGCCATCATTGGCGGCGGCCCTGCCGGATTGATGGCCGCCGAGATCGCTGCACGCGAAGGCGTACGCGTCACCGTGTATGACCGCATGCCCACTATGGGGCGCAAGTTTTTGCTGGCGGGGCGAGGCGGTTTGAACCTCACGCATAACGAACCGCTGGAATCTTTCCTTGGCCGCTATGGTGCGGCGGTTCCCAGCCTGCGCGCAGCGATTGAGGCGTTTCCGCCTGAGCGCTTGCGTGAATGGTGCGAGGGGCTTGGACAGCCGACATTTGTTGGCTCTAGCGGGCGAGTGTTTCCGGTGGCGATGAAGGCCACGCCATGTTTGCGCGCGTGGTTGCGGTCGTTGGCGGCGTGTGGCGTGGAGTTCAAACCACGGCATCGCTGGGAAGGATGGCGCGCGGATGGAGTTTTACGTTTCGCCACGCCGGAAGGTGGCGTTGACGCGCATGCTGATGCGGTAATTCTAGCGCTAGGCGGCGCGAGTTGGCCGCGTATGGGCTCAGACGGTTCGTGGACTGCCCTGCTTGCCGAGGCAGGCGTCGCCATCTCGCCGTTGAAGCCAGCCAATTGCGGATTTCTCGTCGCCTGGAGCGAGATGTTCCGCGAGCGGTTCCATGGCCAGCCGCTGAAGGGCATTGCCTTGAGCTTCGAGGGGCGTATCGTGCGTGGCGAAGCGCTCATCACGCGCGAGGGGCTTCTGGGCGGCGCGGTATATGCGCTCTCGGCGGCGTTGCGTGACGCCATTGAACGCCAGAGAGAAGCCGGAGCTGTGCTCCATTTTGACTTGCGCCCCGGTCAAACAGTGGAGGCGTTGGCGGCGCGACTGCAACGTCCGCGTGGCAAGGCGTCGCTCGCCAATTTCCTGCGCAAGGCGGCGAAGCTGTCGCCGCTGGAGACAGGGATTTTGCAAGAAGCCGCGCTGGATTTGCCAGGACAGCTTGCCGCCATGTCACCGCAAGCGTTGGCTGCGTTTATCAAAGCCGTGCCGGTGCGTCTCACAGCGCCAGCCTCCATCGAACGGGCGATTTCCACCGCAGGCGGCGTGATGTTCGACGCGCTGGACGAGGCTGTCATGCTTTGCGCGCGGCCCGGCGTTTTCGCCTCTGGCGAGATGCTCGATTGGGAGGCGCCCACTGGTGGGTATTTGTTGCAAGCGTGTTTCGCAACCGGTGCGGCTGCAGCGCGCGGCGCGCTGGCGTGGCTCGCAACGTCTGATAGGGGCTGTTAAATCATCCGCGCTAATAGCATCAACGCGATCGTGCTGAAAATGAACACAATCGCCGCCGGAACGTTGTGCTCATCGGGAAGGCCGCGTACTCGCGCGTAGATCGTCGCCCAGATGCCTGCGCAAAAGATGATAGCTGACACGAAGGCCGGGTTCGGCGCGTATGACATCGCATGGTTTTTCGTTAGGCTAGATGCTATCACAAACACGCCGATGATGGTTCCATAGCCAGCTGTGCGCAGGCTTAGCATATTCGACGCCTGGATGCGCCCTATAGCAAGGCGCGGCAACATGAATACAAAAACCCACAGCGAAACGAACAGCGTATAGCTGGCTGCGCCGGAAAGTCCATGGCTGTAGCGCGTTGTGAGCTTGTTGACAGGATCGATCAGCGCGGTGGCGAAAATAACCGGCAGCACATAATATAGCGCGTCCAGCGTAATTCGCGTGCGCGTCATGAAGAACAGGCTGACCCACGCGATAATAAGCGCGGCGATAATGCCCGCGGTTAACAGAGGATGGGCCAGAAGTTTCGCCGTGTGGTCCATATCTAGTGGTAGCCACACGAAAAACACCAAAATAAGCACCAGCGGCAGCAAGCGCTGCACCTGACCGTTGCCGAATTTCGCGGTGGCGTCAAAAATGCGGGCGTCGCTGAACGAAACGATAAATCCGTTAACAGCAGTTAGTGCATAGAATTGCCACGCTGTCGGGAAGTCGATCAGCGGCGCGAACGGCAGCATCATTAGAACAGGCGTAGCGCCACGGTAGATATTGAGCAGCGGCCCCGGCAGCTTAAAATGCGCGTTGGCCTGGCCGAACGCCGTAATTGTGAAGCTGGCCGCCAGCGCGTATGGAATCCACAGCATGTCATCTCCCTATATAGGTGATGTATGAAGCGGTTCGCTCTGAATTGGCAAGTTCGCGGTAATAGCTGAGATTGCGTTAGGGGGGAGGTGAGGCCTCACGCTTGCGCTATAGGTAGTGGAAAGCCTTGTGCAAGAAGGGTAACTCCCCGGGGCGGACTGAGATTATTTATAAAAATCAGAGTAGTGGCAGAAAAGCGGGGCAATTTGTCCCCACCCAAAACGGTGAGATTGGCGCGCAAAAAACGCACCGTCGCAACTCATTCAGCGGCAAGTAATTGTCTTACCTGGAGAAAACAATTTGTTAGGAGATGGCTGGTGCCCAGGAGAGGACTCATATTTACATTATTATTCTTTGTAATATTTAGATATTCCTTATGCTGCAAGTTATAGATACCCCCAAATCTACCCCCATTTGAATTTTCCAAAACCGTTTTCCCCATAATTCACAGTAAAAACAACTGCTTATGACAAAAATGACGACAGCATACGTCTTACGGTAGAGT
>JARRLC010000224.1:0-3666 GCA_037387425.1 Alphaproteobacteria bacterium
ACGCTGTCGGCGGGCCTGTCGTGGCTGGATGTTATCCCGCATGCCCTTATTATTGCGGTTAGCTCGAACGATATCATGTTGATTCTGGCCGGCTGCATGCTGCGGATTGTGGCGTCGGTACTGCGGGGCGCAGCCTCTCTTGCGGAAGAAAATGCGTTGTTTTTCTAAGGCCTTTGAAAAGGGGGCTGCCTATGCCAGTCCGTGTCAATCTTGATGTAATGTTGGCGCGTCGGCGCATGACCGGCCGCGACCTTGCGCAACGCATCGGCATCACGGAAGCCAATCTATCGCTTTTTCGCTCAACGAAGGTGAAAGGCATTCGCCTTGATACGCTTGCCAGGGTTTGTGCAGCGCTAGGGTGTCAGCCCGGCGACATTCTTGAGTATACTTACGATCCAGCCGATCTCGCCTCAGTAAATTCTGGCGAGCGTTAAGGGGCTGCACTCGATGCATAACTGCGTCCGGTGATACGCTTTGCTGCGACCTGATTAGAAATTTGCGACAGGCCCCCTATGACGTCAATCGTCGTCTACTTTCAGCATGTCGTGCTTCTTGAAGCCGATGTAGATGTTTGCGCTTGCCGATCGCGCCAATTCCTTCAGCATCACTAGTTCGCGCCACCGCAACAATGCGGGGTGCGACGCATACCGAGGACGCCCGTCCCTTCGTCGATGCCCCGGCAAGACGGAGCGGGATGCGCCTTTGCCACACAATCGCCCATTCCACCGCCATAAGATCACCCTATTACCCAGATGGTTCGGCGCGGATGACAAGAATGGACGGAAAACCAAGGCGATGAGGGCGCCGCGTTGGCGCACCACTTTCGGCAAAGATGTTACGGGCAATCAGCAGATATTGCTAGCTGACGTCAAACCACCAGAGGCTAAAATTGAAAAAACTTCTTTTGCGTGCCGGTATTGTCAGCGTTGTGGCGTTGGCAGCCCTATTCCTCTACAAGTTGAGCGTCGATGCCAAACGGCATTATTACCGTGCGGCTGTTAGCTATGACGGCTTCGAAATTTCCCGGAAGAACTATGCGAGTTTTAAGAAGGGTGGCAGCGCACCGCAATCCCTTGGCAACACGCAAAAATATGAAAAGATCGCAACTCTGCGCGAGACGACCCGCTCCTTCGATGACACCCGGAAAAAGGTAAACGCGCTAATTTCCGAAACAGCTGGATTGGTCCAGTACGAACAGCAGCAGGGGCTTACCGGGCGCCGTGTTCTTCAACTTGGCATCGGCATACCTCCGGTGAAATTCGAAGATTTTATCAAGAATGTCTCCCAAATCGGCAGGGTTACACACCTGACCATCGTCAAGAACGATAAGACCAACGAGTACCGCCAACTAAACGCAAAGCGGCAGTCACTGCAAAATGCAAAGAAAACGCTGCTCGAACTTGCGGCTTCTGGAGGGTCAGTCGATGAGCGGCTGAAAGTGCACCGACGTCTCGCCGAGGTCGAGGAGGAGATACAGAACCTCAGTATATCGCTCGGCGATTTTGACACCGAGAACGAATTCTGCACTGTCAAGCTCACTCTTGCAGAAATCAGAAAACCGCAGCCAATCTCCTGGAAGCGGCGTGTTATTAAATCGGCTGTCTGGGCGGTCAAAACCTACCTCTGGCTCGCTAGCGGCTTCTTGATGGTGGCTCTGGCGTTGTGGTTGAGCGCGCTAGCTCTTAGCATCGCCAAACGCCTCATGAAGGTCATTGAGGCTTCTGAATGAAGCTCTCTGTCGGCGTGATCCAGCAGTTTCTCAACAGTAACGCTAATGACGCCGGTTGCGCGGATCGGGACAAAATAACTTCTGACAGCATTTGCACTTACGGCGGTATCCATGGCCCATCGCGTCCCCTCCTGCGGGGACGCATCATCGACCACGGCGATGTTTGTCCAATCTCAATGTTTGGATGAGCCGCAGCGTGGAAACGCAATCACAGGGAAAAACAATCGATCGAGCCAATCACATCGACAGCGACAAATTTAATCCGCTGGTTTTAGAAGAAATTCAAACCGCCGCCAACACTTAAGGGCTTTACGGGAAAATTATATAACTTGAACTCCGCTGCAGGCCTGCAAGGTAGCAGTTAAACTGCGCAAATCACAGCACCAGTGAAAATGATTGCGATACCCCAAATAACCGCCGTTCGTAGCTCGCATCCCCAACGGCCGCTCCCGGCCTTTGATCGGGATAGGGGGACGCCTCACGGCGCCGCCCCTCCCACACCACCTGGCATACGGATCCGTACCGCGGCGGTTCGACCGGGTTAAGCTTTCGCGGCGATATAGAGCCGGGGCAAACCGAGATCATCGAAAACATGGTTGCGCAAGGCTTTCTGTACCGCCGGATGTGATGACATGCGCCAATATCCGGTGGGTGACCCAGCCGCTACCGCCGCGAGGAACTTCGGCACGCCACGTCGGCGTAGCTCCTTGAAGCGATTTGGACCGTTCCGCCATTGCCGCCAGAGATATGAACGCAACCTCCGGCGTATCCATGCTTCCAGGTTCGTGAGTACACGCGACGTCTGGCAGAAGCCGAAATATCCACGCCAACCAATGAGATATGGGGCGAGGTCGTCGACGATCTGTTCCAAACTACGTCCGCGTGTCCGGCTGGTCATATCCCGGATTTTCATCTTAAACTTTGCAAGGGCCTTGGGCGCGATGCGCCGCTCAGTCCCATCGTTCGAGATGGTGAAACCCAGGAACTTGCGCTCCTCCGGTTGCGCCACCGCGCTTTTCATCTCGTTGACCGTGAGCCTTAGCTTTTGGGTCAGAAACCGGGTCACGGAGGCCATGACGCGTTCACCGGCGCGGCGGCTACGAACATAAATGTTGCAGTCGTCTGCGTACCGGCAAAAGCGGTGTCCCCGCCGGCTCAGTTCCTTGTCGAGATCGTCGAGCACGAGATTGCTGAGGAGGGGCGAAAGCGGACCGCCTTGCGGGGTCCCTTCGTCCACCGGATAAACCAAACCGTTTTCCATCACCCCAGCGTTCAGGAACGCCCGGATGAGTCTGAGCACGCGCTTATCGGATACACGGGCGGCGACGCGCGCCATCAGCATGTCGTGATTAACCTGGTCGAAAAATTTTTCGAGGTCCAAATCGATCACGATGCCATACCCCTCCGCAATATAGCGTTGGGCCTGAGCGACCGCTTGATGGGCGGAGCGTCCCGGCCGGAAACCGTAGCTGTGTTCAGAAAACGTTGGGTCCCAGCGCTTCTGAAGAACCTGCAGCAACGCCTGCTGGATTAGTCTGTCTACAACGCAAGGCACGCCGAGCTTTCTAACCCCGCCATCCGGCTTGGGGATTTCCACCCGTTTGACCGGTAGCGGCTGATAGGTTCCTTCAAGCAGTTGAGACCGGATGTTTGGCCATTGCTCACGCAAGTAGCCCTTGGCAGCGTCGATGGTCATCCCATCCACGCCAGGACTGCCCTTATTCCCTCGAACGCGTTTCCACGCTGCTTCGAGATTTTCCCGGCGGCACACCTCCTCCATTAATTGTTCCGCTGAAGCCGGGCTTTCGGATGCAGGTTTCGCCGCAAACGGTTCGACCCTCGGAGACCTGCCAGAGAGGGCTTCACCCTCCCCTGCCGGTTCCAAGGCCACTGAACATTGGGTTTTCTGCCGCTTTCCGCTCATGAGTCGCCAGTCC
>JARRLC010000225.1:0-3640 GCA_037387425.1 Alphaproteobacteria bacterium
TTTGGCGGAACCTCGCCGCCGGCCGCGCTTTATTACGCTTCCCGGGATCGCAGACAGGAGCATCCCGAGAGCCATTTGCAAGGCTTCACCGGCATTCTGCAGGCTGACGCTTTTTCGGGATATGTTGCGCCAAAATTTATGTTGCGGCTGAGGTGACGGGGCCAGGAAAATCTGCGTTCCTGGCCCGGAGGCCGCACATAACAGAACGGCCAGCGCCCCGCTTACAACGCTCTCAAGAAAGTCATGAGAGATGGCAGCTTTTTACGGTTTCGCGGTGATTGCAACTGGTCTGAGATATCGACGCTGGCTAAAGCCTTTGCTTTCATCTCCATGTCGACTTCGGCATAGATGTGCGTCGTGTCCAGCGAAACATGCCCCAACCAAGCTCGGATCGTGTTGATGTCAACACCTGCGCGCAGCAGATGTACGGCGGTAGTGTGCCGGATCGTGTGTGGACTGACGCGTTTGGCCGTCAGCGCCGGCACGATCTTGCTTGCCAGTCCGGCATAATTCGTGACGAGACGATGTATGCCGAAGCGGGTCATCGGTTGGCCTGTGCGCCCCAGAAAGATGGTCTCACTCGCGCTCCGGCCATTGGCTAGCTGAGACAACAACGACGATGTCGCTGGCCAGAGGGGACACATTCGAAGCTTATTTCCCTTGCCGAGGATACGGACAGAAGGGGAAGTTCCAAGCTGCAGGCTGCCGATGGTCAATTTTGCTGCTTCGTCGGCACGTGCACCGCTATTGTAGAGAAAAAGCAATAGGGTATGGTCGCGAAATCCCATCGCGGTGCTCTGATCCGGCTGATTGAGCAAAGCGTCGATCTCGTCCTTCTCCAGATACCCGACCACCGTTTTGGCCGTCTTTTTGAACGGGATCGAACGGATTTCGGCGCACCATGACAGGTGAACCGGAGAGCGCATGCCAATGAAGCGGGCCAGCGAATGGATGGTGGCAAGCCGTTGGTTCCGTGTGACACCGCTACAGTGGCGATCCTGTTCTAAATGGTCGAGGAATTGGCGCACAATCGTCGGCGTCAAATCTTCGACGGCCATCCGATCAATGGCTTGGCCTGCGCGAGCACTGACGAACGGCAACAACAATGTCAGTGTGTCGCGATAACTGGCCTGGGTGTTTCGTGCGAGGTTGCGTTCGGTCACCACGTGCTCAAGCAGAAAGCGCCGGATCCATAGGCCGATCAGATTTTTGTTGTTCATCGCCGTTCCCCCCAATGTGAGTAACGGGCGAAGCGCAGACTTGCCTCTTGTAGAAGCTCAGGCGTCATTTGCAGGTAGCGCTGGGTAGACTTGATGTCGGTATGGCCGAGATAAGTGGCCAATTGCGGCAATAACCGTTGAACGTCCTTTCCCGAGCGGTACCAGGCGAGCACGCGATGCACGGCAGCCGTGTGCCGGAAATCGTGCAGGCGCGGCGGGCGCGGTTCGCCAGTAGGACAATTGATGCCGGCCACATGCCGCACACGCTGAAACAGCGTGATGACATGTTGATAGGGCCAACCCCGGCCGGTACGCGTCGTGAACAGCGGTGAATCCTCTCCCGCGGGCAAGGGAAGCTGCCGCCGCCGCTCGATATGGGCAGCCAACTCCTGGGCGAGCTTCGGACCGATCGGCACCAGCCGGGTTTTGAAGAACTTCGTATTGCGTACGACGATGATCCGCTCACCGAGATCGACATCCCGCAAGCTGAGCCCCAGCGCTTCACCGATGCGCATGCCGCTTCCATAAAGCAAGAGCAGCAGCGTTCGGTACATCGGCGCCTGCAACCGGCTATGCGCAGCATACAGAGAGGCTGTAGCATCAAGCAACCGGCGCAGTTCGTCCGTGGAGTAGACATAGGGTGATTGCTGTGGCGGCAGTTTGGGCTGGCTCGCCGGCAATGGCGAACGATCCACGTGACCTCGACTGATAGCGAACCGGTAAAGTCCGGATAATACGCGATATTTTAGCGTCCAAGTTGCACTGAGCAATCCTGATCCCCGGAGAAAGGCGGCGATGGCTTCTGGGCAGACCTGGTCGATCTGCGGGCTTCCCATCTCACGATCGAACTGCCGCAGCAATCTCACCGCTGCTTTAAAGCGCTTCCCTAACGATTGTTGCAGCGTCACATAGGCGTCGATAACTTGGATCAACTTCATTGCAGATCTCCAAGGTCAAAATCGCCGACTTCACGAAGAGATCTTATGTCGACCTTGGCGTAAATTTGGGTCGCTGATGTGCTGCGATGCCCCAGATGGTCGCCGATCTCTTTAAGCGTCAGGCCATCGCTAAGGAGCCGGGCGGCACAGGCGTGTCTTAGTGCGTGAGGCCCCCGATGGGCGACGTGGATGCCGAGCGCAATGAACCTGCGGTTGACAATATTGTAGATGGAGCTGGGCGTGATCGGACCCCACGGCGCTTGCAGCCGGATAAACACCTCCGGACATGGGGCTTGCGGGCGAACCGTATCGACGTAGCGCGCTAGCGCCTCGGCTACGGAGGGCAGAAGCGGGTAGATTTGGGCCTGCCGCCGCTTCAAACGAAATATCCGCAGCACGCGTCCTTGCCAATCGATCTGGTCAAGCCGCAACGACGCGACTTCACCGCGGCGCAATCCGTAGATTGCAAGCAGCATCAAGATCGCACGATCACGGACGTCTTTGGATGTGTTCGTCTCGGTGTCCGCCAGGATCCGCCGAACATCGGTCCAGTCCGGGGCATACGGCAGCGCTTCCTGCTGATAGCGTCGCGGACGCTGAATGGTGCTTGCCAGTCTTGGATCGCACGCCGCCTGCGTAGCCGCAAAGCGCAGGAACGCTCGTAGCGCCGATGCAATACTGGACACCGAAACGCGAGACCAGCGCCCCGTGCCCTCACTGATGAAGTAGTGGTCAATATCGCTTGGCTGCAGGGTGCATAAATGCCGACCGGTCTGCTCGCACCATTGCAGGAACATTCTGGCACGAGCTTGCCAACACTCGATGGTCAAGGGGCTGAGCCCACGTTCGCGCATCCAAACGACATACTGATCGAGTTGGTGCTGAAAACGCAACTCGACATGGGGTACACGCCACCAACCAAGAAAGCGCAGCCACGGCCGGGCGATGTCGATCAGTCTGCGTGCGGCGGTGGCGCTCTTGGTTTCGCGTAGTTGCGCGATTTTATGCAGCTGCTTCAGGTCGATGCCTTGCGATGCGCTCGGCTTGAGACGGCCTGAGAGCCACAGAAGTGCTGCACTCTTCGCACGTAGCGTCGCGCGAGTTCCCCCCAGGTCGGCGCAGTGCCGAAGATACCGCTCTCGTTCATCAGCAAAGGGAGCGCTGCGGTGTCGACGCCGAGCGGCTTCGCCGGAATAAAGTTCTTCAAACATGGCAAACCTCCAATCTTGATGGTTTGCCAAGGCGACTAGAAATTATG
Organism: Alphaproteobacteria bacterium; assembly: GCA_037387425.1. Lineage (GTDB taxonomy): Bacteria > Pseudomonadota > Alphaproteobacteria > Rhizobiales > Rhodomicrobiaceae > JARRLC01. Next base: position 3,417 of record JARRLC010000225.1, read on the forward strand.
TGGCATTTATAGCGTGGCGATCTTTGCATCACCTCGGTACCGCGCTATGAGCGCAACATAAATTTTGGCGCAACATATCCCGAAATAGCGTCAGCCTGCAGAATACCGGTGAAGCCTTGCAAATGGCTCTCGGGATGCTCCTGTTTGCGATCCCGCGAAGCGTAATAAAGTGCGGCCGGCGGCGAGGTTCCGCCAAACGGTCTGTCATCGCGAACGTAGGTCCA
>JARRLC010000226.1:0-5200 GCA_037387425.1 Alphaproteobacteria bacterium
CGTAGGAATAACGTGTTGAGCGCCGATTTTATTAGCGACAAACTCCTTCACAAGCACCTTATCAGCCAACATTGGTAGCCGCTCATCGCGATCGAATACTTTTCGGTGTTGGAGTTTTTCATTAAATGTTTTGGGATTTGCTAAATTTAATGGCCGCCCAATTATTTTTTGATATTGTCTGGATACAAAAAGTTTAGTCGCAACTTGTTCTGGTAATAGGTGTTTCTCAATAATCTTTATAATACCCATGATATACTCACCTTACCAACAGCTCTATAAAGCTGGTTATTGGAACGATGCTCAGAAGTCAGAGTTGGTACTTACAATAACGTTCCAACTCTATAATTTGATAGAGACTATAGCACTGGCATGGCAGTTTTGCATAAATTCAAGACGCCGACCAAAAGGGAAATATGCAGAAAAGTTAACGCCGTAAGATTGATGCGATCACGCATCAAGCTCTCTGCCCCCCTCCGCCTCAACCTCGAACAGCGGCAGCTCAACTGTAATACGCGCACCGCCTCCAGGAGCGTCGTCTATCGCTAGCCGCCCGCCGTGACCCTCCACGATCTTGCCAGCGATGGCGAGCCCCAGCCCGGCGCCGCCCGTTTTCCGGTTCCGCGAGCCTTCCAAACGCACGAAAGGTTGTACCACGCGCGCGCGCCACTCATGCGGAATGCCGGGGCCACTGTCCTCGATCAGCACCCGGATGCTTTCCCCTGACACTTCCACGCTGGCCTGCACATCGCCGCCATAAAGAACAGCGTTCTGAATGAGATTATGAAATACGCGCCGCAACCCTGTGCCGCTGCCCAAGACCAAGGCGCTGCCACTAGAGATAGGGAGCGCAAGGCTTGCGGTGGCGCCCACCCGGCGCTGCTCTTCAATCTCCTCGCTGACAAGTTCGCCTACGTCCACCAGTTCATCGGCTGCCATTTCAGGGCGATCTTGAAGCGCCAGCAGCGCATCGTTCACAACGCTGATCATGTCTTCGATATCACGGATGGCGCGCGTTTTTTCCGCCTCGTCGGGAATCAGCTCGGCGCGAAGCCGCAGCCGTGTGGCGTAAGTGCGTACGTCATGCGAAAAACTGCCCACCATCTCCATGCGCGATTTGATGAGCCCAGTGATGCGTTCCTGCATGCCGTTGAACGCGGCGATCACCGCCCGTATTTCCGGCGCACTGCTCGGCGAATCGGCAATCGGCAGCGGATCGGAGAGGTCAATCTTGTTGGCAGCCTCAGCCAGACTGCGTAAAGGGCGGGATTCTCGACGGATGATGAGAAACGCCAGGATCGTCACGAGAAAGCCGATAACACCAGCCCAAAACCCTGGCGGAAAGCCGAAAATAACCGCAAATGGCCCCGTAACCTCGATCACCAGTTTCTCGCCCGTTTTCAATCCCACAATGACGGTCACAACTGACGAAGGCCGAAACCCTTCAAAAAGACGCCCATGCTCCGTTTGCAGAAGGACGGTCACCTCCCTGTCGCCTAGCGATTTCAGATACCGCTTGAGCACTCTTTCGACTTGCGTCAGCTTTCGCCACGTTTTCGGTGGAGGAGGCAATTTTTCGGTTGTTACCCGGGTATGAAACCGAGCCCCGTTCAAAGCCCTGAGAATGCTTTCACGCTGGTCCGCTGGCGTCTGCTCCATTATCTCGGCGATGGCAGCGACCTGATCGGGGAGCGGTAAACGGAAGCCGCTGCCGGTATCCTGAGAACGCTGCATAAAAAACTGTGGTGAAGAGCTTGGCTTCTGGCGCGGCGGCTTCAAATTTTTTGCGTAGCCGGGAAATCGCCATGTCTATCGTACGGTCGAACGGATCGGCGATGCGTCCTCGGGTCCAGTCCAGCAACTGATCGCGCGCGAGTACGCGGCGGGGGCGTTCCACAAAGCAGGCGAGCAAATCGAACTCCGCGCTGGTAAGGGTGATGTCTTCGCCTTTGGGTGCTGTCAGCGTTCGCGCGTCCAGATCCATCACAAAACCCTCAAAAGCAAAGCGCCGTGTTGGCTGGTCGTGAAGCTCTTTACGCGTTCGCCGCAAGATGGCGCGCACCCGCGCCAAAAGTTCGCGCGGATTGAACGGCTTGGTCAGGTAATCGTCCGCCCCCATCTCCAGCCCGACCACGCGGTCGATGTCTTCGCTCTTGGCGGTCAGCATGAGAACGGGCACATCGTCGCGCATTCTAAGTTTGCGGCAAATGGAAAGGCCGTCTTCGCCTGGCAGCATCAGGTCGAGAATGATGAGGTCCGGCGGAAACTGCGCCATGACCGCACGCATAGCCTCGGCGTCGCCAGCGGTTTCCACCCGGAAGCCTTCGCGCATGAGTAAATCGCGCACCAAGCGGGCTATTTCGTCGTCGTCTTCGACAATAAGAATTTGAGCGTCAGGTAAAGCCATCATGAGTTCAAGATAAAGGCGGAAATGCGAAACGCAAGCTGTGCTTGAGCGCCGTTACAAATTGTTACGAAGCAGAAAATAATAAATAAAAAACGTTGCCTCCCCAACAAACCAGAGAAAAACGGACCTGCGAACTTTTGATCATCGACAGAGCAAAACCCCTCTGACTTAAAAGGAGATGCACCGATGAAAAAGTTCCTCGTTATCGCTACCGCCGCCGTAAGCGTCATGGCGCTGACCGCAGATGCTAACGCTTGGTCACGCAAAAGCACATGGAAGGGTCCGAATGGCGGCACTGTCACCAATCAGGCTTATGGCCATTGTGAAAATGGCACCTGCACGCGCCAAGGCCGCATTACAGGACGACACGGCAACAGTGTGACATACGGCACTTCCACGCATTGTGAGGGTAGCGTTTGTTCACGTGAGAGCAAAATCACCGGACCAGGCGGCCGCACGTTCAAACGCAGCACTACGTTCTCCGGTTATTAATCAGCCTCGGTATTAAGCAGCATTAAACCCCATCGATAATGTGCCCACCCCCAGGCCGTGGCCTCTCTGCGGCTTGGGGGGATCAGATCAATCCAAGTTCTCATTCAAGGATTACAATGATGAAAAGACGAACCAAAATTGTCGCGCTGATAGCCGCGAAAGTGCTTGTAACATTAGCCGCAGGTTCAGTTGTCGCGCGGGCAGAGACGGGCGTGCAAAGTTTCAGAACCGCCTGCATGGGTGATTATCAGCGCCATTGTTTCGGCGTTATACCTGGTGGCGGACGCATCCTAGCCTGTTTGAACGAACATTATGCCGATCTTAAGCCAGCCTGCGCAAAGGCCGTGGCTTTGGGATCGCAATGCGTGGAAGACTACAAAAAACTGTGCCCCGATGTTTCTCCGCAAGGACCAGAGCTGCGCGCCTGCCTTCTGCGGCATGAAGACCAACTCAGCGCCCGTTGTGCATCCGTACTGAGCAAAATGTAGGACAGGTAAACCTGAATAATCTTGAGGGAGAAAACATCATGGATGTGTTTAAGACCGTGTGCAAACGCCGCGCAACGACACAAACTACGTTTCTTATGGGTGCTGTCTGTCTGCTCACTTCTTTCTTTTTGTCAGGCAAAGCGCATGCAAGCGAGGAAATCATCCTCTCCACGCGGGATGGCGAACGCCTCGCTATCGTGTTGCCAGTGGGGCGAGGGCCTCAGCCCACAGTGCTCGTTCTGCACGGCGCTATGGGAACCGCGGATCTCATGGTGAGCCGCACAAGCTTCGACGAAGTAGGCCGGCGTCATCATTTTACGATTGTCTTCCCCGAAGGGCTCAAACGCCAGTGGAACGACGGACGCTTCCATGATCCGGACAGACCAGACGACGTTGCGTTTTTACGAAAGCTGACTCATGAACTTATCGAGAGGCGCATTGCCAAGCCCGGACATATCTACATCGCGGGTATTTCCAACGGCGCTGCGATGAGTTTCACGATGGCGTGCCGAGTTGGCAGGTTGTTCCGTGGAATAGGCACGGTGATCAATAGCATGCCTGCTGGTATGAGATCTTGCCGCTTGCATTCCGTTCCGCTGGTTATGGTCGCCGGAACCGCTGATCCGCTTGTCCCATATGCGGGCGGGCGTGTCGGTTTTCGCAGAGAACGTGGTAAGGTTTTGGGTATGGAAGAAACCGCCCAGATGTTCGCCAGAAAAAATGGCTGCCGGTCACGAAGAACGCATGCTTTACCTGATCGTGATAGAACTGATGGCTCAACCGTTACACGTGTGACTTGGGGACAATGCCGTACAGGCAAACCCGTCACGCTTTACCGTGTTGAAGGTGGCGGACATCAAATTCCGGGCGGACGCACACTTATGCCTTTGCTCTTGGGACGAACCAATCACGATATTTCCGCCGCTGAAGTCATCATGAAGGCATTTGCGCGTGAAGAAGCGCGTATAAGCGAATAAAGTAAGACGGCGTAAGAGTATTATAGCCTTTACTTGGACGAATGGGGGAGACGGTGCAAAAGACTGTGCGTTGGCTTATCGTTGTCGCGTCCATGTTGGTCTTGACCGCATGCAACGGCTCGGAATCTTCTGAATTTCAAGGCTGGGTCGAAGCGGACCAAATCTTCGTGGCCCCGGATGAGGCGGGCCGGGTGAAAACCCTAGCCGTTAGCGAAGGCGGCAGCGTTTCTGCGGGCCAAGAGCTGTTCACCCTGGATGACGATTTGCAGCAGGCTGACTTACGCCAAGCCCGCGCCGTCCTCACCAATGCAAAACAGGCGTTTGAGCGGGCCGCTAAGCTGCTCAAGACCAACACCGGCACGCGGACAGTTTACGACAGCGCCCAGGCGGCGCTCCGTGAGGCTGAAGCGCGGGTGAGCGCGTCCCAGACGCGTCTTCACCGCCGGAAGATTCGCAGCAGCGTGGCGGGCGTTGTGCAGCGGGTCTATTTCCGGCCTGGCGAGATGGTTGCGGCGGGGCGTCCAGTGGTTGCAGTGCTGCCGCCCGTTAATATCAAGGTGCGGTTTTACGTGCCTGAAGCGGAAATGCCGCGCATTCGCCAGGGACAGACGATCAGCATACAATGCGACGGCTGCGAAAGCGCTATCGCCGCGCAAGTCAGCTACATTGCCGACAGCGCCGAATTCACGCCGCCAGTGATCTACAGCCGCGAAGAGCGCGCCAAGCTCGTTTTCCTGGTGGAGGCGCGTCCCGAACACCCTGAGCGGTTGCGGGTCGGCCAGCCCGTAAGCGTCGCCCTGACGCCGTCTACGCACGAGGCAAAGCCATGACAGCGGACG
>JARRLC010000227.1:0-3513 GCA_037387425.1 Alphaproteobacteria bacterium
GATACCGAAAACATCAATATGTTTGCTGACAAATGTATCTTTGCACGTAATTGCGGCTAAATGGAGTATGGCAGAGAGATTGGCGCAGCGGGTCGTAACCCGCCGCTGACGGTGTTCCCGGAACGCAGTAGTTGATCCCCAACAAGCCGACACTGAGATTGCTGGGTTGTCGCTAAGCTTCGATGGGATACGCTGGCCGTCAGCTTTCGCCCTCCGGTTTGGACGGCACCAACTCGCCGCTGATGCTGTAGAGCTTGCTCAGCAGCGCATCGAATCCGCCCGCGCTTGCGCCCGTGTGCAGGTCGATCCGCCCGACCTTCTCGACAAGCTTCTCCAACGCCTCCAATTCCTTCAGCCTTAGCAGGAGCGGGTTGTTCTCCATCAGCTTTGCCGTGTTCAGAAGCGAGCGCGTGGCAGCGGTTTCCTCCTGGCGGCGGATGAGATTGGCCTTGGCGGTGCGCTCGGCTTCGACGACTTTGTTGAGCAGGTCGCGCACATCGCCGGGCAGGATTACGTCTTTCACGCCGATCTCGCCCACTTCCGCCCCCAGCGTCTTGATGCGGCCTTCGACATAGGCGCGCACTTCCTGGTCGATGGTGTCGCGCGCGGCGAGGATGTCGTCCAGCGTCCGTGTCGCAACCGCTTCGCGGATGGCGAATTGCACGAGCCGGTACAGCGTGTTGGCGAGATCGCCGGTCGCCGTTGCCGCCAGTTCGGGATCGGTGACCTTGTAAAAAGCGGTCAGCGTCACGCGCAGCGCCACGCGGTCCTTGGTGAGGATTTCCTGCGCTGTCACTTCAAGCGGCTGCGGGCGCAAATCTACTTTTTCGACGCGAACGGTCCGGCCAACGGTCCAATAGGCATAGCGCCCGGGCGCCAAACGCTCAGTGAGCTTGCCGTCCACGATGAGCAGCCCCGCTTCATGCGCCTCCACGGTCGCTTGCATGGCGGTGGTGGTCCGCGCGAGGTCCATAATGTCGAGATGGCGCTTCTGGATGCGCATCTCCGTGGTGTCGACCATCTCGACATCGACCTTGGTCAGCGTTTTCCAGAATACGCGCGTGGTGTTGGGTGGGATAAGATGCTTCGGGTCGCCATCAATGGTGACGAGGCCAACCTGCGTCGGTCCGGCCTGCACGATCTCGAAATGCTCGGCGGCCAGTTTGGGATGCGTGCGTTGGAACTGAAAGGCCCGCTCCGGTGTGATCTCGGCGCGCGCAACCTTCACAACTTCGGCGGCCAGCCTGAAGCGCGGATCGAAAGTCGTGTATCTGCCCGGTCCCAGCAGCCGTTTGAAACAGCCATTGCTCGTCAGGAACGCCCGTTCGCCGTCCTTAACGGTGACCGTGAACCAGAAACCGCGCCTGGGCATGACCGTACTTCTCCTAATTTGTGACACGCAGATATCATCAGCGAATTCAGGCGATTATGTGAATTAGGTCGCTGGCGGTTTCCCACGACGGACAAGCGGTCCGGGGCTTGAGCCTCCCCACTTCGCCGCCCGCGTCAGGTTGCGTCCAGAACGCCATCCGTAGACAGCGTTCTGCCGGAGCCTGGGCGAGGGGCGTTGCGGCGAGGCGATATCCGCCCTGGCGCAAAGCGCATCCATCGCTTGCCGCATCAACCTCGCCCTTGGCCGTAGCCGCCGGTCTGGTCGAGTTGGCGGGGAAGCCGCCAGCTTCCCGTATTTCGGTGCCCTCTCGGGCGGAGTGACTTGGGGATTGAACCCAATACCTCAGGAGTGACAGTCCTGCGCTCTACCAAATGAGCTAGTCCATGGTGCGGATGAAGGGAATTGAACCCCCGATCTCCCAGTTTAAAACTGGGCGCTCTTACCACTGAGCTACACCCGATAGCCTTTCGCGGAACACGCAAACCGCAGAGCGGCGCGCGCCAGCCGGGTCTCAGCGAGCCCGGACACATGGCGGCAGGCCTGCGTTGATGCTAGCGGGCGCTAAAGGGAATGTCCAGCAGCGTTAAGAAGATCGCGCGCCTATGGTGCCCTGAAAAAAGGGGCAGTCCAACAATCTGTTCGGCGTGAACAATGGCTACGAAATCGCCTACTCGCCCAACGTCAAAAGTGGACCCGTCACCAGGACGGGCCCTTTCCGCAGCTTGTATGCTTTTAATGACTTGGCTGTTTGGATGTACCAGGACGTGGTTTTGATGGTCTTCCATTGGTGCGCTTGGCTCTAGGAGAATGACTTGGCGGTTTGGACGCACCGGGACGTGGTTTTGACGGTCCGCCATTGGTGCGCTTGGGTCCAGGAGCCAACTGGGGATTCCCTATGGTCTCATACGGGACGCAGCCGGTGATACCGCGCGGAAGGTGCCGTCTGCGACGGAGGCTTCGCTGACACTGGCGGTAAGCGCGGCGGCAGGCGGCTGATTGGCTGAGGCCAGTTGCAGTCTTTACCAGAAAGGTTTCACCGGTACTGGTCATCGCCTTGTAAGAACAGGACTTAAGTCGAGCGGAAGCAGGACTGGCTGCGGCCACCACAAGTAGAGTGAAAAGAAATGCTGTAACGCCGCTTACCTTCAAGATGTGCATATCATTTGCTCCTGTTTGGCTTCAGTCGATCGCCGTCGCGACAAAACGACCTTTCCCATTTAGTCGCTATGATCGGAGCTTTGGTTCAATGCAAACATCAAAAAAATTTCACGACAGAATCTATGGATGGAACGGTTAGCCAATCAATGAGCCAAGGCATTGATTTTTCGTTGGGAGGCACGCAACTGGCGGGCCGGGTGGAATAAAACTGCGAATCCTTATGTGATTGAAATCACGTTATAATTGCAGGGCGCTCGTTCTCGGCAAGTTTGGTCAGAAATACAAATGTTTCAGATAGCTTACTCAGCAGTGTGTCGTAGAGAATTGTCAGACTGGAAGCGGTCGGAAGGCCAAGGCGATCCGTTACCTTTCCCCAAACGCCTTCAGCGGTCTCAGCCGACGTGAGGTGCGAATAGGCGACGCGCAAGTCATAGAGTACGTAGAGGGGGCTGAGTACGGCTGCAACGTCGTCGTTCGGCGCGACTTTCTCGAACACCCTCTGAAGCCGTTTCAGGCTGCCTAAATTCTTGGGATCGCCACCCAACGTGTTCAGAATTTCACTGAGAATGCTATTGTTTAAGGACTCAATGTAGACCTTGTTCAATGTGTCGGCGACATGTCGGCGTTCCTTCTCAGTGTCCACCACCGGAGCGTTGAAAGTTTGCGACAGTTCCATCACCTCTGTATCAAGATGGGCTATCTTCTTGCCAAAACGCAGGAAACACGCCTCGACAAATTCAGAACGTTCCCGAAAGAGCCGATCCTCTTTCGATCTGTCGGTGAATACGCACTCGATCTGGCCGTCGTAGAACTCGCTGCCAATCGAATGGTCGGACGGCACGTTCTCCGACCGTAGGTAATACTGTTCATCCTCTGGCAACTTAGCCCGTCTTATTCATGGCGAGGCCGTCAGGGGTGGCGTTGGACGCGCCCTGTGAAGCGCACAAAACATCACTGTCCGC
>JARRLC010000228.1:0-3481 GCA_037387425.1 Alphaproteobacteria bacterium
TTTCATCACTTCGGACAAAACGTTGGTGTCGAGGATGATCATGTCGGTACTATTCGAACCTTGGCGGTTCACGCACGGGCTGCCTTACTGGCAAATCGAATTGGATGCCGCCTAAAGGTTCGACAACGCTGCGGATTGCGGCGTAAAGGTTCTCCGGCGTCTGACCAGGTTTCTGCGCGTTGAGCGCTTCGCGTAGGATATCGCGCGCTTCAGCCTCCAAGCTTCTCCCGCGTTGAGCCGCACGCGCCTCTAGGCTGGCTTTCAGCTTGTCATCGACATCTGGAATGGTGATGCTGGCCACGATTGAACTCCAATGTTTCGCTTCCGCCAGTTTAGCGTGGTTTTGTAAAGCAATCCACATATCTGGGGCTGGCGCGCCAAATTATGACGCCCCAGCCTGGACTTTGCCGTTATTCCTTAATTCCGCAGAGTTCGGGATTTACCATGATTTCCAATGCCCATTGTGGTTCACGAGCGATAGCGCTGCGAAGCAGACGACGCCCGCGGGCAACATCCTTTTTGACACCGATGCCATTGCAATGGATCAGCCCCAACAGGAATTGCGCCTCGCCAATACGGCAACGAGCAGCTTCCTCCAGAGCAATTCGCGCCTCTCTTGCGAGCTCGGGCCGCTTTTCTCTGATAGCTTGGGTTAATGCGCTCTTGCCATGGGTTAGCGCCTCGCCACCGCCGCACAGAGTTTCGTAACCACGATCCCCAAGATTTTGGATATATGGTTCAGCGATTGAGGCAAAACCTACGCCCAGGACGAAATAGAAGATGCGGGTTAGCTTGCTCATGGCCGCCCCTCCTCTGATTTGCTGAGATAGAGATCGAGGATCACTTTAGAAGCTGCTGTATCGGGCTTAGGTATTCTCCGATGACGGCGGTGCGTGGAGCGGCGTTTACGCCCCAAACCTTTGACGTTTTTTGCGACAGGAGCGTTTGCGCCTGCACTCCAAAGCTGATGGTTCTTTCCATTACCCTCGGGGCAAAGACAGGCGCATCCGCTGAGGATAAACATTGCTGCAAGAATTCCCGCCAGCCGAAGCATGGTATGCTTGTACGAACCGACATCGTGACCGTCGCAAACGGCACTCGCATTCTGGGGAGCATTCACGCCGATCCCAGCGCCATTGCTGAAGTTTGTGAGCATGTTTGTCGCCTTATCGTGAGTGTTGAACGATGCGCTCGTGGCCACGAACAGGCTCACGCTATAAAAAATGGCGGCTGCATAGGGGCTTTTGATCGTTGGTAAATTTCTGCAAACGAGGCTGAATCTGACGCTGCGCTATGTTCGATCAATTGAATCTTTGGATGAGATATTCGTCGTATGTTGTTGACTTTAAAAAATGAGGGCGATGGAGATGCGAAAATGCAAAGCACAAATACGGATTAGAGATTTTGGGGAAAAAGTTCGTTATCTTATTGGGAAACAAGGAGTACCTGAACTTCCAGTTTTAATTGATGAGTATAACGTATCCTTTCCTCCAGAATTTCGCCAATTTGGCAATGAAAAAAGCTTTGCCAAGCTTATTGGAATTCATGCAACAACTCTTGTTCACTGGCGCAATGATGATCGTAATCCCCATGAAATTCGTTTAGCTCCGAAATTTAAGGAAGCTGAGAGAATTGCGCAGCTCTTTGGCATATGGCCAAGAGAAACAGATGGCGTTGACCTCCGTACTTTTTGGTTGGAAAACTGGCCAAGTTGGTTTGCTCATGAGGCTAATGATCAGTACGACAAAAAATACAAGCGCCTCAACGATGCAAAAAGAGATAAGCACCCCGACAGCTTGGCTGCGTTCCGTGATGCTTATTGCAAAGAGCTGAAGCTATATTCAGAAGATCCCCAAAAAAGTAAGTTATATTTTCCAGACGTTGATACGGAGGATCGGCAACGGGCAGTTGAGGACCTTGTCGCTTTGATATTCGAAACACCACGGGTGCTACGACTTCTCCGAGAGCAAAAGAGCATCAGCGCGTTACCGTCAGATTTTCAGGAGAATACCGAAGCCGACGAAAACGCCAACATATCCGCGTCTGTAGACTGGCTGCTCAACGCCCCTATTGATGACGTAATAGGAGCAGGCCATGGGGCGCTCGCAAAAATTGACAAAGGTGCACCCACAAAGGAATTAGCGCCAATACGAACAGCGCTGATTGCTTTAACACAGAGGATCATACCGGCGCTTTACAATGATCCCATTATTGCCAAGCTCAAGTCAGCAATTAATAGGGAAAGTGGTGGTTTGATTGTGCTGCCAGTTTATCGGCCAGCAGTCGCGGAGATTGCAGTTGCAGCAGCGGCAGCCCGTTCTACTGACTACTTCCCCCGTAAGAAGAAAAATGAGTGGCCCATTGGCACAAGAAGTTTTGTTGATCAGGCACCGGACAGCGGTTTTGAATCACAAGAACAAAATCTAAGTAATTTGAAGTTCCAGATTGCCAACCTATTCTCCGCATCCTCTGTTAAGGAAGTTGAGGCTGCTTTTCGTTCCTTTGTTGCCGATGCGTATTTTGAACCGGAACCAGGGACTGACATTAAGCCAGAAGCTCGCTTCAAATTAGCCTGCGATAATATTAAATTCGACATGGATAGCGAAGGAAGTTGCTTCTACATGACATTCCGTCATCCAAAGAAAGATCACGAACGCAAGCAGCTTAAGCAACTCGTTGAGAAGCTTGAGAAAAACCTTCAAGGCATGCTGTTTCTTGCTTTAGTCGATGACGTCAAAATAGTGGAAGACGAAAACAAGCGTTACCGGCCTTTCATATCAATGCTTCCCGTCGAGGCAGCGGAGGGGCAGGCCTGATGCAGCAGCTCACGAAAAAGCCGGGCGCAGTCGAGGTGATCCACCGTGGCACGGATGTCCCCGAGCAGGTCCACGTCTTCGCTAAACTGGAGATCCAGGCGGTCAATACTGCACTTGCCGCCAACCGGCCCCTGCTCTTGAAAGGCGAACCGGGCGTCGGCAAGAGCCAGCTCGCTTATGCCGCCGCCAAAGCTCTTGGCCGCGCCATTGTCGCCAAGACGATCGACGCCAACACCGAGGCGCATCATCTCCTTTGGCATTTCGACGCCGTTGCGCGGCTTGCCGAAGCGCAGGTGCAGGGCGCGCTCCTCGGTGGTTGCGCTGACTGCCGCGAAGAGATCAAGAAAAACATCGATGCCAACCTGGCGCTCGACAAATTCGTCTATCCCCAGGCGCTATGGTGGGCGCTGAACTGGGAGAATGCCGCAAGGCAGGCTGAGAAAGCCAATATCGATCCGCCTGTGCAACACAAAGGCTATGCCCCCCAAAAAGGCGTGGTCGCGCTGATCGATGAAATCGACAAGGCGGACAGCCATGTCCCCAACGGCCTGCTTGAAGCCCTTGGCGCCGGATCATTCAAGCCATTCGGCTTGTCAGAACGCGTCGTTTCCGACGGTCGTTCGCCTCTGATTGTCATCACCACCAATGATGAGCGTCGTTTGCCC
>JARRLC010000229.1:0-3454 GCA_037387425.1 Alphaproteobacteria bacterium
CGCGCTGTTAACCCGCCGGAAGTTCTGTAAGTACTCGTGGCAAAGGGACAGAACTTCCGACGGGGCGCACTAGCGGTCTGCAAGGCTTGGTGGCAGGATTTATTAGAGCATTTTCCAATCTAATTGGATCGGGAAAATACTCTAACGGGCAGTAAGCCAGCCACGACAAGGTTTATGCCATTCATCCAAATATATTTTACAGATCTCCACTCAGAACCAGGTCGATTAGGAAGGGACGATCATCGGCCAACGCCTTATCGAGCGCAGGCGCGATTTCCTCAGGCCGTTCGACACGCACAGCATTCACACCTTGTCCCTGGGCTAATTTATCGAAACGAAACTCCGGTTTCGTCAGATCATAACTGGCAGGAAATTCCTGGTCTTGAGGTTCGCCATGGTCAGACCAATAATGGCGCATGCTGGATTTAAGGATGCGATAGCTGCGGTTATTACAGACGACGAACTTGGCGCCAATATTGAAACGAGCCGCCGTAGCCAGCGCCTGGATCGTGCTGATGCTGCCGCCGTCACCGCTAAAACCGAATACGACGCGGTCTGGATGAGCGACCTTGAGCCCGAGTGTTCCTGGCAGTCCCGTCCCCAGCATACCGGCGCGGGTCTGAAAATAGGTGCCCAGTTTATCTTGTGGCAAATAGCGCAGCAAGGCTGGGGAGTTTGTCAACGCTTCGTCGAAGATAAGCGCTGGTTCAGAAAGCTTTTCAAGCCTTTGATTTAGCTCTTTCATGAAGAGCGGGGCTTGCATGGGCACGTCTTCAAATGTGCGCGCATCTTCCAGAAGTTCGTTTTCCCGCTCTGCGCGTTTTGTAGCTTCGTATTCCTGACGCCGGTTCGCCGCCCGCTCTTTCTGCTCGTTTGTCAGGGTAGAACGCAGCGCATTGGCGAGAAGGCCGAAAGCTTCCTTGGGGTCTGCAAGCGCCGAGATTGTGAGGGGGAAGTTTTTCCCAATCTCGGTAGAGTTGAGATCAAATTGTATCACCTTGGCGTCAGGGGCGAACACACCTGAAAGCGAAGGAAAGACCTCTGGCAGCACAGTCGTACCGGAAATCAAGACCACATCGGCTTTTGAAATGATTGGGGCATTCTCAGAACCGAACACATGGCCGAGATATCCCGCAAACAAGGGGTGAGACGTGGGCATGTTGACTTCAGAGCAGTTGCCGCCCCAGACAGGTGCGCCAAGAAGCTCTGCCACTTCAGTGAGTTCGGCCTGCGCATGTGATGCCGCAATTCCATCTCCCATTAAGATCAATGGGTTGGCGGCATTGCTAAGAAGCTGCGCAGTTTCCGCAATCACCGCTGCATCGGGTTTGACATCCGACTGCACCGGAAGCGTGCGCGCGATTTCTTCTGTATTGGGAAGGTCCAGAATGTCCATCGGCAGGGTGAGGAAAACTGGTCCGTAAGGCGGCGTTGCTGCGGTTTTGATGGCGCGCCGCAACAGACGCAGCAACGATCCCGGATCAACGACCCGCCAGGCACACGGGCCGTTGTAATCCGACTTCACGAACGGGCGGGCCATGGCAGTCAAATCGGCCCCCATTTGACCATCCATCGCATCGTACTTGATGCCGGACTCGCCTGCGATCACCACCATGGGCGTATTGCCGCGGCGGGCGTAGTACATCATGCCGAGGCCATTTGCGAGACCCGCATAACTGTGTAGTTGGACAACGGCTGGTCGCCGCCACGCACGCTGCTCGCCAACTTGCGCAAACGGGAGTGAAGCGCGGGCGTAGGCATCGCCCATGGCAACCGCTGTCCCTTCCTGAAATGCCAAGTAATATTTGAAATCTTTAAACTCAGGACTTGCCATTGCATCGACCAGGTTCTCTTCCGAGACGCCTGGATTACCGAACATGCAGTCTATGCCGTCAGTCATCAATTGTCTGAAAATAGCAAAGCGGCCGGTGTTTTGTATGGTCATGGGGAATACTCCGAAATGTATCATGCGTGAAGAAGTACACTTACGCTTGCTGTAAGGACTTCTTCACGCGGACCTAATTACCATCCGTACCGCTTGAGATCGTTTTCTAAGACTTCCACCAGCTTGCGGCCACTCGTTTCGGAGTCTTGTATCGAACGGCCAGTGATGAAGGGATAGTCAACGATCACCGAAATTGCTTCGCCGACATTGCCGTGGAACTGACCATCGGGGCCGGTGGCGTCGCGCAGGATGTATTCCAGCGTGTAGAATGCCGGACCAAAATTGACTGGCTGATTGTGCTGGTCGTTCATCAGCTCGTTCGTGCCAGGAATGAGTACGCCGGTGTTATTCCGGTAATCGTATTCGATCGGATGTCCGGTAACGTGCTTACCCCAGATGATGCTTTTGCGGATATTATAATCGCGAGCCTGAGCGAGACAGGCGACGCCATAACAAATCCCCACGACCGGTTTATCGCGGTCATAAAAGCCCAGAACCAAGTCTTGCACCCGGTAATTGTTGACCATATCGACCATGGAGCCGCTACCGCCAACCAGCACCAAAGCATCAAAGCCGTTGGCTTCTTCTTGAGCTGAGCTGCGGGCCTTGTAATAATTCTCCCACATTCTCAGGACGAGTTCCCGGTTGTTGACTTCGCCGTTATCGTCAGCGCCGCTCCAGTAGGGACGCTCTGGGAACCATTTCGAGAGATTAACGGGTGAGGCAAGCCGGTTGTTTTCAGGGCTGTTGATCTCCCTGGTCCTTCTGGCCATGTCTTCCGAGGTCACCTTTTTGCCGAGTGGCGGGTCCATGAAATTCGCATCCATGCTCGGCGGTAGTGCGTGCGGCCGTTTGCCTTGCGGCGTGCAGATAGTGCTTTCATAGCCGCGCTCGTCGAATACGCCCAGCGGCCCTACGAGTTCCTCGCCCCAGAACCCCCATTCCGATACGACAATCAGTATTTTGCGCATTATAGTCTTCCTTTTGTTTGTTTTATTGAATTGCGCGAATTTGTTCTGCGATTGCAGAGATGAAGGGGAGGACTTCGTGCTTGCTGAAGCCGGTCACGAGGTCTCTGTCTTTTACAACCTTGTCAGGTGTAAGCTCAATCTGAGCGCCGCAATTAATGACGTCGGACATTACGACCGAGTTGCAGATCACTTTGCGGTCTTTCAGCAGGTTTGGGACTGGCGTTAATACCCACAAACCGTGGCAAAGCATGCCCTTTACCACTTTTGTGTTTTGCATGGCCTCGGCAAAAAACCTGACCGTGGGTGCGGACTGCACAAACTCCCGCGCTTCGAAACGGGAAGTGTCTTCGGGCAGTTCGCCAGGATAACGCAAACGGACGCTCGTGTAGTTCGCCGACATGATAACAGCGGCGTAATCCGCAAGATTAACCTGGCTTACATCACGCCCAACGGCGAGCTTTTGTGGCGTCGCCCAAGGCTCGTCGTCTAACGGGTCCACGTCGCTGTAAAAATTGGCGCTTTCGGGCTTGAAATCCCC
>JARRLC010000230.1:0-3422 GCA_037387425.1 Alphaproteobacteria bacterium
CGTTGTCTCCTGCCTATAACAATGCGCCCGTGCAGGAACTTCCCGCCCCCGCCGTGCAACCAAAGCAATGGTTGGCGAAGGCTATATCCCGACCAATCGCTGAAAAGGACGAGATGTCCCATATCGTCTTTGCTTGAGAGTTGAGAGGGATTTCCAGCATCTGGTTAAAATCACAATCGTAAAGTTTGCCGTCCCAGCCGACAGAGATCATCTGTATGCACATCACTGCCTGGGCCGCTTGAACGTTGAAGCTGTCAATTAAGAGCTGCATATATTGCTCGGTTAGCCCATCGCGTTCCAGCATATGGGCAAAGCGTTTGATCGGCATGTTTGTAATCGTGAACAGATGATTGAAGACAACGCCGAAATGATTGCGTAGATGCTCTCGATAATCGGCTTCCAGTTTTGCCTGTGCTGGCGGAAGATGCGCTCCGATAGGGTTATAGACTAGATCAAGGACCAATCCGGTATCTGGCTTGCCATATCCAAGGGCATTCAATTTTTCTAAAGCGGAAATGCTTTTGCGATATACGTCCTTCCCGCGTTGGGCATTGACATTGTCTTCAAGATAACACGGCAACGACGCTACAATTTGAACCTTATTCGTGGCCAGAAACTCCGCCGTATCTTCTTGCCCTTTTTCAAAGAGAACGGAGAGATTACAGCGATCAATGACATCTTTGCCCATGGCGCGAATAGCTCTGACAAGGTCACGGAAATGCGGGTTTAATTCCGCCGCTCCGCCCGTGATATCGACAAGCGTGATGTCCTTATCTTTTTGAAGAAGCGCAAGAATTCTATCGACCGTTGAGCGCTCCATGATTTCAGTGCGCTTTGGGCCAGCTTCGACATGGCAGTGGTGGCAAGCCTGATTGCAGAGCTTTCCAATATTGATTTGCAATGTTGATATATTTTCCCTCTTGAGCGTCACATTGTGGCGTTCAAGCATTTCAGCAAAACGATTTGCGCTGCGAATACTTACATCCATTCTACTTTCTTCTCCACGCATGAAATTTCTCAATCAACTTCAGCCCCAATTCCGGCACATGCGCTTTGCGCCAAACGCCAGCCGCATATTTGTTGGCTTCGCCGAGTGTCGGATAGATATGGATTGTACCGAGAATTTTATTCAGTCCCAGCCCGTACTTCATGGCGAGAATGAATTCAGGAATAATATCACCCGCATGTGTGCCGACGATCGTCACGCCAAGGATTTTATCTTTGCCTGGAACGGTTAACACCTTCACGAAACCATGCGCTTCACTGTCAGCGATGGCGCGATCCAGATCATCAATGCCGTAAGTCGTAACTTCGTAGGGGATATTCTGCGCCTTAGCGTCTTTTTCGTTTAGTCCAACCCGTGCGACTTCCGGGTCGGTGAAGGTTGTCCAGGGGATGACACGATAGTCCACCTTGAAACGCTTGAAAGGCGCAAACAGCGCGTTCATGCTCGCGTACCATG
The DNA here is from genome assembly GCA_037387425.1 of Alphaproteobacteria bacterium. Lineage (GTDB taxonomy): Bacteria > Pseudomonadota > Alphaproteobacteria > Rhizobiales > Rhodomicrobiaceae > JARRLC01. The sequence continues at coordinate 1,463 of JARRLC010000230.1, forward strand.
CTTGATGAGCGGCAGTATGCGTAAATTGAAATGGCCCCGTGACATCGCCGCACACATAAATGCCAGGAACATTCGTTTCCAGAAAAGCATCCGCTTCGATGGTTTTGACTGGGGACAGTTTTACGCCCAGTTCTTCCAATCCAAAGCCGCTCACATTTGCTCGCCGCCCCAAAGCGACGATCACTTTATCGAACTCAATATCGACATCTTGACCGTTATGGTCGCAAGTCAGGATGTTTTGGTTCGCGTCTGTTTTAAAGGATTTGGCCTTATGGCCGGTCAGTACACGAATACCCTCATCGCGGAAACGATCAGTGACAAACTCGATAACCTCGGCGTCTTCGCGCACCAGAAGATGCGGCGCCATTTCGACGATTGTTACTTCGGAACCGAGCCGTGAGAAGGCTTGCGCCATTTCCGCCCCAATCGGTCCGCCGCCTAGAACCACCAATTTTTTCGGGCGTTCCCGAAGGTTCCAGACCGTATCGCTCGTGAGGTAGTCGATCTGGTCCAGCCCCGGAATAGGTGGAACCAAAGGTCCGGCGCCCGTGGCCACAATAATGCTGCGTGCAGTGAGCGTCTTTCCGTTGATTTCGACACGGTGTGGAGCCACAACTTTGGCCGCGCCCTCAATGCAGTCGACGCCAAGCTGCGTGTAGCGCTCAACGGAGTCGTGCGGGGCAACTGCCGTGATCACACGCTGCACACGCTCCATTACTTTGGCGAAGTCAAAATCAACTGTTGTTTTGTTAAAGCCAAATTCTTCGGCGCGGCGCGCATAAGAGAGCATTTTGGCCGAACGCAACAACGCTTTGCTGGGAACACAGCCTGTGTTCAGGCAATCGCCGCCCATCTTGTGCTTCTCGATCAAGGCGACTTTGGATTTAAGCGCGGCGGCAATATAGGAAGAAACAAGCCCTGCTGATCCGCCTCCAATGACAATCACGTTGTAATCGTAAGTGCTCATATTGTTCTCCGGGTGCGAATGGCGGAAACGATTTTCTTGGCGATGATTGGAAACAGTCCCAGTAGCGCGAAAGCCACGAGAACGGATGGAGATGCGATTCCGGAAAGAGACTGGATTTTGCCAAGTTCCGTTCCCGCATAAACGTAGACTGCCGTGCCTGGCAGCATACCGAGTTGGCTCACGGCGTAGAAACTACGCGTTCTGATCGGCATCACGCTGGTCAGGATATTCACAAGAAAAAACGGAAAGAGAGGAACAAGGCGCAGGGCAAAGAGATAAAAAGAGCCTTCTTTTTCAAAGCCGTTATTCAGTACCGCCAATTGTTTTTGATAGCGGCCTTGAATCCAGTCACGCAAAAGGAAGCGGGCCAGAAGAAATGCGAGTGTGGCGCCTATGGAGCTTGCAAAGGAAACGGCGATCAGCCCTTGCCAAAATCCGAACAAAGCGCCGCCTAGAAGCGTCATAACCGCCGCGCCAGGCAAAGAGAGAGACGTAATAACGATATACGCAATAAAGAATATGCCCATCACAAGGAGCGGCTGACTTAACTGAATTTTTTTGAAAGCCTCTTGCTGGGCGTGAATAAAGTCCAGTGTCAAATACTGGCTCAAATCAAACAGCCAGATGGCAAAGAACAGACTAGCCAGAAACAGGACGATAAGAATTTTGATAACCGTAGTGTTCATGATGTGACCACTCAATAAATTCCTGCCCTGACAGGGGCTGCTAAAAGAACAAGTAATAAGCTATGCGTACACCCTACGTGCCACAGCCTGCTCATTCATACCCAGCCTATGACAAGTTCCGTCTTCATGACTGCCGACGCCCTGGCTGGCGTGTGATCTTCTCCCGGAACGAACGCAGGCGCTGCATGGGGCTGCCTTTGGCTTTCAGTCAAGTATTCGCTCGCAATGTACGGAATGTTACCGCCGAAGGAGTTTAACTCACGCATTTGTCACCAACCTGAGCGCATTCCATTTACGTTGGGCGACC
>JARRLC010000231.1:0-3401 GCA_037387425.1 Alphaproteobacteria bacterium
ATGACGGTCGCCCGGAAACCATGGTGGGCAGGGCTTGCAGACGGCCTGATGGCACTTGGCGGCAAGTCTGACGCGATATTCCATACACAGGTTGATATTCACCACAATTAGATGTGAAGCGCTGTATCGGGTTGATGCAGCGCTTTTTTCTTGATTCGTGGCGCAACAACCTGAATATCTCCCCATAACTTACACTTTTAGGGTTGAATGGTTCCATGGTGGTTTGGGGTGTGTTTGCTGTCTTGACAGCAGCGGTGGCGTTTGCGGTGCTGCGTCCGTATTGGCTTCTTCGTATGGAACCGGGCGACGCCTCGGCCTCCGACACTCCGCCTTTGGATGTCGAGATTTACAAGCAGCAGCTCCGCGAGATCGACGGAGAACGCGAGCGGGGGCAAATCAGCGATACTGAAGCCGAAGCCGCCCGTATCGAAGTTTCACGGCGTCTTCTTGCCGCCGACAAAACTACAAAACAATCTGCAAACAACACGGATGTCTCTCCCAATCGGGGGCATCAAACGCTCACGATTGTTACGATTGTCGTATTGGCGGGCATTTCCGTCAGCGCATATCTTATATTTGGATCGCCTGGATTAACCAGCAAATCAGCCGCAACGCAGCCGCAATCGCGCGTTTCTCGCGTTCAGCAGATGATCCAGCAGGTCGAAAAGCGCCTGCGCGAACATCCGGAAGAAGGCGCCGGATGGGAAGTCATTGCGCCAGTTTACATGCGGATGGGCCGTTTTGACGATGCTGTCAACGCTTACACCAAGGCCATGAAATTATCAGGGGAAACAAGCGACCGGCTGGCAAATTTAGGCGAAGCGATGACCTACGCCAATAAGGGTATGGTTTCGCCAAAAGCAAAAGAATTGCTTGAAAAAGCCGCCAGAAAGCAACCAGCTCACCCTAAAGCCGGTTTCTGGCTGGGCGTGGCCGACGAACAAGCCGGAAAACTGGCCGAAGCGCTCGATAGATATAAAGCGCTCCTGAAAAGCAAGCTGCCAGATAACGCTAAAAATGTCGTGCGCGAACGCGTGGCCGACTTGAGCGCTAAGCTTAACAAGTCATCCGCCTCAAAGGATGGAAAGCCGGAAGGCTCGCAAAAACCACAAGCCGCGCAGAAAAACTCCGCGTCTTCAGGTTCCGCCAAATTCAGCGCTGAAGAGCGCGCCATGATCGACAATATGGTGAAACGGCTCGCCGAGCGCTTGAAAAAAGACGGCTCCGATTTGGATGGCTGGCTGAAGCTGCTCAAATCTTACATGGTGCAAGACCGCCGCGATGACGCATTGAACGCCTTGAAAAATGCACGTATCCAATTCAAAGATAACAAGGAAGCGCTTGGCAAACTCGATGCATCAGCGCGCTCCATGGGGCTAACGCCTTAACGGTTTGCTAAGACTATGACTGAACTGGCAAAACAGGCATGGTAAGCAGGCTAGGCGGAGCAAATGAGAGCGCCAGCACTTAGAAAAAGAATAATTTAAAACAGAATACAACCAATTCCCCGCCGTTCTCTAGAAGATGCGTGCGAAGCTGAAAAGGGTGGAAGGCAATACAATGACACGACGCCAACAGAACCGAGCCATTTTCATCATTGGAGGCATTGTTGCCTTGTGGGTCGCTGTATTCCTTTTTGTTCCGGCCCTAGAAAAAGGGGTCGTGTTTTCTTACGGCCCCACCGATATAATTGAAAAGAAGATCCAACCGGGCCAGAATATCAGGCTATCGGGACTGGTCGAAGAAGGCAGCCTCAAAAGCGAGAAAGGGTTGCGGATAAAATTTGTCGTCAGCGATGGCAACAATACAATCCCTGTCGTTTACACCGGCGATAAACCTAGCCTTTTCGGCGAAAAGCAAGGTGTGGTCGCTGAAGGCCAGATCGACAAAAACGGCGTGTTCCAAGCTGAAACCATCCTCGCCAAACATGACGAAAAATACATGCCGCGCGAAGTGGTCGATACCTTGAAAAAACAAGGCGTCTGGCAAGGCGGTAAGAAGAAGATGCAAGAAAAGCCCAAACCGCAGACCGACGTAAATAACCAACCGCCATCACAACAACAATCTCAAGCGCAAACGCAATCTCAAACGCAAAAAACAGTTTCGCAGTAAGGACGCCTCCCCGTGATCATTGAAATAGGCCATTTTGCGCTGATACTCGCTTTCGCCGCCGCCTGCGTGCAAAGCGGCTCCGTTGTTTGGGCCGCGTTCATGCGCGACGAAGCAGCGCGTTCGCTGGCGACATCGGCGGCAAAGGCGCAGTTTGTGCTGGTAGCTCTATCGTTCGCAACGTTGACCTGGGCGTATATCTCGTCTGATTTCTCGGTCTTGAATGTGGCGACCAACTCGCACACCGCTAAGCCGCTGATCTACAAAATATCCGGCGTTTGGGGCAATCACGAAGGCTCAATGCTGCTGTGGGTGTTCATGCTGACAGCGTTCGGTGCCGCCGTGGCATGGTTTGGCAACAATTTGCCTTTGCGTTTGAAATCCAACGTGCTGGCCATTCAAGGGCTAGTCGGCATCGCGTTTCTCGCTTTCATTACGATTACGTCAAACCCGTTCATTCGGCTCGATCCAGCGCAGACGCAAGGCAAGGGCCTGAATCCTCTCCTCCAAGACCCTGGTCTCGCCATCCATCCGCCGCTGCTCTATGCGGGCTATGTCGGCCTGTCGATCGCCTATTCTTTTGCCGTCGCAGCTCTGATCGATGGAAAAGTCGGAACCGCCTGGGCACGCTGGGTGCGTCCGTGGACGCTCGCGGCCTGGATGTTCCTTACACTTGGCATCGTGACAGGTTCGTGGTGGGCCTATTACGAACTCGGCTGGGGCGGCTGGTGGTACTGGGACCCGGTCGAAAACGCTTCGTTCATACCGTGGCTGGCCGCTACTGCGCTGTTGCATTCCGCCATCGTCACGGAAAAACGCGAGGCGCTGAAAGGCTGGACGGTCTTCCTCGCCATCTTCACGTTTACACTCAGCCTTATCGGAACGTTTATCGTGCGCTCCGGTGTGTTGACTTCGGTTCACGCATTCGCGGTTGATCCAGAGCGCGGCGTTTTCGTGCTGGGGATCATCTTTGTGCTGGGCTTTGGCGCGTTGGTCTTTTTTGCAGCACGCGCACCATATTTCCAGCAGGGCGGAGTGTTTTCGCTCATCTCGCGCGAAACGAGCCTTTTGCTCAACAACATCATTTTATCGGTGGCCTGCATTGTCGTGCTTTTGGGCACGCTTTACCCGCTGATCATCGATGCGCTGTTGGGCGAAAAGATTTCCGTTGGCGCGCCGTTTTTCAACTTCGTCTACGGCTGGCTAATGGTGCCGCTGTTGATCCTCTTGCCATTCGGACCGCTTTTGGCATGGAAACGCGGCGATCTGAAAACTGCCGCTCGGTGGCTGAT
>JARRLC010000232.1:0-3400 GCA_037387425.1 Alphaproteobacteria bacterium
GGAAAAATTGACCTGAAAACCGCCGCGCGCGATCCTGTTTATATTCACGAAACCACGCCGATTTTAAAACTGCTGGAACACTTCAAAGGCTCCAAAGTGCATATCGCGGTGGTGCTGGACGAACACGGCACTGTGCAAGGGCTGGTAACGTCCACAGATGTTCTGGCGGCGATTGCAGGCGACCTCCCCGAACATGAAGGCGACGAAGAACCAAGCGCGGTGCAACGCACCGATGGCTCATGGCTGCTGGACGGCCAAATGCCTGTCCACGAAGTAGAACGCACGCTTACAATCAAAGGCTTGAGCGCTTTTGAACACGAATATACAACGCTGGCGGGTTTCGTGCTGTCGCAGCTTGGACATATTCCGGTGCCAGGTGAGACGTTCGACTGGCAAGGTTGGCGGTTCGAAGTCGTGGATTTGGATGGTCGCCGCATCGATAAGATGCTGGCAAGTTCGCTAACCAAAAGCGCCCATTCATAATAGGGACTGTATCGCGCAGCCGCGAAGCATATCTGTAGATTTGATCACAGCAGGAGAGACTTTCATGGCCAAAGTTGCATGGATCGGGTTGGGCGTGATGGGCTTTCCCATGGCGGGACATATCCGCGTAAAAGGCGGGCATGACCTCACCGTTTACAACCGCACCAGCGCCAAGGCCGAGGAATGGGCTGCGAAATACGGTGGGCAAACCGCCTCAACTCCGGCAGAAGCCGCGCGCGAAGCCGATTTCGTGTTTGCATGCGTCGGCAATGATGACGACTTGCGCGCAGTCACCACCGGACAGGATGGTGCGTTCAAGGCGCTCAAGCCTGGCGCGGTCTTTATCGACAACACCACCGCTTCCGCCGAAGTCGCTCGTGAGCTATACGCCGCCGCCAAGACACAAGGCGCGAGCTTCCTCGATGCGCCGGTATCAGGTGGACAGGCCGGCGCGGAAAACGGCGTCCTGACCGTAATGGTCGGCGGCGACGCGGACGTTTTCGCCAAGGCCGAACCGGTTATGGCGCATTACGCCCGCTCGATGAAGCTCATGGGACCGACTGGCGCGGGGCAGCTCACCAAAATGGTCAATCAGATCTGCCTAGCCGGGCTAACGCAAGGGCTTGCTGAAGGTCTGCATTTCGCGCAAAGCGCCGGGCTGGATGTCGCCACCGTCATTGAGGCGATCGGCAAGGGCGCAGCGCAATCATGGATGATGGATAACCGCTGGCAAACCATGAACGAAAATAAGTTCGACCATGGTTTCGCGGTGGATTGGATGCGCAAAGACCTTGGCATCTGTCAGCAGGAAGCGCGTCGTAACGGAGCCAGCCTGCCCGTCACCGCGCTGGTCGATCAGTTCTATGCGGATGTGCAGAAAATGGACGGCCAGCGCTGGGATATTTCAAGTCTTATCGCCCGGCTGAATGTCAACAAGTCCTGATTTGCAAGCACTTGCAAACAGTCATCCACACCGCAATATGACGGACACGGCAAAGTGTGAGAATCAGCGCATCATAACAATGTCGCCGCAGTGTTAAGCTATGTCCGTTTAAAACGCGCTCAGTTAATCGGTAGGCGGCGCGCATTTTTTGCTGTTCGTATTATTTTCGAGAGATGAATGTCATGAAACGTCTTGTCGTTCTGGCTATCGCATTGGTTTTTCTGACAGGGGCGCCGCTTTTGCATGTTTCGGCCAAAGCCGCGACGTGCACGGCTGCCGATTTCGGCGCGGTTGTCGATCAGACGGCAGGGGCGTTGCGAACGCTCAATGCCGATGGTGCCAAGCGCTACCAGACCAAGATCGCGCGTTTGCGTGAAAAGCATGCCTTGAGCGAAGCGGAACTTAAAGCGCGCACGTCATCCTTGCAGGACGGCAAAATCGAGGAATTCAACAGCGAGATTTCAAAGCTGGTCGGGCAAATGGACATGCTCAGCCGGACGCCGGGCGATAAGGTGACATGCCAAAAGCTCGACGAATTGAAACGCGTCCGTGATCGGCTATTGACCGTGATGGGGCAAAAATCGGGGTATATGCTAGCGCGCGCCGAGGTTCTGTTCGATAACTCGGCCTCTCCTCAAGTGGCAAAACAGGCAAAACAGGCAAAGCAGACGCGAAACACGGCGAAGCCTGTGGTTGTTTCCGCTCCTGCGACAACGCCGAAAACATCTCAACCGCCCAAATCGGTAAGCAAAACACCGAAAACGGCTTCTGTTTCTAATTCGGCAACGCCCGCGCTTCCTGAGCGCCGTCCCGCCGCCAAACAGAGAACCGCTAGCGGCTGGTCTACCGAAAACCGCCCGACCAATCCGGATCGAATCGCATCCGCTGAACCGCAGAACTTGCAGCCGCCTTTCGATACCACGCCGGGCGAAGCGCCTACGCTGCCTCCGCCGGGCGAAGGTGACGATACATATAGCATCCAGGAAGTTCGCGACGCGGGCCGCGGCATTTTCGGCACGATCACGGCAGAATTCGCAGGCGCGATTAACTTTGCCTTCAAACGATTCGGACAGCCAAATGCCTTTATCCTTGGCCAGGAAGGCGGCGGCGCGTTTCTGGCAGGTTTGCGCTACGGCAAAGGCAAGATACATCGCAAGGGCGTGCCGGTTAGGAAAATCTACTGGCAAGGGCCATCGGCAGGGCTCGACTTGGGCGCGCAAGGCTCCAGAACGTTTTTCCTGGTTTATAATCTCGATGATCCCAGCACCCTTTACGGCCGTTTCAGCGGTATTGGCGGCGACGCCTATGTGGCAGGCGGCATCGGCATCAATGTGCTCGGGAAAGGCAAGGTTATCCTTGTACCGATCCGCTCAGGGGTGGGCCTGCGTATTGGGGCTAATCTGTCTTATCTGAAGTTCACCGATCATCAGACCTGGAATCCGTTTTAAGCCTGTCAGGAGGCGACAAAACTCGGCGTGGCGTATGGGGGGATCGTCTTAGCAAAACCCACCTGCGTCAGATGTTTGCCAATAGTGCTGCTTCAGCAGTCAGGCTGTTGATAACGCAAAAATGTGAGTGCAGATTGCGCCTAGTTTTTAGCTACGCTCGCGTCATAAATCGTGGGGGGAGGTACATCGGGCACTATGGCGGGCAATGGCAATACTCCGGGCTTCATACATTTAAGAGTGCATTCGGCGTATTCGCTGCTTGAGGGCGCGTTGCCGGTGAAGATGCTGGCCAAGCTTGCCAAAAAGGACGCCCAGCCTGCACTCGCCATCACAGACCGTAACAATCTGTTCGGCGCGCTGGAATATTCCGAGACCATGAGCGGGGAGGGCGTCCAGCCGATTATCGGGTGTACGCTGTCGTTGAGCGCGCGTGCGACGAGTGAGCCACAAGACAAGGGGGCGCTCAAAAGGCAAGGCAACGGCAACGGTGGGGCAGGGGGGAACGGCCATGGCGCGCACGGCGATG
>JARRLC010000233.1:0-4651 GCA_037387425.1 Alphaproteobacteria bacterium
ATAGGTCTTGCTGGCTACCGACATGGTATTTGATCGCCATTGGCGACACGCCAAGCGCATCGGCAAGTCGCCGAAAGGATATGGCCTCGAGCCCTCCTTGCCGCATCCGCAATAAGGCCGCCGACAGAATTTGATCTTTTGTAAGCGGTTGTGTTCCCTTCTGAGGACGCCCTACGCCTCTTGATGCGGACATTCCTCAGCTTACCTTGTAGCGCATATCGACCAGGCCGGATTTGAAGTGGGTCACGTCCAGGAGTTCCAGGTCGATATCCTTATCCAACTCGCCAAACATTCGGATGCCCTCGCCGATCAGGACAGGGACAATCGTGACCTTCATATCGGCAATATGACCGGCGCGAAGGAAGGAACGGATGATGGCCCCCCCGTCCACGTAGACCCGATCGTACCCACGTCTCTTGAGCTCCGCCATGAGCTCGTCTGGCGAGAGCCGGCTGATCTCAACCTTCTCTTTCAGATGACCGGGGACGTCGCTGTCGGTCAGGCTTTTTGACAGAACCACGACGGGTTTTTGATACACCCACTCGTCAAAGCCCAATATCGTCTTGAATGACCCCGTTCCCATGACAATGACGTCGATACTGCCCTGAAATTCAGTGAAGCCGTGATCTTCGCCCTCCGTATCGAGCTTCATCAGCCAATCGAGAGCATGGTCCTTGCGGGCAACGAAGCCATCGAGTGTCATCGCCATCATGATGTGTCCAGTGGGCATGTTTATCCTCGAATTATTTTATACGGTGTATAATAAATTGATTGGAATAATGTCAATCGAGTTTGGGAGTGTGGCCATGCCCGCCAAAGTTGATCAGCACCTGCTAGCGGTCACGAACAACCGGTATTAGCGCACTAGGGGTATTGGCACTGCTGAGATTAAAGCCTGCCATATCCGCACAGCTGCCCTCGCATCCTATCTTTCGCCGGACGCCGCCGATCAGCGTGAGGCCGCGATCACGCGGCGCCTTGATCGCCTGACTCGTGCCGTCGAACGGCTTGAGCGGGACGTGACCATTGGCAATGAGGCGTTGGCTCTGTTCGTCAGGTTCTGGCTCACCACGACGACGACGACGCCCGACACGATGCGCGAAGCTGCGCAGGCAAAGGGTCGAGAGCGGTATGAGGGATTTGTCGATACTTGAACCAATTCAAAGAGTTTATCGTGGGAACCTAAGCTTCTGCGTTCGGCGTTTTAAATAGCGCACAGCACTATCCGCAAGAAGCGACGTCACACCAACCTTCAATCCTGAGCGCACTTCATTCAACGCCTGTCGGTAATGTGCCGTTCGCGGCATTTGCTGCCATATGATTGGCAGGTACATATACAGGCCCTGCCCTGAAGGTGATTTGAAAATAACGAGGTGAATGTTGTCTGCTGATGACGATGAACGAGTAAAGTGCATCGAATGTGATGCAATGATTTTGCCGCGCACAGCTAATGACAATGACGGGCTGTGCGCCCAGTGCGTCAAAATACCCGCCTCTTTGCGCGCCGAACAGCGCGAATTTGAACGTCAAGTGACTTCGGGTGAGGTGTTCACACCATCAGATTACGAACTCAGCAGCGCGACGATACCGCTATTTTTCCTTCAACCGACAACATTCTGGAAACTCGGTCCTGATTTTTCCAACACAGGCATTAACTCTTGCGAGCAAGCCATAAGTGAAGCAGAGAACAAAAGTTCCGGTGATATTTTTTTAACGGCTGGCGAAGACATTTGGCTGACTTTGACATTCAACGTAAAATATGGAGTTTGTTACTATGAGAACGACCCTGATAGTGACTTTCGATATGCTAGATCGTTAAGCAATGCATCAGAACAGGTTTCGGGTGAATTCCATTTGGCGCAAGGATGTCCTTGTTGTGGTGTTTGTTTGCAATGGTTTCCCAGTCGGTATCATATGAGTAGAGATGATGCTTTTTCAGTTATGAAATCAGTAATTGATCACCACCCCCTTCTATCAGTGGATTGGTTGGTGTCAGGAGATATTACGCGCACGTTTCGCGGATATGGCTAGATGCAACCTCACGTCTAAGATTGTGCTTTGGTACAGTGCTACCGCCGACAAGTCTTGGGGTAACGTCTCCTTCCACAACTTACCTGCGGCTGGTGGAGGAAAGCATGGCGTATAAAAAACGCTGATCTTTACTGGCGGCAATTGTCGTATTGCTGCCATTTTTAGACTCGAACGGTATCGTCAAAGCCAACACAAAGAAAGCAGGTGGGCATGCTTGAAGAGTACGTTCCCGGACAGATTTGGCTTAGCCGCTATCCCATAAAATACGCGGGCACCAGATTTGATGCCCGAATGACCGTGATCCGCCTGCGCGATGGCAAGCTGATGTTGCATTCTCCTTGCAACATCGACGAGCCTATGAAACGCGCTCTCTCCGAACTGGGAGAGGTCGCGTATATCGTCGCCCCGGGAACTTACCATTATCTGCATGTGCCTTCGGCTCAGGCGGCTTTTCCCGAGGCGAAAACCTTCATCTGCCCTGGGATCGAACAGAAGCGTCCCGACATCAAATTCGACTACCTGCTCGACGACACAGCACCTGACGCTTGGGCTGAACAGATCGACCAGGTTCTGGTCCGCGGGAACAGTCGGATCTGGGAGGTGGCGTTTTTTCATCGGGCAACCAAGATATTGATCCTGGTCGATCTGGTTGAGAATTTCACCGACGCAACACCTCATGCCAACTGGATGCTGAAGCTTTGGTTCAAGTGGGTATTCCATATGTGGAACGCGCCAAAACCCGCACCGGAATATCAGATTGGCTGGAATGACAAGCAGGCTGCGCGGGTATCGCTTCAACGGATCCTGGACTGGGATTTCGAACGTGTGATCCTCTCTCACGGTGACCTGATTGAAACCGATGCGCGGGAAATTGTCGTAAAGGCTTGGGAAAAACCGTTCGCCGACTGATGCGGCGCTGCCTCCCGGTCATCGAACGGTGCCACTCATTCTACTGCTGACGGCACTGCCGAGCCGCAGCATTTCTGGAACTTCATGGTGGAAACTGCACCGGCACCGCCGTTCCCAAATGGTGGGACAATCAGAAATGGCAGCGCTTCAGATAACCACAGAGATCGCAATCGGCGAGAATGAACTGGAGGAGCGTTTTATCCAAGCGCCGGGGCCGGGCGGTCAGAACGTCAACAAGGTGGCGACCGCGGTCCAGCTTCGTTTCGATGTCGCGCGTTCGCCCTCCCTGCTGCGGGACGTGCGCGATCGCCTGATGGCTCTGTGCGGCCGGCGCCTGACCAAAGACGGTGTGCTGGTGCTGATTGCGCGCCGTCATCGGTCTCAGGAGCGCAATCGCGCTGAAGCCCGCGAACGGCTGGCGGACCTGATCCGGCATGCCGCTGTGCCGCCGAAGCCGCGCCGCCCCACGCGACCGACGCTAGCGGCCAAGCGGCGCAGGCTCGAAGCGAAGAGCGCGCGGGCGACGTTGAAGCGCGAACGTACCAAGCCTTCCGAGCTATGACGCCGCCGTCCCCATGCAAGAGCGCGAGCGAGGAGAGATATCGTCATGCTCATCATTTTTGGTGGCGCCCCAGGAACGGGAAAAACGACGCTGTCGCGCCAACTCGCCCTTGCGCTCAAAGCCGTTTATCTTCGCATCGACACCATGGACCAGCCGATTATGGCGGTGTACGGCGATGATATCGCCGACACCAGCTATCGCGTCGCGCACGGCATTGCGCGGGACAATTTGCGGCTCGGGCATACGGTCATTGCGGATTGCGTCAATCCAGTGAAACTCACACGCGACCCGTGGCAGGAGGTGGGCCTGTGCGCCGGGGTTCCGACGGTGGAAGTGGAGATTATTTGTTCCGACGCCGCTGAACATCGCCGCCGCGTCGAAACGCGGGAGGCGGATGTTCCGAACCAAAAACTGCCGACCTGGGAAGACGTCTGCAACCGCTGGGTTGAACCATGGTCCCGCGCTCCTATCGTCATCGACACCGCCGGGCGCACGGTGGAGGACTGCCTCACCGAGTTGAAGGCGGCATTACCGCGCCAAGCTCACTGATGTCTCAGGGTGGAGAGGAAGAAGTTCCGCAGGGAAAAGGACCAGCACTCCACAAGAATTGGGTCGAAAATACTCAAAAATCACGAAAATGAAAAACATTGCAGCACAACATAGTAGATGAATTAACACAAAAGCACGACTATATTGATGCAAATCAAGAGTTTACAGCCGATCCACGGAGGTCACCGCCCTCCCTCCCTCATTTAATTGAAAACTAGAATTTGTTCATGGAACACTTCCTAATCTAAGAAATGGAAATGAAGCTAGGAGAAGTGGCAAGGAGCTACATCCGTATAGAGTCCTATTTATAGGCCCAAGCAAAAGACTAAATGACAACAATGCCGCTAGGGCCTAGTAGAATCAAAACTACAAAGCAAGGGTAGCAGGGTCTAACGCATCCCATCGCATTGACCCATCCATCTTCAACTTGACTCCGACGCAACCTCTGCGATGGTGCCACATGCACCACCCGCCATCGCGCCTCTGCCAGTCTTGAGTCTAGACTGGGAAACCCTAGCCAGACTTGCTTTCACGTGAAGCAAGCCGCTAGATCTCAACGCGTGTCCCACATCGTCGCATCCTCCTATCGGTTTTGTGGCG
>JARRLC010000234.1:0-8590 GCA_037387425.1 Alphaproteobacteria bacterium
AAATCGACGCAATTGTCAGCGCGAGTAACGCTTACGCATTAGGTGGCGCGCAGTCTCAAGAAGAGGAAAACGAGGCCAGATCGATCGTAGAAATGCTCGCTCAAGTGCTCATGGACCTTCATGAGAAAAAACGGCGAGCGGTTACAGTTGTATCGTGTCTGGAAGCGACATGGAAGGTCTTAGAGGGAACCACAGCAGCCGTTACCCATCGGTATCAGAAACCGTTGCCTCTTTATCCGCTCGGGAGCAGTGAAATAGCCCGGGATCTGATTGCCCCGCGCATTACGAGTGCCTATCAGGCACGTGAGTTCGTACCACCTTATCCAACTTGGCCATTCACAAACGCCGCTTTTGCTTCTGCCATAGACCTCACACCTCGTGAATTGTTAATACGGTGCGAGGACTTCCGGCAAAAATGCGTTGCCGAAGGGAAAGTTTCCGAGTGCTTGTCCTTCGAAAAAAACAATACAGAAGTGCAACAAGATTTGGAAGAACAGGCGCATATTTCTAAAGCGTACCAGGATGAACTTGCTGCAGCAAACATTGCAGGACTGTCCGGTACAGGGGACTTGCAGCCTCTTTTTCATTCGACACTTCAATTATTGACGAAGCATTTCGTTCTACCAGAGACAATCGATGTCACTGTCCAGCGTGATCCTGATCAGAAGCGTCCTTCGCTTCACGGGCGCTTGTCGTTCATTTTTCACAATGAAGGGGATAGCGAACAGCATTATTGCTTTCGTATTCTCGAACATAAAAACGCGGTTGCATTTCAATCTCGCCTCAAGGCTGCGATGACAGCTTCTGGTATCAATACAGCCTTGAAGTTCCGCCATTTATTTATTCTGCGGCAGGAGAACGAACCTGGAGGAAAAAGAACTGAAGCGCTCATTGATCAGTTTAAGGCGGCTGGTGGGCAATTCCTCGCTCCGACCGAGGAAGATTTGCGCGTTTTTGTTGCACTGCATGCAGTTGCGCAGAACGACTTTCCCGAGTTTGACGCATGGTTGCGTAATCATAAACCACTGTTCGAGACGGAATTCTTCAAGCGCGTTGGCTTAGCGCCACCATATTTCCTGCCGGTTGCTCAAGAGCCAAACAGCTCCGTACAAACAACAGCCCAAAAAGAAGAGCCGCAGCCAAGCGAGACCGAGACACATTTTCTTCTTGGCGGAGACGGGATGCTAGATGAAAGACAAGGTAGCGCCGTCCCTCCTTCAGAAACGTTGCCGCGAATTCCGGTGGGGATGCGGTATGAGCGCCGCGAACTCGGCGATACCGTGTATCTCAACGTTGACCTTCTACCGCGTCATGTTGCGATTTTTGCCGGCTCCGGTTCTGGTAAGACTGTTTTGCTTCGGCGGCTTGTCGAGGAAGCAGCGTTGCTCGGCATTCCAGCAATTGTGCTCGATATCAATAACGACCTGTCACGCCTGGGTGATCGCTGGCCCGAAATTCCAGATATGATGGCTGAGGATGATGCTTCACGCGCGGAAAACTATCACGCATGCTCTGAGGTAGTGATCTGGACGCCAGGTGCAGCTAGCGGTAGACCGATTTCACTTCCTTTGCTGCCGGATTTCTCCAAAATCGGAACAGGTTTGGAAGCGCAAGATGAGCGCAATCAAGCCGTTGAAATGGCGCTGGCAACGATCAGCCCATATGTCAGCGGTGGGGGGCAAAAAGGGGCATTGCGGCAGGGCGTTCTTGCTGATGCACTTCGATATTTCGCTAGAGAGGGGACGGACTCTCTCGATGATTTCATCAACTTGTTGGCGGATCTTCCCGATGACGTAAGTCAGATCGGCGATGCCTTTAAGCTGGCGGCTGAGATTGCAAATCAGCTTCGAGCCGCGATTGCAACAAACCCGCTGCTTCGCTCCGACGGAGAAAAGCTCGATCCGGCAAAACTCTTTCATGGCGCGAACAGTAAAACGCGCGTTTCGGTTATCAACTTCTGCGGCCTCGCCAGTCAGGAAGCGCGGCAGGCTTTCGTGAACCAACTGCAAATGGCTCTGTTCACTTGGATCAAACAGAATCCAAGTGAAGCTGGTCGTCTTTACGTGTTGGACGAAGCACAGAATTTTGCGCCTTCGCTAACGAAAACTGCGTGCAAGGCGAGCGCCCAGTCGCTCGCGGCGCAGGCCCGCAAATACGGGCTCGGCATGATCCTCGCGACACAACTCCCGAAAGGTATCGACAATGGCATCGTGTCGAATTGTACCACGCATATTTACGGACGGATGAGTTCGCCGACGACCATAACGGCAATTAAGGAGCTGATGGCGGCAAAGGGGGGCGCTCAGGAGGATATCGGCAAGCTGAATAGTGGCGAGTTCTATTTTTCTACTATTGGTATTTCTCGACCAATCAAAATTAAGACACCGCTATGCTTAAGTTGGCATGCTTCGACACCACCAACAGCGGAAGAAGTTATGTCGAAAGCTAGAGAGTAGAAGCGGGTTGGCTTGCTATGCTGTATCTCGTTCATTCGGCTTGTGATCAGCGCGGGTCGGATCGTTCGAATACATTCGAATGTGTTCTACAGAGGCTCGCGGAAGGAAACGTAGCGCTGGACCATGATCATACAGATATTGAGTGACCGATATTTTGTGACCACCTGCCACGATAGCAAGCTCTACGGGCGGCAACTCATGGAGCACTGCTCTGTGCGGGTAACTTGAAATGGCTCCACCGGGCCTTCGGCAAGACTGAAGCCCTGATAACCGAACAGAAAACCTGCGGGTCGAATTCGAGGGATTGCAGTTTTCCCCAATACGGGTTATTTATCAGTCGCCGGTTGTCAAACCGGTTCGATCAATCGGGAACAGTCGCATGAGAACATCTTCTCGCGGCCTCAAAGGAGGCTTAGCCTAAACCGTCGCGCTAGCGGCGTTGCAGGGCTGCCGATACGTTCGCCGTTCGCGGTGACCGTTAAGCTTTGTTTTTTCCCGAAAGTCTCACTCATCATGGGCAATTCGTTTTCGCCGCAGGCCGATGAGCCTCGTGGCACGCAATCGGTACCTGGCCTTGCGCCGGTACACACATTTTATTCGCCCCGGTCCTGGATCGAGGGCAGCGCGACGCAACAACTCGAAACCATCGCCAGCCTGCCCGGCGTCAAAGCTGTCGCAGCGATGCCGGATCTGCATCCTGGCAAATTCGGTCCTGTTGGACATCCGCAGTTTGTCGGCGCGGATATTGGCTGCGGCATGGGGCTGTTTCAGCTAGATGTGCCCATGCGCAAGCTCCGCGCTGATAAAACCGCCGAACGCCTGCGCGTTCTTGAAGGGCCGTGGGATGGCGATACCGCTGCCGCGCTCACCGATGCAGGGTTGAACAGCACCGCATTCGACGCCTCGCTTGGTACTATCGGCGGTGGCAATCACTTCTGCGAGGTGCAGGCGATTGAGGAGATTGTCGAACCTGAAGTGGCCGCAAGGGCTGGCTTGGACCGCCAACTGGCTTATGTGCTTGTGCATTCCGGATCGCGCGGTCTGGGCTACTCGGTGCTGGAGCAACAACTCGCAAGCGGTGGCGCGCCGCTAGTACCAGCGAGTGAGGCAGGCCTTGCGTATCTCACCGCGCACGATGTTGCCGTGCGTTGGGCAATGCTCAACCGCCGGATTATCGCAAATCGTGCCGCGGAGGCGCTTCGGGCTGACATCCGCCCTGTTACCGATGTTGGTCACAACCTCGCGGAGGCTCATGCGGGTGGCATCCTGCATCGCAAAGGAGCAGCGCCCGCCGATAGGGGCCTTGTAGCAGTACCCGGATCGCGCGGCACGCTGTCTTATCTGGTGGAACCACTCGCGCCGGCCCGCCCGGAGGCACTGGCTTCGCTCGCGCACGGCGCTGGCCGGAAATATGAGCGCTCGGCGATGCATGGCCGTGTTGGCACCGTGAAGTCGGAGCTGGAACGGCTGGCCCGTAATCCGTTCGGAGGGTTGGTTGTCTGCGAAGACCGCAATCTTTTGGTGGAGGAGGCGCCCGACGCCTACAAAGCGATCGACCGCGTTATTGCCGATCTCGTCGAATTCGGTCTTGCCCGCGTGGTGGCGACATTCCGGCCGCTGGTGACCTTCAAGACTGCACGCGGTGCGGATCCCGCAAAACGACCGCGTCAGCACGGCAAGCGGAGGATACGTCGCTGATAAGCCTTCTTCTGACAAGCGGGCGTGGTCCGGCGGAATGCCGTATCGCGCTCAGAAAGGTGCTCACCGTGATGGCGGCAGAAGCGGAAACCGTTGGGCTCGCTCTCGATGTTGCCACAGGCTCTGCGCCTGATGCCTATGGACCGGGCTCGGCCGTTGTAGTCATTGAGGGCGCCGGAGCGAGACGGTTGCACGAAGCTGGACGGGTTCGGTGTTATGGGTGGCAAAGAGCCCGGTACGCCCGCATCACAAACGCAAGAACTGGTTTATTGGTGTGTTTCAGCTTCCGCAAAGCGAGGCGGCGCCGCTTACGCTTAAGGCTGCCGAAGTTCGTTTCGAGGCGTTCCGTGCGGGTGGCCCAGGTGGCCAGCACCAAAACAAGACCGAAAGCGCGGTGCGGGCGGTACACATTCCAACCGGACTTGCTGTGGTCGCACGCGACGAACGCTCGCAGCATCGCAACAAGGCGGCCGCGCTACGCCGTCTTGGCGAACTGATCCGCCTTGGCAACGAGATTACGACGCTGGCGGCGCGTGAGGCAGAACATGCCAATCACGACAGGCTTGAACGCGGCCGTCCTGTGCGGAGCTTCCAGGGTGAGGATTTCGTGGCAAAGTAATGGGTTGTACCATCGCAGTTAAGCAAAGAGGCAGGGTGCAATGAAACCGCATGAAGGAAGGAAGAAGGAACGCGCGGCGGTGGCAGCAGTCCAAACCCATTTGCGCGTGCATCTCGGCTGGTTGCGCGGCTTCCCCCTCGCGGGCGAAACGGAGTCGTTGCAATGGTTTACGGTGCCGCGTCTGGGAAGACATGCCCAGCAAACAACGTTGGACGTAACGCGTGAGCTTCTTCGCGCCACAGAATACAACCGGAACGCGGCGCGGCGAAAATTCCCAAGGGCGCTGCCACGGGTGGTGGGGGATGTGGATGCGTGGTCGGCGCGCGTTGACGCTCAACTTCGGTTGCTCAAGGACGTGGTGCATAAAGCTGAGCGTTTGCCAGAGCTTGAGGCGTTACTTGAAGCCGCTAATTTCCGCCGCGCCGCAGCCGTGCAAGCTGTGAGCCTTGCGGAACGCCGGCCAGCCATCGCTCCGATAATCACCGGGCTCGTCTGGCTCCACTGGCACAACGAAGCCGAAATGGCGGCCGCGCTGGATATCATTCAAGATCATAGCGATACATTTGAAAGCTTGTTTGGGAGGTTCCGCTCGCCCATGGCGATTTGCCCGCGCAACTCCAAAACACTCTTCGGCACTTCCGTAAAGGCCAGGACTTGAACAAGCGTCTGATCGCCGAAGGGTTTCAAAGACCCTCCGCGAAGCTGGGAAGCGATCTTGTAACGGCAATTGAACGTGTCGTTCCCCTCGCCAAGACCGCACGGACGCGGCAGCTCTGCCTGCTGGCCAGCGTGCTGCCCGTGGATGAACTGACCGAGTGGGAACAGTGGTGGCAGGAAGTGGATTCCTTCGAGCGGAAAACGCGTTCATTACTGAGCAAGCCGCATGCGCCTGGGCATCGGCTTCCCCGTGAACTTGCCAGGCCGGTTCGGCTTATTGAGGAAGAGATAAAAGCTGCGCGCGAAGCGCCGCGAGTGTTCAAACTGGGCAATCTTACGCAACATGTAGAAGTCATTTGCACCGAGGCGCCGCCGGATGTCTTCGCTAACTTTCTGAATTGCATGCAGCTTCTTACGGGGAAGCACGGGAATAAGCCTACAAGGGAAATATTCCTTGCGGAGTGGGCAGCAGCATTCAGCACTTTCCCAAGACGTTTTGGCATCATCGAGCAGCTTCTTAAAGCACAGCACGGTCTGATGCAACTTGCCACTGATGATCCGGCAAAGGAGGCATGGATTTGCCATCGGGTCACAAGGCATTTCGTCGAAGAATGGATCGAGGAGGCCAAGGCGCAATCGCTGATCGAACCCGTCACGGCGGCGTTGCATATATTGATGTCCCAGGCAGAAACTTGGCACGACACACATGGACCTTTTGCCGATTATTTCGGCTGGGACACATTGGTCGTGGCTGTAGAGACCACCGGCGAGGGGAAACACGCTGCCGACTTGCTTGCCGCCGTTCCGCCAGTTCGTGACGGCTTGCATGGCAGACAGTGGGGTATCCTGTTACAGCTTTCCGGGCTATCGTTGCCGCGCTTCCAAGCGTTAGCCAAGGGTTGGAACGAGGATCACTGGCCGGAAGCCAGCCTGAAGGAACTCGCTTTGTTGGCGAAACAACCGGCTGCTGCTCAGCTTGCGGCGGATGCGCTTGCCAACGGCGAGGGCAAACGGTTGAGCCAAATTATGGCGCAGTCCAGTCTCAGCAGAGTTTTGGGAGCAAGCGTTAGCGCCGAACCGGTAGAGTCGCTACCCGAGGAGGCATGCGGAGCTGAATTCGATTTGACGCCCTATCCGGTGGAATTACATGATTTACTTGAAACGCTGAACCGTTGCGACCCGAATGCCGCTCAAGCTGCTGATACCATTCTCTCAAAAGCGTTTCCGCTTCCCGCCCGGCTGCATGAAGAACTGGCAAGCTTGCGCGAGTTGGTCGCGAACGCCGATGGCGCACGCCGGACGGCGCTCCAGACCCGCATTCGTAATCTGGAAACGCGTCTGGCCACTCCATCCCATGTGTCGCCGCTCCGGCTCGATAAATTTCGCGCCAAGCTTGAACGACGCATCCAATATGCGCGTTTGGTGAACTGGGAACAGCTTGTCAGCGCGCGGCTTCGCGAACGGTTGGCGGAAAAGATCGGCGTGCCGTACCCAGACGACTGGATGCAAAGCGAAGAAATTTTGACCGTTCTGAACGCGCTGGCCGAACTTCCGCCAGGTTTCAAGGACCTTGCCTTCCGGCTCATCAGAACCCGGTGCGGTCCTGAACCCTGGGATTTGCGCGACGAAGCGCCTAATCGAGCCTTTCTGGACGCACTTGAACACCGCGGGCTTAACCTCACCCCATGGCTTGAGGGCATTGGACCGCGGCAAATCCAGACCGAGGCCAGGATGCTCGCGTTGGACCTCGAAAAAGATCCGCTTCAAATCATGCGCATGGGGGCGCCGTTCGACACCTGTCTGGCGCCGGGCTCGTTCAACTTTTTCTCGGCGGTATCAAACGCCGCTGACATCAACAAGCGCATTCTTTATGCGCGCGATACTGACGGCGTCATTCACGGGCGTTGTCTGCTGGCGCTAACCGTCGATGGCGAGTTGACAACGTTCCACGTCTACGCTCACACGGATTGGAAAGTGATACGGGATGCCGTGGCCGCATATGTCCGCGAATTGGCTGACGCGATGGGGGCGGTGCTTGCAGCGGATGGACCGATCCGCGAACTCATCTCCTCAAGCTGGTATGACGATGGCGCGATCGATTTGACGGAGCAACTCGCGTTTTTGCAGCCGTCATCCGAGTTCGTGAAGGCGCTGGCAACGCTTCCCGCCAAAGATCTCGTTCCTCAATTGCAGCGTTACCTTGGTGGCCGGAGCATTCCGCCATCCGTTCTGCACGCCTTGGCAAACCTGGAAGCTTTCCAGCAACGTCCTGAGCTTGCCGTACCACTCATTCCGCACATTCGATCGGCAGACGCGCTGTATGGTTGGGCGCGTCTGATCCTCGCCGATATGTTCCGCAGGGGCGAACAGCCCAATATTGCGCTGGAAATCCTGGAACCGATGATCCGCGCTCTTCCGCACGATGGTTGGGAGGTTTCGGTTGCCGAGCAATTAATCAAACTCGGCTACCCAAATCGCGCGCTCAGACTGATCCGCCGCACGCGTCAACCGCGGGTGAAGGACTGGTCGGACGAATGGCAAGGGCGCGTGTTGGTCGCGGCGGATGCATTGGCAGCATTGCGTCGCCCAAAGCAAGCGCTGGAGCTTTATCGGATTGCGGCTAAGGCCGGGGATCCAGATGCCGCCGCGCGCGTGGCAGAGCTGGAGCAGCAGGTCGTGTAACCGCACCGGGATTACCGCGCAACGGTTGTTCATATCGCTCAGTTGGACGCCTGCAACTTGCGAGTTAGCTCCACCGAGCCTAAGCATTGACCTTTGGTATCCACGGGTAGGAGCATAGCGTTTTTATCCTCCCGGTCTCGGCCATGAGGCGGGGCAGTCCACAGACCTTCAACTCCGTACTCGTTGTAGCGGATCACCCAATCCCGCAGCGCCTGGCGGTCCATGCCCGCAGCTTCCGCCGCCGTTTTGCGGTCCATGCCGGAAAGTGCGTTGGCGATGGCCAGCATGCGCCGCGATACGCGTGCATCGTGCTCCGATTTTGCCAGACGCCGGAGCACCACTGACGTCCGGTCCCTGCGTATTTCAAGCGCCATCGTAGTAAGCCTCCATTCGAATCAATGGAGGCAGGGAATCACAATCTCACTGCGGCAGGCACCAAAAAAATGAGTCAGTTTATTGGCTCGGCGGTATCATACCG
>JARRLC010000235.1:0-3316 GCA_037387425.1 Alphaproteobacteria bacterium
AAAATCGATGCATAAACAAAGAGCTAGTGCAAAACTGAACCGAGAACGGCACGGCCACGGTCGACTTTGAGGATGATGGCGTCCGCGGATTTTGTCCAGACGAAGGGTTGGTAAGAAGTTCTGGAAACAGTGGTCGCGGACGGCGTCGTTCCGCCTCGAGGGGGTATGTGTGGACGGCGCCCGCGTTGCAAGAGGAATCTGACATTTTGCGTACTGGTCGGGTGCAAGTCATGTGTCCGGCCTGTTGTCGCGGCTCATGACCGCTGGCCCTGGACACGATCACATCGAACTGCACTTCAGCGCAATGAACCTTTGGGATCAACCGAGGTTACGCACCCTTTTCATCCGCTGCGTGGGCAGCGGTTTGTCGTTCTGAAGATCAGGAAAGTGTCTGGCACCCCGACCTTGAGTGTCAGGCACCCCGACCTTGGCAGCTTCACCTTGCCGCAAGAATGGACAGACTGGCGTAGGCCAGCTGAACCCGCCGGAATACCTTTGATAATCGATGCCTTCGGCCTCGCAGCACTCACCGAGATCGTGGATTTGCTCACAAGCGACGCCAAAGGACTTGACTGATGATTCGAACAGTGCAAAACGTGCCGGACCAGTTAAATATGTGGCCCGAATTTCATGAAAGATATGTCCTCCGCAGATCTCCGCAAGCGTCGTTGCAAGCTGCTCAACGACCTGCCCTCTTTCGACCGTATCCTGCGCGGCTCACTGGTCGAGAGATACAAGCGATGCGGGCGGCCAGGTTGTCATTGCGCAAACGACCGGGGACACGGTCCCAAATACTATCTGTCAGTCAGCGTTACAGGCCAACGGCCGCAAATGGGCTATGTGCCGAATGCCAGCCAAGCAGTAGTGAAGGAGTACCTTGCCAACTTTCACAAGGTGCGCGAAGTGCTGGGCGAGATCTGCGCGATCAATACCGAGCTGCTCCGCCGACGAGAGGAACTGGACTGAATGGACCCGGCCGTCGCTGCTCTCGATTTCACAAAGGCAGGCGACATCATCGCCAGCATGGTCGTCTCCTATCTTGCTGCCAGCGATGCACCTGCATCGCCGCATTTTGCCGCTCTGCCTTCCATCCCCAAGGAGGCCGAGCTTGATGACGACCAAGATCAACAATCAACACCTGTCACGGATGGCCTGCATTTACGTTCGCCAGTCGACAACAGCGCAGGTTCGCTTCAACCAGGAGAGCACCGAGCGTCAGTACAATCTGGCGAGCAAAGCGCAGGCGTTCGGCTGGAGCCCGGCGCAGATCCGCGTTCTCGATCGGGACCTTGGCCAATCCGGGGCACGGACAACCAATCGCGAGGATTTCAAGTTGCTGGTCAGCGACGTAGCGATGGGCAAAGTCGGAGCGATCTTTTCGCTCGAAGCCTCTCGTCTGGCGCGCTCGAACCAGGACTGGCATCGCCTGCTCGAGTTGTGCGCCATTACCGGCACGCTGGTGATCGACGAAGACGGTTGCTACGATCCAACCGAATTCAACGACGGTCTTGTACTCGGCATGAAGGGCACCTTCGCCCAGGCCGAACTCCATATCATCCGTACGCGCTTGTACGGCGGCAAACTCAACAAAGCGCACAAAGGCGAGCTGCGTTTTCCCCTCCCGGTCGGCTTCGTCTACGAAGATGGCAAAATCGTTCTCGATCCCGATCAGGAGGTACAGGGGGCAGTTCGCAGCGTGTTCGAATTGTTCGAGAAAGAAGGAACGGCATACGCCGTGGTGCGGCGTTTCGAGGATCTTGGTCTCCGCTTTCCCCGCCGATCTTATGGCGGCGCCTGGGACGGCAAACTGGTGTGGGGCCGCCTGACCCATTCTCGTGTGCTCGGCATCCTGGCCAACCCATCTTACGCCGGCACATATGTGTTCGGACGCCATCAATCCCACAAGCAGATTACACCAAATGGTGAGATCCGCACAGCTGCACGCCTGATGCCGCAGGACGATTGGCGCGTCGTCATTCCCAATCATCATCCGGGTTACATTACAGCGGACCAGTTCCTTGCCAACCGCCAACGCATGGCAGCGAACCGGACCAACCGGGAGACCACTGCGGGACCAGCCCGCGAAGGGCTCTGCCTGCTGCAGGGTATGCTTGTGTGTGGATGTTGCGGCCGGCGTTTTAGCGTGCGTTATGCTGGCAATGGTGGTCTCTATCCGATGTACGAGTGCAATTGGCAGCATCGCGAAGCCTTGGCACGGCATGCCTGCATGGCATTTCCAGCCAAGCCGCTAGATGCAGCCATCGCTGATCGCCTTGTCACCGCCGTCACGCCACTGACAATCGACCTCGCGCTCAAGGCGCTGACCAGCCTCGAAGAGCATGATCAGGCCGTCGGCGCACAATGGCGGCGGCGGATCGAACGGGCACGCTATGAAGCTGATCTGGCCGAACGACGCTATGAAGCGGTCGATCCTGCCAACCGCCTGATCGCCAGCACGCTCGAACAGCGCTGGAACGACGCGATGCAGCGGGTGATCGATCTTGAAACAGAATTCGCCAACTTCCAGCGTCAGACATTACGCACCATTACGACAGAGCAGAAGCAGCAGATCCTTCAACTAGCGAGCAATTTCCCACGGTTATGGACTGCACCAACGACCACAGCACGCGATCGCAAACGCATGCTGCGGTTGTTGATCAAGGATATCACTGTCGTCAGAGGACCAGAGCCGAGGCAGCTCCGATTACAGATCCGCTGGCAAGGCGGTGCAACAGAGACGGTTGAACTCCGTCTACCGCCAAACCGCGCCGAGGCATTGCGCTACCCACAAGAGTTCGTTGCCCGCATCAGAGAACTCGCCGGTCAACACGACGACGGCGAGATTGCCGCCAAACTCAACGCTGACGGTCTGACCAGTTCCACCGGCAAACTCTTCACCGCCAGTATGATCAGCTGGATCCGCTTCAAGCATCGCATTCCAAGACCGTCGCTTCCCGACGGCACGCTCAGCGTCACACAGGTGCGAAAGAGATATGGCGTCAGCATGTGGGTTGTCTACGACTGGATCGAAAAGGGGCTCATCGCTGCATCCAAGAGGAAATCCGGTCTCCCCTACGCCATCACAATCACCGACGAGACAGATCGCGAACTGCGTAAGCGGGTTGCAAATTCCTCTCGCATTGTACAATCATCCCCAACACGAACTGAGCAAGGTGCATTATGAAGCCCGTATCGGAATGCCCAGCGGCCGGAGTTTGCCGTTGGCTTTGGGGATATACAGAGTCCTCAAGCAGCGAAGCGGTAGGACAAACAAAAAGTCGTCTGATAGCTTCCGGACGGTAAGTCTCCTCTTTGA
>JARRLC010000236.1:0-3313 GCA_037387425.1 Alphaproteobacteria bacterium
ATAACCGTACTTCTCCTAACTCGTGAAACGCAGATATCAGCAGCGAATTCAGGCGATTATGTGAATAAGGTCGCTGGCGGTTTCCCACGGCGGACAAGCGGGCCGGGACTTGAGCCTCCCCACTTCGCCGCCCGCGTCAGGTTGCGTCCAGAACCCCATCCGTAGACAGCGTTCTGCCGGTGCCTGGGCGAGGGGCGTTGCGGCGAGGCGATATCCGCCCCAGCGCAAAGCGCATCCATCGCTTGCCGCATCAGCCTCGCCTTTGGCCGCAGCCGCCGGTCTGGCCGAATTGGCAGGGAAGCCGCCAGCTTCCCGTATTTCGGTGCCCTCTCGGGCGGAGTGACTTGGGAATCGAACCCAATACCCCAGGATCCTGAGTCCTGTGCTCTAACCAAATGAGCTAGTCCATGGAGCAGATGAAGGGAATCGAACCCCCGTCCTCCCAGTCAAGACTGGGCGCTCTTACCACTGAGCTACATCCGCAAGCTTTCGAGGCTTGCCTTTCGCGGAACACGACAACCGCAAAGCGGCGCGCGCCAGCCGGGTCTCTGCGAGCCCGGACACATGGCGGCAGGCCTGCGTTGATGCTAGCTGGCGATAAAGGGAATGTCTAGAAGCGTATAGAAGATCGCGTGCCTATGGTGCCCGCGACAAGGTGGGGCGTGAGCGGCTACTCAGCTGGTGCTAGAAATGTAGTTGCTACTCCTTCGGAAGCAGCCGTTCATATGTATGGAATGCCCCCCACAGGTTGGCCGGGACATGTGGCACATTCCGGAACCTGGCTTGTAGATTACGGCGGAGCAAGTTGGCCGAGCGGCGGGCCCGAGGTAAGAAGCGAAGCTAAGGCGCGTATATTTCATAGACGTCAATTCGCGCCGGCATAGTTTGGTTCTTGTTTCTTCCTACTCGATAACTTCTTATGGCGCGCCCTCTTATATATTCGTTCAAGGTGCGGTCCAGTTCTCGCGCAGTCTGGAACATGCGATGCCCCGTGATCAGGCTTGTTCCCGGTCCGTTGTCTATCAAATGAAATTCCAGACTTCCGCTCCGGTTCTTGCCGTATGTCAGTGTCAGAGCATGATAACCGTCATGAATACTGACGCCATAAATTTGAACACCAACGCCTCGGTAATTGCCTTCAATGTATTTCCCTGGACTGGTTTTGAGCGAATGCGCGGTGGCATTGCCTGTTGCTACCCGCCCGCTTTCTGTTAAAAAAGCGAAGCTTTTCAGTTTGCTGACTTTGCCTTTTTTAAACATTCTTTCATGTGTCGATCCTTTCCCGATGATCCGGTCCCCTAGTCGTATACGCTGATTTTTGTACAGAATATCGTTGATTATGCCGTTATGCAGTGTAATGCAGTCTTTCCCCCAGACGGCTCCTTGTCCAAATAGATAGGCTATATCTTGTATGATAGCGTTGCCCGTAATGTAGCTCCTCATCTCACCAACAACGTTCGTTGAAAAAGCACCTTTGTTGTCACCAGACGCTGCTCCATCGTTGGCGGCGATTCTCCAAAGGGGAGCCCCTTGTACTATTTGACTGTAGGGGGCAAAGATCATGACGACGAGCCAAACAAAAGCAATACGGATCATTGCAGCCCTCTCAGCAGGTGATTGCATGCGCTTCAAGGCGTGCTTAGGCTTTTGGCCGCCGAAGAACAATCCACATCTTCTAACCTAATCCTGAGGTATCAACTACATGGGGGAAGCTCCGATAACCCTTTCCTCAATCAAGGTCAGATGTGCAGGTAGCGCCCCCGATTTCAATGCCAGAACCATACTTTGCACTTCGGGGACAGTAAATCTGCCACTAATCTGGCCTTCACCGCCGACAATCGGCTCGCGAATGACGGGAGCTGAAAGCACCTGGTCGTTGAATACTATAGCTAATGGGCGTCCAAGATTCTCCCGAGTGAACTGCTCGAACTGGCGAGCGCCTGTAGACGTGAAGCGGAAAGTTACAACAGGCTCATTCGTCCGCGCATCGAAAGCAGTCCATGCATCGGCTAACGCATCCGGGCTTATTGCTGGGATTTTTCGAAGAAGCAGTTCTTTCTCCGCCTTGTCTTTTGGCGGGTATATCTTGAAGCCGAAGGGAATATGAGTGCTTCGGGCGTTAGATGCCGTGAGAGTATGATGAACCTCATGGAAGGAAAGACGTCCCGCGTTGGTGACCAAATATCGAAGTTGCTTAATGTCCTGTGGAGCGGCGATGTGATCTACATGAATGAATATATTGTTATGACCCTGGCGAATGATTTGTCGGACAGTTATACCTGAATTATACAGGCGTTGGCGCAGAACGCGGATGGTTGACACCATAGTGTTGTTAAGCTGCTCATCCAATCCTGATTGGGGGGGCGCTATGGTGAAAATCCCTCGCTCGCTGACATTCACCTTCATATTGCCTTTTGGTCCAAGGAATTGCAGTGCATTGAGCGCAGTATCGCGATCTTCAGGTTTTGCGATGCGCAATTGCAGCTTACCGTTGACAATGGCCACGCTTTCAACGGCAACATTTTCCTTTTGCAGTTTCAATCTCGCATTTTTACCAAGCGTATTGAGCCAAGTATTTCGCAACTCCGCAGTGTCTACTGCGAGCACCATATGCACAGTGCCCCAGTTGGAAAAATACTGAGCATACACCGCGTATGCTGCCCACAACCCAACCATCGCTACCAAGACAAATATTAGAATTCGCGCTACGCGCATTTCACTCTCCGTACCAGCTAAATCCTTCGGAGCAGCCTATCGCAGGCTTTTGTGGCGCGTCGGTGGCGCTGCCAGCTTCGATCGATTGACGTGTAATGGCCTATATAAGATCACGAACCTATAGCGCCCTCGACAAGGCGGGTCGTAAGGCGACGTTCGAAATTGGGCTAATCGCGGCGGTTACTACCTAATGAGCCGCCGTCAAGATTGTCGGCGTGCCGTGGGGTAAGTGAATTTGCTCTTCAGACGGAAACGCGTGCCCGTTCGGCGTATGCCATCACACCGGGGCATTTAGCCTCGCATAACAAGCGTTCGCATCTCTCAGCTTGGCCCTGATTGCCGATTTCGTGCCACAGATCGCACGCCTTGCGCCAATGCGCACAGGCGGCGTCCATATCGTCTTTCTGTTTGTAAAGGGTGGCCAGATAACCGAAGGTGTGAGCCATGACCTCCTTCAGGCCAAGTTCATCGGAGAGTTCCAGTGCCTTGGTATGCATTTCCTCAGCACGGGCTAGATCACCACGTTCTAAGAAGATTGCTCCCAACCCGTTGTATTGGTTCGCCATACCCTCTTTATTACATGTTTTCTTGTTGAAGA
>JARRLC010000237.1:0-3299 GCA_037387425.1 Alphaproteobacteria bacterium
ACCCCAAAGTGCACGGCGCGCAGAAGGTTTTTACTTCGGCAACACCCCCAGCAAGAGACAGAGCCATTGCAAGCTAAAATTTTCCGGTTACGGCCTTACGCGCCATGAGTAAGTCGGAAAACGCCGCAGGAAAATACCCGCTACCATCTTGTTTGCGCGAAGCTATAGCAAAGCTCAAATAAATTGAGTATAATGTTGGGATGACCTACTCCATAGATTTTCGCCGAAAGGTGCTTTCTGTCCGAGAGCAGGAATGCCTTACAATTGCTGAGGTGGCGGCTCGGTTTTGCGTTGGAATCGCAACGGTGGTGAGGTGGCAGAACCGGATCGAACCACAACGTACACGCAACAAACCGGCTACGAAGATCGACAGGATCGCTCTGGCGCGGGATGTGCGCGAACATCCAGACGCTTATCAAGCGGAACGCGCTGAGCGGCTTGGGGTCAGCGAAAAGGGCATCGGCCATGCTCTACGGCGCATGGGCATTACATATAAAAAAACGCTACACCATCCCAAGGCGGACGCCGCCGCACGGCATGCCTTCCGGCAAAAAATTGAAGCCTATCAGGCGCAAGGACGCACAGTCGTTTACATTGACGAAAGCGGGTTCGCTCATGATATGCCGCGCCAATATGGCTATGCCCTTGCAGGACAACGCTGTTTGGGCACATGCGACTGGCA
This sequence comes from Alphaproteobacteria bacterium, assembly GCA_037387425.1. Taxonomy (GTDB): domain Bacteria; phylum Pseudomonadota; class Alphaproteobacteria; order Rhizobiales; family Rhodomicrobiaceae; genus JARRLC01. Next base: position 683 of record JARRLC010000237.1, read on the forward strand.
CGCCAAAGGCCGAACCAATGTCATCGGCGCATTGATCGGCAAATCGCTTCTGACGGTTGGTTTGGTCAAATCCAACGTCAACGCCGATATTTTCTACCAATGGACTGTTCAAGACTTGCTACCCAAATTGCCCGCCTCAAGCGTAATCGTTATGGACAACGCCACCTTCCACAAGCGCCAAGACATTCGTGCGGCCATTGTAAACGCGGGGCATTTGCTTGTTTTTCTTCCGCCCTATTCGCCAGACCTCAACCCCATCGAGAAAAAATGGGCACAGGCTAAAAAACTACGCAAAAAACTCCTCTGCTCCATCCCGCAGCTCTTCAAAATTGAATCATTTTATTTGGCGTAGGCTATAAAGGTTCGCTTGCGTGTCGTCATCTGCATCTGCGACAGAAAACTCAACCGCGCCTAGCCTTCACGCGCACCCCCGGAGCCGGACGCTCCAGCATGGCCTCGCGGCGGAAGCGGAACGCTTTTGCAGGGCGTCCCCCGGTTTCCGTACTCACATCGCCGGTAGGCTCTACTAGCCCGGTGGACGCCACCAGCCTGCGGAAATTTTGCTTATGCAAGTGGCTACCAAGAATGGCTTCCACAGCCTGCTGAAGTTCAAATAGCGTAAACACTTCGGGCATCAGCTCAAAGATCACCGGCCTATATTTGATTTTCGCGCGCAGACGGCTCATTGCGGTGGCCAATATGCGACGATGATCGAACTGCATAGGCGCACCAAACGACGGCACATCCGGCCATTTCTGGGCAGCGCTGCGGCCATCGGCTGCGGCTTCAGCGATCAGACCAGCTTCATACATCAGCTCGTAGCGGTCCAACGCCTTTTCCTCGTCCCAGCCGCGCTCGCTGCCAAACGCGATGCCCAGACGCTCACGCCTGGAAAGGGCGCGCACAGGTGCGCCCGCCGTCTCACGCTGACGGCTCCAATATCCCAACCGAGGCTGAACATCATCTGTCAGAATGGCCGGGCGGCAGTCGCGCCAGTCTTCCCAAGGGAAATATTGGTACCAATTATGCCACTCTCCAGCCTTCAGGCCGGAAAGATCGCCTCCCCTGGTCAGCGCGAGATAGCCGATGGATACCACTTGCCGCGCGGCATCGCCGTGTTGCGCGTGGCGTCCACGGTCGCCGAACGTGTAGAGCTGCTCAACATAGCCGAGGTCGAGGCCGGTTTGCTCTTTCACCCAGGCGCGCAGGCCAATTTCCAAGGTGCGGTGTGCTGCCGGGAAAAACAGGCCGTGGGGAAGCGTAGCTGGTGCGTCTTTGCTTTCGTCAAGCCGGATTGTGAGAATGCGCGGTTGTTGATCCTCAACGGAGACGATCGCAGCGGTCAAGCCGATTTCAACGGCGACTTCCGGGCTTGTGGTTCGGATGTTACGGGAAGGCAGAACCTGGGGCAAAGGGCGCTCACAATGTTCGAAATACTCGAATGACCGCAAAACAAAGGGGCGCCTGTAAAAGCGCCCCCTTCTCAATGGCCTATCTACCAGCCAGTTATAATGGCCGGAAGTATCCGATTAGTGGATGCCACCCATCGTAAGGTCGCGCCGCGCAGCCCGAATGGTAATGGAGAAGCCTGCAACGACATCAATCAGCGTTATAACGGTGATAATGAAGAACACCGAGGTCGCCGCGTATTCCACCGTCAAAAATTCGATCATACACAGTATGAACAGGATAGTTGAAAGCGCGTGATCGATAATCGACGTGCTGCTTGTGCGTGTTGATTTTACCAGCTCTACAAACAAGAGCAGCAGCGCGATGACAATCACAACATCGCCCAGGGTGAGAGCCCATCTCGCCCCTGAAATCATATTAATGGAAAACAGTTCTGTACTGAACGGCCCAGCAATTGGCACTACCGCGTCAGGAGTCGCTGCCTCCCACGACATGGTAAAAGCGATCAGGTTATAAATAACCACGATAATGACAAGCCACGGTATACTGAGGATCATCGCTCACACTCCTTGTAATTATCCCCATGAGCGGGCAGTACCGCCCCTCATTTCGCGTACAAGACGCGCTTCCCCGGCGAGCAGCCGCTCAGGGAGCTTCATCCTCAATAGTCGCTCTTTTCTTCCAAAATCTGGCGTCCGCGATATTTACCCGATTTTAAATCGATGTGATGCGGACGGCGAAGTTCGCCTGATTCTTTATCCTCAACATAAGTCGGAGCGGAAAGTGTATCCGCCGACCGCCGGAAGCCGCGCTTCATCCGCGATACTTTTCGTTTTGGTACAGCCATGTTCAAGCCTCAAATGCAAATGAACACTGGCTTGCGGGATAACCGCCAGCGCAGTGTTTCGTCCGATAATTCTGGCGAAGCGCCGTGTCTCGCCGCCTTTATAAACACGTCTGCCGGATTTGGCTAGCGCCAACGTGACGAATATAGTGTTTTCTAAGCTCGTGTGCAGAGAAACTCTGCTGAGTATGTTGAGAAATACACGATGCTCCAGCATCTTTCTGCTGAGTTGGCGCCATGAAAAGCTCATCGCCCGCCTCAAGCTGGAGCCCGGCGCCCCACAACGCGGCGCAACCAACCCCAAATCCGCCATTGCCGTACACCGCGCAACCGATCGAGCCACAAGTAAATCACCGGCGTAGA
>JARRLC010000238.1:0-3297 GCA_037387425.1 Alphaproteobacteria bacterium
GCAGCGAAGTCGGCGGGGCTCTACGATGAAGCCGTCGCATTGGCGAACAGTGCCCCCTGCGATCCCAAAACGCTCATTCGGGCAGCGCGGGATAATGTGGCGGTTGAGCCGGGTTTCGCTCTGGAAGCGGGGATGGCGGCACTTCGGTGGATGGCCGCGGGCTATGGCTATGAAATTGGAATGCCCGACGTCCGGGCTGCCTACGATCACACAGTCGCTGCCGCACGCCGGTTGGGCTGCGAAACCGGTACCGCCGACCGCATCCGCAAACTCGCGATGGAACAGCCGGGCGGTGGCAATCTTGTATTCGTCGCGCTGGGCCGTAGCCTTGGCTTGGTCGCGAAATGAGATTTACCGCGCATGTGTGCAAGGCCGTGCAGAAGCGATAACGCCCAACGGCACAGTACCGACAACACGTTGAAGAGTAGTACGACTGCCCATAGGTTCGTGAAATGCAAGCCTATCCAGTATCGGCTTGCTGAGGAGCAACTGCCGCTGTTCTGGGATGCCTAGAACGGCAGAGTTTGTAAAAACATCGTGGTGGTGGGAATTGTAAAACGAGAACAACACGGCCGCATGCAAACGGAATACGATTCAGTTATTGTTCGGAGTGTCCTAAGCAACCGCATGTGCCGCCATGCTGGCCGGTATTGTAAGAAGGCTCATCATCCGTATCCTCTGTCCGCGAACGCCGGAAAGCAATGCCGCAAATCTGCCAGCCTGACTCTGTACTTTGTTGCAGAAAGGCGGAATGCAAACCTGCCGCCACAGAAAGCATTGAAGGGGCCGGCATGATCGCTACCGTTCGCGCAATATTGATAGCTTCGGCGTGGCTCGTGCCGGCGCTGGCGAGCGCGGAGGAATGCCGCATCGGCCCCGTTGCTTTTGAGGCGCCCGTTTGCACCATAAAGGAGGCCACGGAACGGGAGGGGTCGGCTCTATACACCGAATGGCGGGAGGAAGGAACGATCTACACCGTGGCTGTTATCGCCTCCAAAAGGTCCAATCCGATCCGGGGCTATTTCGCGAGATGGCGCCAGCAACGCAAGTGCACAGCCAACAAAATCCGCTTCAACCAGAAGGTTCGCTTTGAAGATACCCGGAGCGCGGGAAAGCCGCGCGTGCCGCCCCAAGTGACCTGGACGGGGGTGTGTATCACCTCCGCGGGTGGCTATATCACCCATGCCATCGGTCTCAAACGGCAGGTCGTTGAATTGCATGTGAACCGCGCGGCTGGCGATCCAGCCCCGATTGAGCCCGCCTTGGCCAGCCTCCTGGACCGCGTGCGCCTGTCTCCCGCGAGCCATGAGTAAACGGTGCTTGAAAACCTGCACCCATCGGCGGCCTTAGGACACTCCGAACAATAACTGGTACGAATTTACGGTCGGCCTTGGGCTGATGGTGTAGTTCCATTCGGGATGGAAATCGTCACCAGCGATGTTCAGCATCTCCATCTCGGCATCGCCAACTTGGATAGACACGACCCCTGTACCGTTTGGCCAGCAACGCGTCGGCTAACCGGCTTGGTTTGCAACACCAGGGTCGGTTCTTGAAAATATAGCCGCCTACATATGATCGCTCAGAGCATTTCCGGTTCCGACCCGGCTTGTCGTTGGCGCCGTAGCCCTATGATATCTTACACGCTATCAAGCTTAATTGGTGGAGGCCGAAACCCAACTCTGGGGATTAGGGCGGTAAACAACCAAAGGTGAAGGTATAACGTTCATCTTGGTGCGGCGGATCTTGGCGGCCGGGGCGAGGCCGATGCCCTACCTTCCGGCATGGTTGCATCCCGCTTGGTCTATGATGCGCACCAGGGCAAGCTTTGTCACACCGGTCATGAAATCGTAATCGAGCGTGTCCGGGGTATCCGATTGCAGATGATAATGCGGATTGCGGAATTCTGACGTATCTGTCCACATGATAGCGGGAATGCCAGCTTGCCAGAATGGCGCATGATCGCTGCGGTTTAGATCTCCGAATGCTCGTTCGATACCGAAGTAGATTTTCAGTGCGAGGACAGGGAAGTCAGGAACATAACAGGCGGCATGCCTTATCAGTTCCTCTGCAATCGGATTGGAATTCCTGTTGGCAAGCAGAGCGAGAAAATCGCCCACGTCCGGCGTAAGGAGCGGGGGCAATCCGGGCGGCATCCTCTGTGAACCGGGATTGCGGTCGCGATAGCCAACCATTTCAAAGATGTGCGCTTCACGTATGCTTCGGGCAGATCGATTGCAGAGATCCGCTACGAATTCCCGGCTGCCAAGCAGGTCATCTTCTTCCCGGTTGAAGAAGACAATCATCACCGGACCGGTATTGTGCCGCCGGATCAGCCGCGCGCATTCCAGACAGACCGCGACGGCACTGGCATTGTCGTCGGCACCAGGCGTGCGAGGTACGGAATCGTAGTGTGCGCCAAGCAGAATGAACGGTTCCTCCGCATCGCCGCCGGAAGTCATCACGATATTGTCGAAGTTTCCTTCAAGAACGGGCGTATAGCCAAAGCCTCTTGCATGCTTCAGAAGCAGATCACGTGCCTTGCGGTTCGCTCGGTGCTCGGCGAAGTAATGGCGCGGAAAAGCCAGCATCTCAACATAGGCGCGCAGGTTTTCGGGCGAAACTTCGTCCAGAATCCTGGAAATGGTGGCATCGCGAACTGCTGGTGCACGATTTCTGGAACTAGCAAGCATCATAATGAGCATCCGATCAAGATCGCGTTGGTAACGGAAATATTTGTCGGAGGTATGTCCACCGTCAATGTGATGGAGTACGGGCAGCGCTCGTTGCTGCCGTAGACCGCATGTTAACGCAAAGGCCATGCACGCAGGTCCTCTTTGCCAGCAGCCACACGTCAGCGTTTACGGCCCTCGCGTCATTGGATGAGCCCATATCCCTTTCGTGGGCTTGGAAAACTTCATCAATTGGCGGCGTAAATGATATCACACACCGCATTTTCCTTGTGGCGCAGGAGCAAATTAATTTATTTGTTCCCAAGAGTGGGATTTTTCTGGATAGTTGCTCCCAAATATGGGAACGAATAGGACGCCACTGCATGAATTTGATTGGAGCCAATAAGCTGTCGGAATACGGCGAGAAGCATCCGAAAGCGCTGCCGGCGATAGAGGCGCTGCATGCGTTTATCGCACAGGCGAACTGGACCACACGCGAAGATATTGAGCGCGATTGCGGGTCAATTGCCTGTTTCCGAAATGACGGGTGGCTAGAGATAGATCTGAAGGATCGCGGTTGCTGTGTAATGCTGGCTATTCATTACGGGGTGGGCGTTGCGCGAATTCT
>JARRLC010000239.1:0-3281 GCA_037387425.1 Alphaproteobacteria bacterium
GTTGTCCTTGCCATAGCCGTTCCCGCCCGCCGCCGGCTCAGAGAAAAACGCCTCGTAGCCCATTGCTTGCAGCTTGGCCGCCATTTTGCGCGCGTGACCTGGATGCACACGGTCGTCTCGCCGCGAGGTGGCCAGCAGGATCGGCGGATAGCGCTTGCCCGGTTCAGCAGCGTGGTAGGCCGAATACGTCTTGATAAACGCCCAGTCTTCCGGCTTGTCTGGATCGCCATATTCGTCGATCCAACTTGCCCCCGCGTGCAGACGCGTATAACGGCGCATGTCGATGAGCGGGATGGTGCAGAACAGCGCGCCGAAGCATTCAGGGTAGCGCGTCATCATGTTGGTGATGAGGATGCCGCCGTTCGAGCCGCCCTCAGCAGCGATACGCTCCGGCCGCGTGACACCGCGCGCCACTAGATCGGCGGCGATGGCGGCGAAGTCGTCATGCGACAGGCGCTTGCCTTCGCGGCGCCCGGCGTCGTGCCAGCGCGTTCCGAACTCGCCACCGCCGCGAATGTTGGTTACCACGGCCGTGCCGCCACGCTCCAGCCACAGCTTGCCGATGGCGCTGTTATATAACGCCTGTTTCGTGACAGCAAAACCGCCATATCCGGTCATCAGCACCGGCGCGTCCCCAGTATGCGTAGCGGGACCGACCTGCGTATAAGGGATGCGTTCGCCATCGACGGACACTGCCTCATGCTGCGCCACGACAAGCCCCGCTGTATCGAAAACCGCGGGGGCACGTTTGAGCACCATCGAGGCGGCGCTGACGCTTCGGAGGCTCAAAGTGGGCGGCGTGATCGGATCCTGCGCATTGACCAGTATGTCGCCATTCGACTCCTGCTCTTCCATATCGAAGCGCCACGCGCTTACCACGCCCGTCTCGGGCAGGCCCTCAAGGCGGCGGCGCTCCCAGCCTGAGGCTGACGGCGATGGCGTCAATGCTTCATAACGCGGCTTCAGATTGTCCAGGATCGACAAAACCAGCTCTTCCCCGCTCCAGAAAAAATCCTGCAACGCGATGCGGTCGCGCCCTTCAAACAGCACGACGGGTTTGGGCATGCCAGCAAGAATGTCGGATAAGGCCGGGCCAAGGAGCGTATCCGGCGCATAGGTGGTCCCCGCGACCGCCCAGGAGGAACGCGTTTTTAGAATGGCCCAGTCGCCATGGAAATCCACCCAGGTATCACGCGGCAGATCGAGCTGGCGTTGCGGTCCGTTGCGGTCGCCAATCCAGTGAATGCTGTCAAAAAAGCTAGGCCGTTCATAGAACCAGATGCGTTCCGCCGCAGCCGTCCGGTCAACGTAGCCCCCTGCGGAAACAACACTCGCGTCAGCCTCAAACAGCACTGGCGCGGCCGCTGCATCCGTACCGCGACGCCACAGACGAACAGTGCGCGGATAGCCGGAACTGGTGGCGAAGTTCTCGCCGCCATAGACGCTCGACAGTAGAGCCGTGTCGGCATCGAGCCATCCGGCGAACCCTTTCGCCTCCGGCAGTATGAAACCATCCTTAACGAAGCGCTTGTTTATCAAGTCGAATTCGCGCAGAACGCAAGCGTCGCTGCCACCACGCGACAGGCGCAAGATTGCGCGTTCATGTGCAGGTGGTAGGGTCGAAGCGCCGCCCCAGACCCAATCTTCTCCTTCGGCGGCGGCAAGCGCATCTAGGTCGAGCAGCACATCCCAGTCAGGCGCGTCGGTACTGAAACTGGCCAGCGTCGTGCGCCGCCAGAGCCCGCGCGGGTGCTCGGCATCACGCCAGAAATTGTAGATCAGTCCGCCCCGCCGCGTGACATACGGGATGTTGTCGGGTCGGTCGAAAATAGCTGTGAGCGCATCGCGGTCTGTAGCGAATTGCGACCCTGCATAGCGAGCGAGCGTACGCGCGTTTTGGGTCTCCACCCAGGCAAGAGACGCCTCGCTATCGATATCCTCCAGCCAGATATACGGATCGTCATCCGGTGCATCGACAGTGGGACGGGAATCAATTGCAGACATATAGGCTCCTTGGATGGGGCGTGTTGGTGTTCGCGAACAGGCGCGCACGAACCCTATTCCTTGTAGCATCAATAGGCGGGCTAGCGTGTGGCAGTATACGGGGAGTAAGTCCCCAATGCGTAACCGCTAGGGCTACTGAGGATAAGGCATCATGGCGCTGTTCCACCGGGATCCCGGGGCGAGGATGCCGGCGGTGTGATACCCATAGAAACATAGACACTCATCAACTCGTCAACGCCCCCCTCGGCCATTTCCACCCAGGCCACTGGAACGTAGATCAATGCACCTCCGAAGGGAACCGGCGCCGTCGGGATCAGTATGCCGAGATAGTCTTCCTCTCCCAACCGGATTGGCGTCTTCGATGGTATCAATGCCAGCACGGCTGCACCCTTCTTGCCTCCGAAGTGACACCATCCTGGGCTCATGTTTTTGAAGTTGGCTCCCTCGCGGGCATCGATAACCGAAACAAAACGATCCGCTAGTCTGTAGATGCTTGAGATCAAAGGGATACTACGGACAAGTTTGCCGATTTGCGCGATCAGCCATGGGCCGAGCCGAGACTCGACAATAAGCCCGAAGGCATAAATCCCCCCGACGATGATGGCGAGGTCGATGAGGTAATGTACGAACTGTGACGCGCCAAAGCCAACGCCGAACAACGTAAGAAATCTGCCAAAGGCGCTGCTCGGCCCTATATATTGGTTGAGAAACGAAAAGAGCCAGCCGACGATGAAGATCGTCAGCGCCAAAGGTAGGGCGGCCAAAAGACCGCTGATAAAGACGCGTCCAACTCGACTCATGCTGCTCCTCCGACAATTGTGTGCAGACTGCAAAAGAGTGAAGCAACCTTTCAAACTCGTAGCATTTTCTGCAAGATGTACGTAGCGGATCACGCGGTGAAATCGACAGGCTGAGCTGTGGTTTCCAGGGCAACCGGTATCGACAGACGCGTGATTTTCCGTCAGCCTGGAGACAACGGCTTGAAAATGCAAGCATGCAACGCTAATCCGGCCAGAAGATCGAAGACATTGGCGCCAGATTGGCGGCGACATCGTCATTCACGGTTCTGATGAGCACAACCGGCGCCCCGAAATACAAAATGGCCGGCTTACCACCCCTCAAATTTTTACAATTCGCTATTGCGCGTGTTGAAAGTGATGTGATTCAAGGAATCTCCTTTGATTCTTATGGAGATTCGCGATGGCTGTGCCGACAGGTTTGCGGGAGGTGTTGTGTCGCGTGGAAGAGGATTTCGAACAGCGTCTGCCGGGTTATCA
>JARRLC010000240.1:0-3276 GCA_037387425.1 Alphaproteobacteria bacterium
GCATCTGGCGCACCGCTTTTTTGCTTTCGCCTCGCTTTTGGCAGCATACGTTGGTTTTGCTCGTCCGAAATATCCGAATTCCGCCACGATTATCCATTTGGTGACTTTTTATGAACCCATGTGGTTCATTGAACCTTGGGCGTGATTAACGGCCATACCGGTTCCAGCGGCGGCGCAGTGTTTCCGAGGGGCTTTCCCCATAACGATAGCGATATTCTGCTGCAAAACGGCCCATATGCATAAAGCCCGCTTCCATCGCTATTTCAGTTACGCTTGCACCCGGCTCCGCCGCTTGCAGCAATTTCCTGGCATAATCAAAGCGAACATTGCGAAGATATTGCATGGGCGACATTCCCTGGTGGTCCCTGAACTGCTTAAAAAGCGTGCGTCCAGGCACACCAGTAGCTTCAACAATATCGCTAATCGCAACCGGCCTATCGAAATGCGCCTGGATGTAGTCGAGCACCCGTTTAACGTCGCGAGGAGCGAGACCAACTTCGAGACGTTGCAATGCCGCTGAATAATTGTGTGGCTGAGCGGTGAGCAACGCCGTTGTCACAAATTGCTGGAAGGCGGTCATTACAAGTGGGCTCTGGAATACCCCGTCGGGCCGCTCTAAGTCGCGGATTGCCAGATGAATATATTGAGCAAGACTGCGGCCGTGCCCTTCTTGCAAGTCCAACTCGGTTCCGAAAACCAGCGGTTTGGAGGGTATGTCTCCCAACAATGCGGTCAAGCAGTCAACGATAGCTGATTTGTAGAGGCAAACACGGATGCCCCCTGTGGCTTCGGTTGTGTTAACGAGGTAATAATCCAAGTGCGTTGGAGAGGCGATTGCCGCGTTTTCGGGCGTGCACAGCACATTATGCTTGCCTGCCGATATCTGAATGTTGCCGTGCGTGGGTATTTGCAGCCAGTATTCGTCACGTCCCTGCGCCCGTATCGCAACAGGCGCACCATACTGCAGGTACCCTAAAAACATGTTGGGCGAGTAGATGCCATTGATCCGGACGTCGAATGCGCCATTGTTGCGGGACCGGTGTTCCAGTCGAAAGTTCTTTTTATTTAAGAAATCATGCAGCTCCTCGCCATCGCTGCACGCAAATATCCGATTACGCTCCAAGAGAGGCTTAGGACCAGGATCGCTAGCGTTCACTTTCACTTCGGACCTCAACACTCGACTAGCTTAAAGGCAAACATGCATTTTGATGCACAAAATTAGAAAATTATATACTTTTTTGTCCTATTGGATAAAATCGCCTTGTATGTAAGGTTGTCCTGAAATCACCTTTTGTCTCCCCATAAATGCATGTAGGCGGCGGTTCTGGCGCCTCTTATCGTGGCGCCACTATAGAAGCGCCAACACTCCTAAAATATTTCAACCACACAGTATTTTGGGTTTGATGCTCCACTCGGAGAGTGGACAAATTTATGCACTTTATGGATAGCCCTGGCAGGGGTCGGATATTCACTGCGGCAATTGTCCCTTATCGATATTTACAGGCATTATAAATACGACAAGGGGGCCGAGATGAAGTGGGGCCGGGGAACGCACGACGCAAAACTGAAATTGTCGTCTGCTGTGGCGATCGCGTTGGCATTGGGGGTGTCAACGGCGCATAGCGAAGAAAACACAAGCAGTCCCTGGCAAATCAGTCTGTCCACGGGAACACAAACGGAGAACCTGCCGACCTTCGACGCGCCCGTTGGCGATACATTCGTCGTTGGATATCCGGGGCTCATTAGCGAAAAATTCAATCCCACATTGCGTGGCGGTGAAGGCAACATCGGCTACACGACACGGAGTGGATGGAACATCGAACTCGGTGGTGGCTATTGGACAGGCGACGATAGCACCTCCGCCCAGCCGGTCTATGATGTGAATACGAATGCTTATAGCCTGGCGGTCACTGGGGGGGATGGCGTATCGGGCGTGTTGCTAGGCACGAGCGTCTTGGAAGGTGACAGGGTGTACGCGTCGGTCGACGCCAGTCTGGCCGAAGCTCACATCCGGCTTGCGCGAGACGTCAAAGCCGACGGCATTATTGTGCATCCATTCATGGGCCTGATTTACGAGCGCTCATCGCATGACTATACAGCGTCCTTCCGATTGGCGGAGCCGCAAGTCGGCAATCTTGAGATCCCCTATGCGTATTCGCAAGGAATCGTGAGCAGCCGCCTTGGGGGCGATGTTGGTGTTAAGTTCACCGTCCCACTCGACGAAAATCTTCAATTTCATGCTAGCGCCGCGTTCGCGCTTTTCCATCAGGCATCCGACATGAGCGCTCGTGACTGCGTAGCACGCGCTCAGTTCTCGCCCGGTTTCGCGTGTGAAGACACAACAGCGTTCAACTACACGCGCCTCTTGAGCACTTCAGTGAGCGATGACGATGATCGCCTTGCTTCCAGGGTGAAGCTGGAGGCAGGAATGAGCTACTTAACCTCATTCGGCGTTTTGAACTTGAACGCCTTTGCTCAGTATGACAGCGCGGTCGCCGGGGTGAAAAACCCTGTGTTGACCCAGGATCAGTTTCTGGGCGGCGACCCAACACGACCGCCTCCATCGCATCTGGTGTTCGACGATGCTTGGTCTTACGGCGGCAAAGTAATGCTCATTGTTCCACTGCAGTGAGCGTAGTACTTCACTTGGCAATTGGCGGAAATTGGGAAGTTCAATTACATAGGGAGAGAAACATGCGTCCAATTACAAAAGCCTTTTTAACGCTTGCCATATGTGGGTTTTCCATCTGCGGCGGGTACAGCCAGGCCTCTGCAAGTGTTTCGGCGGCGGATGAGCCGCTAGCGCGGCAAACTGCTTTGGAGCGCACGGGCATTGTTGTGGCCATGGAAATAAGAAGGAAGTGGAGAAGTTCACCTAAACGCAAAGTGCCTCAAACGATCCCGCGTTCTCCCCGCCGGTTTCCCCCTCACAGTCATCGTCCGCCCAAGAAACCGGTAATGAATGGCAGGTTGCACCGTTACAATCCTCATTACAAGCCAAGGCAACCAAAGTAATGAAATCCGGTGCCGGTTGGTTGTGCTTTCCTGAGACCACATGCTCCGTAAGCTTATCAATCTAACCATGCGGCGGGGGGATCCCCGCCGCTCTGCGGGAGTGCTGATCGCTAATAGAGACACCGATTCCCAGTTCGACCGGTTCGCGGCTTGCCTTCACGTACGAAGCACGTACGAACGCAGCACTCCTCGGCGATAAGGGGAGCGGATGGGCTATGGATCGCGAACTGCCTAATACCTGATGAGGTGGACGACGCCCGC
>JARRLC010000241.1:0-3260 GCA_037387425.1 Alphaproteobacteria bacterium
TGCGTCGGCGAGCTGGTCGATGCGTGCGCAAAGGTTCTTCAAGATGAAATATTCATCAGTCGAGACGTTGCCTTGGTTGATCTCTTCCATCCATTTCTCAACGGGGATTTGGATTTTGAACGCCTGGTCGATCTCAAATGCGATATCGAGAAATGCCAAGCTGTCGATTTCCAGATCGTTGATGATATGGCTATCGGGAGTGATGCTGCCGCGCTCCACGTCGCTGGCGTTGGCAATGATATCGGCAACGGTATCGAAAGTTGATGACATGGGGATTTTTACTCCTCAGTGAAGGCTCTAGCTGTGTCTTATAGTGCTTTTCTCTGGCGCATTGTATATGTCTGGAATTCTCATAGCGCAATGAGCTAACACAAATGAGTGCTTTTTCTTAATGGTGTAAGGAAAGTTGGTGAACGCTGTGGACGAAACTAACACCGCGCGCGACCGTCTCGCCGAACTGTACGTAGGCTACACCGACAGCGTGAGCCGCGTCATTACGGCTGAAGATGTAGCCGCGTTCGCAAAGCTTTCGGGCGATTACAACGCGCTGCATATGGACGACGAATTTGCCGCGCGCACCGAGTTTGAGCAGCGTGTGGTGCACGGCTTTCTGCATGCGAGTTTGTTGTCAACGCTGGTGGGGATGAAAATTCCGGGGCGCGGTGCGCTCTATTTGTCGCAAAGCATCGATTTCACCAAGGCGGTGTTCATTGGCGACACGGTGGAAGCGCGCGGAACCATCGACAGCATAGACAAGGTATCGCGGATTATCGGTATCCGCACGGAAATCGTCAATCAGCGCGGGGAAAGCGTGCTTCGTGGCACGGCCACGGTGAAGGTGCTGCGCATCGGCGGAGCTGAGGCTCCCGCAACGGCAACAAAGGTAACGGCAATGGGCGATATGCTGGCAGGCAAGGCTGCGCTGGTGACAGGCGCTTCTCGCGGGATAGGCCGGGCGATCGCCCGCACGCTCGCTGCGCACGGCGCGCATGTGTGGATCAACTATTACCGCAGCGAAAGCGCGGCGTCTGAGCTGGCCGAGGAAATCAAGTCGGCTGGCGGAGCATGCGGCTTGGTATGCGCTAATGTGACGGACAGCGGCGAAGTGGCTCGCGTGGTGGGCGAAATCACGCAAGATGGCGGGCTGGACATTCTCGTCAACAACGCCGGGCCGAAAATCACCGCCGGGCCGTTCGACAAGCTGGCGTGGGACGATATGTCAGCGGCCTATGACGGCATTGTGGGCAGCACTTTCCGTGTGACAGGCGCGTGTCTCCCCGCGCTCAAGGCGGCGAAGGGGCGCATCGTGAATATCGTCACCTCGGCGGCGCTCGGGCGCACATCGCACAACTGGCTGCCTTATGTGGCGGCGAAATCGGCGCTCATCGCCATGAGCAAGAACCTCGCGCAGGAACTGGGACCGGCGGGGGTGAGCGTCAACATGGTGTCGCCGTCTATGGTGGACACCGACCTCGTGGCGGGCGTGCCTGACAAAATCCGGCAGATGGCGGTGGCGCGCACCCCGCTCCGACGCATGGCCACGGCTGACGATGTTGCGGGCGCGGTGTTGATGCTGGTCTCGCCTTATGCATCGTTCATCACCGGCGAAAATCTTCTGGTGACGGGCGGCGATGTGATGGTGTAAGCCACACTAGATACGTATTCCGAACAACATTTGCAGTGACTTAATTCATGAGCACTCAACCAGACGCTCAAAGCTTGATAGATTTCGCGATTGACGCAGCGCCCGCATGCCTGCGCCACCGCATGTTTTTGCAAACCGTGGATTGGGCGAAGGTCGCGCCTGAGCGCGTGGCGAATATGCTGGGACGCCTGGACGACGAAGGCGTGAAGCTGCCTCCCTGGCTTGCGAAGGCGTTGCTCATTGGCGGGAATGTGCTGGGGGCTGCGCGCACGGATCGTCTGGAACCCGCGCTACGCGCGCTGAACGCCATCAACCGCGTGAAAGACGACGCGCTCACCGCCAGTGTTGCCGATGCCGCCGAGGCTGCCGCAAACGACCTTGCGCATTACACCGACGCCGACCCGGATGTGGTCGTGTCCGCCGTGAAGGTGCTCGCCGCCGCCGGCAAAGGGGCATTAGCTGAAAAACTCGCGCTCGCGCATTGGCCGCGTAGCGCCCGCGCTCTGCGATTTGTGGCGAAAGACATGGCTCAGCGACTGCCTGATTTGCCCGGCGTCCGCCTGCGACTGATGGGCTTTTCCACTACCACGCCGCTCGCCGATGAGATGCGCCCGGCTTTCGCCGCGCACGGTTGGCGCGCCGAGGTGAGCGAGGCCAATTTCGGCGAGGTCATCCCCGAGTTGCTGCAACCCGCCGCCGATACCGACGCTACGCTTATCTTGCTGGACGCGCTCAGCTTCCACACCCGCGACTGGCGCGCCGATGTGAGCGCTGCGGACGGGCTTTTGGAAGAGCGCCTCGCGCAATTCAGCGCCGCCGCCCAGCATTTCGTGAACCAAAGCCAAAGCCCGCTTTTCATCACCACGCTGCCGACCCCTGCCACTGCCGCCGCCGGGCTTATCGACAACCGCCACAGCGCGGGCGCACACCAGATGGCCGAAACCGTCAACCGTGCGCTGATCGAGCTTGCCACCGAGCACAGCAAAATCATCCTCATTGACGCCGATCTGGCGTTTACCGAACTTGCCCCAGCCCAGCGCAGCGACGCAAAACTCTGGTTCTATGGCCGCATCGCCTACGCGCCGGATGCCATGCGGGCGCTGGCCGCCGCCGTGGCGCGGTCGTGGCATCTCCTCAAGCGCGGGCCTGCAAAAGTGCTCGCGCTCGACTTCGACAACACGCTGTGGGGCGGCATTTTCGGCGAGGACGGCGTCGCCAACCTGCATTGCGGCGATGATGCGCCCGGCAACGCGTTCAAGGCGTTCCAGCAGGAATGTCTGCGGCTGAAAAGTATGGGGATGGTGCTGGTGGCCCTCAGCAAGAACAACCCGGAAGCCATCTCAGTATTTTCCGAACATCCCGGCATGGCGCTGAAGGCCGACGACTTCGTCGCCAACGCTATCAACTGGGAGCCGAAGCCCGCAAACATCCGCCGCTTGGCCGAAGACCTTAATCTGGGGCTCGACAGCTTCATTTTCCTCGACGACAGCCCACACGAGCGCGAGGCCATGCGCCAACTGTGCCCCGAAATTCTCACGCCTGAGATGCCCGAAGACCCGGCGCGTCGTCCGGAATGGCTGCGCGGGCTGGCAGCCACGTGGCCGGTGCGTCTCAC
>JARRLC010000242.1:0-5968 GCA_037387425.1 Alphaproteobacteria bacterium
CTGAAGCTGAAGTACTGAAGTAGCCAACGGCTGCTTTGTGCGATCCGATGTAATGATGGCGAGCTAAATCGACGCGGCGGGTCGTGAACTACCGCTGACAGTTATCCCGAATCGCGGCAGTTGATCGCTCGCAAACCGCCGTTGAATTTGCTGACATGTCAGCCGCCCGGGACAATACTGATCGTTTTCTCAACACTCGCCGACGCCATGTCGTTTTCCGCTGGATCGGTTCTGCCCTTGGAGGCGGGTTCCGGCTCAGGTGTGCCCGGATGAGCTAAACCACATGCGGCGCCTCGTCCGGTTCCTCTGCCGCGCTCGTAAGCTCTGGGAGCATCTGCGCTCGCAAAGCTTCGATCTGCGCGCGGGCCTCGGCCTTGATGGCCTCAAGATCATCAGCGTTGCGTCCCACAGTGGGTATTGGCGCGCCTACCGCCACAGACGCGCGCGTAAAGCCAAACTTCCAGGAATGCTTGGGGAGAGCTTTGCGAGTGCCGCACACCGCAATGGGGATCACTTGGGCTTTGCAGTCAAGGGCGAGCCGGAAGGCGCCATCTTTGAACGGCGCCATTTTGCCGTCCAAAGAGCGCGTCCCCTCAGGGAACATCACCACTGGCACGCCGCGTTCCAGCCACCGCGCACACTGTTCCATGGCCTTCTTGGCAGAGATGTCGTCGCCGCGGTGGATCGGTATGTCGCCCGCGAGCGCCATGCTCCAGCCGACGACCGGGATCCGAAAGAGCGACGCCTTTGCCAACCATTTCATTTCCCAGGGAAGGAACGAGATAAGTACACGCCAAAGCGCCAGAATGGCGTCAAACGAACGGCAATGACACCCGTTAGCCGAAAACAACGTCCGACTACCAATCGCCGCCGGTCAAACGGTACGGTGAGGGGCCAGAGGACAAGCTGCGTGAGGAAGCCTGCGAGCGCGCACAGCCCAATTTCGAACCACGTCCATAATGAAAGCAGCACTTGCGCCATGTCCGTGCCCTTCCTGGCCACGTGTTATGTAGAAGCTGTATCGCCTGGGCAGACAAACGTCAACGGCGCGACGACGATGCAGTGGGTCGAAAAGATCCAACGGTATAACGACTTAATTGCGCTTTCTTTACTTCCAGTAACCGTCACTACGCATCGGGTTAGATCGGAACAAACTTATTGTGCCGTCAAATCATTCACGATTAGAAAACCGGGCTCGGCGGGATTGGTCGTGAGCATAAAGTAGGTATGATGTCCTCAAATATTGGAGGACGTTGTTTGATGAAACCACAAGCGCATTGGCAAGATGTATATTCGTCAAAAGATGAAACGTCTCTTTCCTGGTT
The DNA here is from genome assembly GCA_037387425.1 of Alphaproteobacteria bacterium. GTDB lineage: Bacteria > Pseudomonadota > Alphaproteobacteria > Rhizobiales > Rhodomicrobiaceae > JARRLC01. The sequence continues at coordinate 1,326 of JARRLC010000242.1, forward strand.
TCAAAAAAGACCAGATACTTCCCTTCGGCTTATTTCCGATTGCGTTCAACCTGGCGCCAACATCATAGATGCGGGAGGTGGAGCATCGTGTTTAGCCGATCATCTCGTTGAGTTGGGCCACCGCGTGACGGTTCTGGACATTGCCCAAGCTGCCTTGGCAAAGGCCAAAACACGTCTCGGATCGAGGGCTTCCAAACTGAATTGGGTTGTCGCCGATGTGACTGATTGGCGTCCGGAGAAACGGTTCGATCTTTGGCACGACCGCGCCGTCTTCCATTTTCTGTCCCATGAACAGGAACGTCAAGCCTATGCCAGCGTCATGGCCGCTGCGGTGAAGAGCGGAGGTTATGCCGTGATTGGAACGTTTGCGTTGAATGGCCCTGAGACGTGCAGTGGCCTTAAGGTTTGCCGCTATGATGCCAAAGGGCTTGCGGCAGAATTTAACCGCGATTTTGTTCTGACGGATGATCTGGTGGAAGAACATTTGACGCCAGGCGGTAAGGTGCAGATATTTCAGTTTTCGGTGCTACGGCGGCTTTGATGAAAGCCGACCGGGAAAGCCTCACGAGGTCGCAAGCGATCAGGATCGGGCACTCAGCCGGATATTGGCGCCGAATTCCATCATGTAACACTTATCGCTCCCGCCCCGTCTAACAGGTATGGGCGCGGATTGGCCGCGCCGTCCAACGACACGAGGCAAAGACGCCGATGACGATGCTGAACAAAGAATTGGTGGCGGTGGCGATTTCGGTGGCGGCGGGGTGCCGTCCCTGTACGACCTATCATCTTGCCAAAGTGCGCGAGGCGGGCGCATCGGAAGAGGCCATCGAAAACGTGGTGACGAGCGCAATATACGTGCGGACCAGCGCCACCGAGGGTATGCACCGCCATGCTCTCGGGTTGGAGCCGGAGCAAAAAGGTTGTGGTTGCGCCTCCCCGCAGCCGGTGGAAGAATTGATAGCGCTCGGCGCATCGCTGGCCGTCAATTGCGCGGAGAACGTCGCCAGGCACTTGGCGGCGGCCAAAGCGCTGAACGTACCGCAGGAGGAACTCGACGAGGTTTTCGCCCTCGTCAAGTTCATTCGCGCACAGGCCGTGAAACACGCGGAAATGCAGTTCGGAACGACAGCCCCCACCACGATGGAAAACTGCTGCTGCTGAGGAAAAGATGGAAAACGACGCAACAGAACGGACCAATCTTCGGCGCTTCGTCATTCGCCTTGTCGGCAATGAAACCCTGTCGGATGACATCGTCCAGGAAGCGTTGTTGCGCGCTCATCGCACCGACGTAGGCTTTTCGGGGCGGTCAAGTCGCCGGACCTGGCTGGCCGCTATCGCTCTCAACGTCACGCGCGACTATTACCGCCGCGCGTCGGTTCGGCTGGAACAGGCGGTGACAGATGAAGAAAAGTTGGCAGAACAGCCTTCAACCGAGGACACCGAGCACGCCCTGATGGAACAGGAGATGGCGATGTGCATCACCGCACACCTGATGGCGCTGCCGGACCGTCAGCGCGAGGTGCTGGCGCTGCACGACATCGAAGGCGCCGATCATGCCGAAGTAGCGGCGGTGCTGGGTGCCATCTGTCATTCGGCAGCGACGCCATTCCATGCGTGCCGCTGGAGAAGTGATCTTCTCAGGCCGGAAACTGGCCAGCTCCATTGCAGAATCAAGTCAACTGACCTGTGGATTTCTCATCAACCGGGAGAATGACCATGCTTGTTTATCTCGAAGCGCAAAACATGAGTTCCGAACTAAAGGACTTTAGTTCAGTTCTGATCGTCGCCTGCTCCATTTGCCCGCCCATGTGCCTGGCGATGCAGAAGAAGAAGCCGTTCACGGAATTCTTCAAACACGGCCTCAACACAGAAAGCTTTTCCGAATATATCAAGTCAATTCCACCGTGGTTCTTCCATCAGGGCGGTCGTCTTTCGAGGCGGGTCGGGAGCGGCTGTTGGATGTAGGCTGAAATTTCGGCAGGTGCTCTTTACTCAACTGCCGTTCAAAGCTCAACATTTGGCGGTCAACGCGCCCGTTCTCCTCCACAACGTACGGTGTCCAAAAAGCAGTATACGCTTCTTTCTTCTCACCATTGCTATGCGCCATGGCGCCCAACCGCCACCCTCAGCTAGACAAGCGGCGAGACGCCGCTCACTCATACCGTGCGATTTCGATTAGGTTGCCATCTGGGTCGCGTATATAGACCGATTGCATCGCCCCTTGCGCACCGTTGCGTGGTACTGGTCCGAGTTCGACCGGTACGCCTGTCGCCACTAGCCTTTTGCAAACTTCTTCCATCGTCAAATTGGTGATCAAGCATAAATCGCCAGTTCCAGGACGCGGCAAGGCGGCATGAGGAGTGAACTCCTTTCCAACCTCGTGCAGGTTGATCTTCTGCGTTCCAAAGGCAACTGCTGTCGGACGACCGACCGTATCCATCCGGGTCATTCCCAGAACGCCTTCGTAGAAACGGCAGGCCCGATCGATGGAAGCCACCGTCAGGACCAGATGGTCCAGATGCGATATCATCGCTCACCTCACTCAAAATCGTTAGTCAAACATGCAATCATGCACACCGTCCCCAGCTAAGCTGGCTTCGATAAGACCACCTATTTTGATGTGATATACTGAATTTCAACAAGCCCTTGGGCAAAGGGGGATGTCGTTTTGCAGCGGTTTTGGATATTCACACATCCATCAACGGCGCCAGCGTTTGTTGGCCTCGCGTTCCACATCGCAACGGCTGAGGCCTAAGTCTTTCAGCGTACGTTCGTTAAGAGTGCGAAGGAAGCGCCGTTGCTGCCATCGTTCGAGAGCGTTTTCCAAACGACGCCAGGCGCGACCCCACGCCTGCGCTTTTTTCCAGCCGATCTGGAATATCTTCATCATTGTCGAAAATGGCATTGTACTGCCCCGCCTTACTCATTGAGCTTTTAGAATTCTCTTCCTTTTTTTATCGCCCTGGCAGGGACACAAGGGTTATAATGTGCTCTGTTGTACCGGTACAAAGAGCAGTACAGATGCTGAAACTCGACTTTACGCAAAAAGGGCTTGCTCCCCCTAAGAAACGGCTTTCGGACAAAAACAAACACGAAAACAACGACTTGAAACGAGAGTGCAAAAACGACAACAAGCCCCCAGCTTCAGAAAGCACACTCGTGGAACAGGTGGTCAGCGGCATCGCGGGATTGATCGAAAGCCGACAATTGCCGGTTGGGCGCAAGCTGCCCTCCATCCGCGCGTTTGCAACGGCAAACGGCATTTCGAAATCGACCGTTGTCGAAGCCTTTGACCGGTTGGTTGCGCAAGGACTATTGATATCGCGCCATAAAGTCGGCTTTTTCGTCGCCGGCCCCCGACCTGTGCTTGACCTTACCGCCAACACGCCTCCCGCCAAGCGCGACACCGATCCTATGTGGGTGCTTCGCAATACGCTCATGCCGCAACACGGAGGTTTGCAGCCAGGATGCGGCTGGCTTCCGGAAGATTGGCTGAACGGCGCTGGCTTGCGGCGTGCGCTCCGCGCCGTGGCGCGTTCCCCCAGCGCCCAACTCACGCGCTATGGCCATTCACTCGGTTTCGCCCCGCTCAGAGCCCAACTCCAAATCGTGCTTGCTGGTCGCGGCGTAGAGGTTCCGCCGGGCCGCATCATCATCACCGATAGTACGACCCAGGCCATCGATATGATAGGACGGCTGTTGCTTCAACCGGGCGATAAAGTCTTCGTAGACGACCCTGGATATTACAATTTCCTTGCCAGCCTGCGCGTCCACAATGTGCAGGTGATCGGCGTACCGTTCCGTCAGGACGGGCCGGACACGGAAAGCTTCGCTTCACTCGCGGCCAAACACAAGCCGAGGCTCTATCTCACGAATGCGACGCTCCATAACCCGACAGGAGCCACCCTGGCCCCTGCCGTTGCGCATCGCCTGCTTAAAATTGCCGAAGCACATGACATCGCCATTGTCGAGGACGACATCTATGCCGATTTCGAGGAACATCCCACGCCTCGATTGGCTGCAATGGATCAACTCAACCGGGTGATTTATACGGGCAGCTTTTCGAAGACGCTGTCTGCGGCAAGCCGCTGCGGCTGGATCGCCGCGCGCCAGGAGTGGATTGAAGGGCTTACCGATCTGCGCTTGGCGACGATTGTCTCGAATAATGAGCTTGCTGCACAAGTACTTCACCGGTTGCTCACTGATGGCAATTATCGCAAACATGTGGAGGGGTTGCGAGACCGATTGCGCGCAGCATCAGTGCGCGTGCGCAGACAACTGGAAGCTCGCGGCTTGTCTCTGTGGACTGAGCCGAAAGGTGGCATGTTTTTATGGGCTAAACTGCCGGAAGGTTTCGATTCCCTTGAGATCGCCCGCCGCGCAGTAGCGGACGGCATCGCCTTGGCGCCTGGTAATGTTTTCAGCGTATCGTACTCGGCAACGCGTTTCTTGCGTTTTAATGTGACGCAGTCGGACAATAAGCGGCTCTACGATTTTTTCAGCGATGTCTTGCGCCACTGATTGACGGATCGGTAACGCGCTTGTCAATCGCGGCGGGTAGATTGCAGTCGCTGACGGTATCCAGAAAACGCGGCAGAACTGCCCATCGTATGCCAGAAAAACAATTTGTTGATTACATGCCT
>JARRLC010000243.1:0-3229 GCA_037387425.1 Alphaproteobacteria bacterium
ACTGCTGGTAAAGAACTTCTTCTTCAACTGCTTCTTCCTTTCCACTATAGAGAATGGAACTGCTTTCCCAAGAGAGGACAAGAACTGCTGTCGTTTTACACCGCAGCTTGATCATGTCGTTGACAAAACGCGGCGATCGCCAGTAATGCCGAGCCGCCGCGCGATGCATATGACCTTCATCCACAAACGCAACCACACGTTCACGATAGTTCAATGGGATGCGGTTTGCCTATCTCATGCTCCCTATGCTCCTTAAACCAAGGGAATCATGGTTTGCGCCAAAGGGAGAGCCTGAATCTGGTTAGAGACGACATGCTCCAGCAATAGCACGCACGGGTCCGGCATGCACGCCGGACCCCCGCATGGCGTCACGTTTATCAAAACAAAGTCTCAACAACGCAACGCACTACTACTCGGCATTTCGTATAGGAAACTGCGCTCTACTCTTTCAGTAGCCGTTTCAGCACTTCCATTTCTTCGCGCAATGCGGCGTCTTCAGCCAAAAGCGACTCGATCTTGCGAATGGCATGCAGCACTGTGGTGTGGTCGCGTCCGCCAAAGCGTCGGCCGATTTCGGGCAACGACCGTGCTGTCAGCGACTTCGCGAGATACATGCCAATCTGACGAGGACGCACAATGGAGCGATTGCGGCGGCTTGAGAGCAAATCGCCCCGGTTGACGCCGAAATGCTTCATGATCACGCGCAAGATGTCGTCGATTTTGACACGGCGAGGTTCCTTGCCTCGTACAAGATCGGCAATGATCTGCTCAGCGCTTTCCACCGTGACAGGCTGCGCCGTGAGTTGATAGGCGGCGTGAATACGCGTGACAGCGCCTTCCAGTTCGCGACCGCTTTCGCTGAGCTGCCCGGCCAGGAATTCGATGACCGGCTCAGTGATGCCAAAACCACGCTCCTGGTCGGCTTTTTCGGCAGCGCGGCGCTTCAGGATTTTATAGCGCAGATCATAGTCGAGCGAGCCGAGCTCTGCCACCAGTCCACCGGAAAGGCGCGAGCGCATACGGGCGTCGAAGCTTTCCAGTTGCATTGGCGGACAATCAGCCGCGACGACCACTTGCTTGCCACCGTCAATCAGCGAGTTCAGCGTATGGCAAAGCTCTTGCTGGAAAGTGCGCCCTTGCAGGAACTCAATATCGTCGATCAGCAGAATGTCGATCGCGCGGATTTTGTCTTTGAAAGCTACGGCATCTCGCGCTTGCAAGGCTTCTGCAAAGCTGTACATGAAGCGCTCCGCCGTGAGGTAGAGAAGCTTGGCCTTTGGCTTGCGGCGCTTAACCTCCCAGGCAATGGCCTGAAGCAGATGCGTCTTGCCTAGGCCAACTTTCGCATGGAGGTACAGCGGGTTATAGCGCAACGGCTGGTCAGCCACAGCTTCGGTAACCTGAAGAGCCGCGGCATGCGCGAGCCGGTTCGCAGCGCCAACCACGAAGGACGAGAAGGTGAACCGGCTTTCCAACGGCGAGCCTTCAAAACCATCCCAACCGGTGCTGCCGTCGCGCGGCGTGCTTTCATCGGCACGCACAGCGGTGAAACGCGGCTCGTTCGGCTTCGCAACGGCGCGCTCGGCGAGACGGCGTTCGCCCATGGCGGCGTCATGTGGCTGCCGCACACGGAATTCGATCTGGTCCACCTGCGCGAATTCAGCCTTACAACATGCCAAGAACCGCTCGGCATAGTGCGATTGCAGCCAATTGCGTAGGAATTTGGTCGGAACTGAAACCTGGACGATCTGGCCGTCATAGGAATCAAGTTCGACGCGCCCGAACCAGCTTGTGAAGACGTCTTCGCCCAGTTCCGCACGCAGCCGCGTTTGGATACGACGCCATTTGCTTTCGATGGCGTTAGAATTGGCGCTACTGGCGTTCGTGTTCAATTCAAGTGTAGTTGTCACTGCAATACCCCGCTATCAAGCTTCGCTGGATGTGAACCAACGAAATCATTCACGCCGCCTCTTATGGGCGGTTGCTAAGTTTTTTGTTGAGCGTTTGGTGGCTAAGCCGCTCGGTTTTTTATGGAAAGTAGAACTGCGCTGCGTTTCTTTTTCTCAGGAAAGATTGCAGACAGGATTCGCGCTCTGGGTTTTGTTTTACCCTGGCCGTTTCGCGTATCTGCCTTTTCGCTTATCGAAGCGCTTTCTTTAGCTTTGTTTTCCGGCAGAAACGTTTCCAACACTGGCTCAGCCGCTACTACGCGCCTAGGAGCACAGCTATGAGAAAGAATGGAGGCATCAAAAAATTGCTCGCATATCTGTTGAGCCAGACTGCGATGATTAAACGCCGCCAAATTATCGCGCCAACTTGCGATCTCTTCGGCTTGGCTGCAATCTGTCGTCAGCAGAACGCTACTCGTTAATTTTGAATAGGCAGCATTGATCCGGTTCTTAAAGATGCCTCGGGCTTTAATCCAAGCCCAGGCCTCACTCCGCTGACGATGCAAAACCGCCTGCTGTTGTTTAAGCCCGCTATACATAAATACCTCCTGCCGCGATCGGCACACGCATTCACATAGCTTTAATCAACGCCGCACAGCCTAAAGCTACGAAAAACCCGCGAACACAATCTCCCTGTAAACCACAAAGACTTTCGACAAATCACCCATAACGCCTGCAAAAGCCACCTTGCGGACGTCTTGAATGGCGGTACGCAATACATTAGGAAAAATATTCAGGAGGAAAAACACCCCCCGTTCGGATAACCAGACTATACACGCGGTCCCTTCTGGTTGCAATCCACAGGCGTCTCATCATGGGCCAGCGCGGGGGGCTAAGGCCGAGCGCTCGAAAGGGAACAGTTTTCTATCCGACTCAAGGGTCATAACGCAACCTATTGATACACAACGATAAAACGCAACGCAACCGACTCGATTCTCATGGAGTGCTGGTCAACGTGAATCTGACCAAAACCCCATATTTTTTACTTGATTGCACAATCTTAGGTTAAACAACTTTAGGTTGCTGGTGATTAATAAATGGTTAACAGATTGAAAATAAATGGATTCCTTTTAGAAACCCAAAAAAGAAAAAACGCCCGGTTAAGGCCGGGCGTTGCACGATGGTCACAGCTGTGTAGAACTCGCGAGTTTCGCTTGCCACCTAGACTGCAAGGGCGCGAATCCGTGCCGCAAGACGCGAAATTTTGCGCGATGCGGTGTTCTTATGGAGTATGCCCTTCTGAGCGCCACGCATTAATTCTGGCTGAGCCGCTTGCAGTG
>JARRLC010000244.1:0-5934 GCA_037387425.1 Alphaproteobacteria bacterium
TCTTTTGCGCCAATTGACAGTCCACGCCAATCACTTGATGATTAATACGCAAGAAGGCCGCCCTGATTGCGGCTTTTTTCATTTTACACGAAGAGAAACAACAGAGCTATGTCCGCAGTTCTACCTACTTATGCAAGAGCTGATATCGCATTTACCAGCGGCGATGGAGCTTATCTCTATTCGGAGACTGGCGAACGATATCTGGACTTTGGCGCGGGCGTCGCCGTAACAGGACTTGGCCATGCGCACCCGCTTCTGGTGAAGGCTTTAACCGAGCAAGCGGCAAAACTGTGGCACACATCCAACCTATACCATATCAGCGAACAAGAACGCCTTGCCGAGCGTCTCACTGCCGTCAGCTTCGCCGATAAAGTTTTCTTCGCAAACTCCGGCGCGGAAGCCATGGAATGCGCAATTAAAATGGCGCGCAAATTCCACAGCCATAACGGCCATCCGGAACGCTACCGCCTCATTACATTCGAAGGCGCTTTTCACGGCCGCACGCTCGCCACCATCGCGGCAGGCGGGCAGGAAAAGCATCTCGCAGGATTTGGCCCCAAGGTTGACGGTTTCGACCAAGTGCCGCTTGGCGACATTGAAGCCGTGCGTGCGGCCATCACCCCGGAAACAGCGGGCTTCCTCATTGAGCCGATCCAGGGCGAAGGCGGCGTGCATCAGGTGGAACCGGCGTTCTTACGCGCGCTGCGGGCGCTGGCCGATGAACAAGGGCTTCTTCTGGTTATGGACGAAGTGCAGACCGGCATCGGACGCACGGGCAAGCTTTTCGCCTATGAATGGTCAGGCGTTACGCCCGACATCATGGGGCTGGCCAAGGGCCTGGGCGGCGGCTTCCCCGTTGGCGCGTGTCTGGCCACCGATGCAGCGGCGGCAGGCATGGTTGCGGGCAGTCACGGTTCAACATTTGGCGGCAACCCGCTCGCGATGGCCGTGGGTAACGCCGTGCTCGACGTCATGCTTGATGACGAATTTTTAGCCGATGTGCGCCGCAAATCGCTGCTTCTGAAACAAAAACTCGCCGAGATCAAAGACCTTCACGAAGATGTGATCGAAGAAGTGCGTGGGCTAGGCCTGCTGCTCGGCCTCAAATGCCGTGTGCCCAATACCGAATTTGTTGCAGCGCTCTTGCGAGAAAAATTGCTAGCCGTAGCGGCTGGCGATAATGTTGTGCGGCTCTTACCGCCGCTTATCGTCGACGACACGCAGATTTCTGAAGCCTGCACGAGACTTTCCACCGTTTGCACGGTATTTAACTCTCAACATTCAACTAAGACAGACAGCTGAACCATGTCACCACGGCACTTTCTCGATATAGACGCGTTTGATTCATCTACGCTGGAAGCTCTTCTGAAGCAGGCTCATGCTCTGAAAGCCGATTTACGCAAAGGCAGCGAACTTTACGGAAAAATTGCCTCAGGTAAAATTCTGGCGATGATCTTCGAGAAACCCTCGACCCGCACGCGCGTTTCTTTCGATGTCGCCATCCGCAAACTGGGCGGCGATGCGCTTGTGCTCAATAGCAACGATATGCAACTCGGACGGGGCGAAACCATCGCCGACACCGCGCGGGTGCTTTCACGTTATGTCGATGTGCTCATGCTGCGCACGACGTCGCATAACTCACTGATGCAACTTGCTGAAAATGCCACTGTGCCAGTCATCAACGGCTTAACGAACCGCTCGCACCCTTGCCAGATTTTCGCCGATGTGATGACTTTCGAAGAGCAGAAAGGCCCTATTGGCGGACGAACCGTAACCTGGGTTGGCGACGCCGCGAATAACGTCGCCACATCGTGGGTGCACGCCGCTGCGCGCTTTAATTTCACCCTGCGCATCAGCGCTCCGGTTTCGCTGCATCCGGCGGCGGAAACCCTGGAATGGGCCAAGGGTAACAACGCCGATCTGGTTTTCTGTCAGAACCCCAAAGACGCTGTTGAAGGCTCCGACTGCGTTGTCACAGATGTGTGGATCTCCATGGGACAAAAAAACGAAGAGCACCGCTTAGAGCTGCTTCAACCCTATCAAGTCAATGGCAAACTGATGCAAGCGGCCGGGTCTCAAGCTATTTTCATGCATTGCCTGCCCGCTCAGCGCGGACGTGAAGTGACTGATGAGGTCATCGACGGGCCGCAATCGGTGGTACTTGACGAGGCAGAGAACCGCGCGCACGCACAACGGGCCATTCTGGCGTGGTGCCTGGAGGCGATATAAGCTGACGCATTCAGGCGGGCTTGTGTGGAGTACGTATTACCCCCTATGACTGATAAAACAATATCAGACGATTACATTCTCCCCTTTCAAATCGAAACCTCTGGAGCGAGGGGGAGGTTAATCCGCCTTGGCCCGGCGATTACGCAAATCCTGGACAAATCTTAGACCAGCATGATTATCCCGAGGCCGTCTCAAGGCTTTTGGGCGAAGCCCTGGTTCTCACCGCAATGCTGGGCGCGTCCTTAAAAATTGACGGCCAGTTCATTTTGCAAGCCAGCTCGGAAGGTCCAGTGCGGTTTGTGGTTGCACAATACCATACACCCGGCAATTTGCGCGGCTATGCCAGTTTTGACCGCGATGCCTTCCCCGTCGAGAGCGTAAAAAGCCAGAAGGCGCTGGAAGACGCCAAAGACATTGAAGATACAGGCCCGCTTTTGCAAGGCGGCACGCTTGTCATGACCATTGATCAGGGGCCGGATACCGACCGCTACCAAGGCGTTGTGGCTTTACAAGACGGCGATCTGACCAGCGCTACCGATCTTTATTTCAAGCAGTCGGAGCAAATCCCCACCTTTATCCGGGTCGCGGTTGCGCGCCAATATCAAGTGCTTAAGGACAGCAAGAGCGGTACATGGTCATGTGCAAAAACTCACCCATGAAGGTGGCGCGTCCGGCCACGATGCGGCGGGCGCTGAAGATGCAGATGTGGAAGAAGCCTGGGAGCGCGCGAAGATGTTCGCCTCCACTGTGGAAGATTATGAGTTGCTTGAACCGGCCCTTTCCGCCGAAAACCTGCTCTACCGGCTTTTCAATGAAGAACGGGTGCGCGTATTCCCGGAAACGCCCCTGAAAGCATTCTGCCATTGCTCAGCCGAGCGCGTGGAAGGGATGCTGGCCGCCATGGCTCCTGGCGAAATCGACGCGCTCGCGCAAGATGGACGCATTCAGGTTACATGTGAGTTCTGCAACAGCAGCTACGAGTTCAGCATACCGCTTCCGTCGCGCCCAGATGCTTCGTAACGCAACACTGTTTAAGGGCGCAGAAACTATGGGGCGCGTTTTGCGGAGCGTCTTTGTCAATTTCCCGGTTCGGTAAAACCCTCTGACAACCCAGTCGTCATAGACTGGGAAGGATGCAACAAAACGCTCCATTGGTGGCTATTGTAACGCCCGTTTATAACGGCGCTGAGTTTCTGCGCGAAACATGCCAGTCTGTTCAAGCGCAGACATATACCAATCTCGTGCATTTCGTGTTGGATAACGCCAGCACCGACGCAACCCCAGATATCATCAACGAATTTCGCGGGCAGCGCATCCCGGTTGTTTCAGTCCGCAACGATACTCTGCTTCCGCTTTGCAATAACTGGAACCGGAGTGTGGAACTCGGCGCGAGAGGCGCTGAATATTTCCGCATTCTGTGTGCCGATGACTCCATGCCGCCGGAGAGCATCGAAAAAATGATGCAGGTCGCTAGGCGTGATCCGGATATTTTGCTGGTCGGCAGTCATTGCCAAAGTTCCATCGGAGTTTGTCATTTCGGTTGGCAAGAAGAGCGGGATATATTCCCAAGCCGGGAAGCGCTCCAGATGTATCTGCAAGGAAATGTTGGTCTCGCTCCGACGCATCTCTTGTGGAAGACTTCTGTTTTGTCTCTGCGTGACCATCTGTTCGATTGCTCGACTGTCACTTGCGATACGGAAGCCGTGCTGTTCGTGCTTTCACAAGAAAACGCAAAGTTCGGCTTTGTTGACGATTTTCTCGGATTCGTCCGTTGGTACGACGAGAGTGTGTCAGGCACGATCACTAATCGTCTCCACATCGATTTTTTCGAATGGGCATTATACCTGAATAAATACAGCCGCTTCGCGATGTCGGAAGCCTTATCGGCGCATACCGTTCGCCGATATTGGCGGCATTATTTGGGGCGTTTTCTTGTGTGGCGGTTTCGTCACCGCAATCGCGATGCTGTCAACTGGCATCGCAATGCTCTGGCAACCGCGCATCTGTCTCCGACATTTGCCGATTTTGCAGACGCGGTTATCGATTTTGCGCTGAGGAAATTGAAGGTCCGGCCAACTTGGCGGCGTCATCCGCAAGGGTAATCGGTGGTATCGCCACGCGACGCCAGGTAAATGAGCGCGACAAAAGGCGTAGATATGAGGATACTTTTTGCTTCAGGACATCCGCATATACCGCAACTTTATGGGGGCGGGCAGGCCAATTCTCATGAGTTGATGAAAGCGCTCTTAGCAGACGGTCACGAGGTGGCAATGCTTTGCGGCTTAAGCGGAAAAGGTTTCTTGGCGCTGAAAGACCGCCTGCTTATGAAAATAATGCGCCATAAGGCAATCGAGGATAACGATCTGGGCTATACCGTTTTTCGTGCATGGTTTGCGTGGGAGGCGTTGGAAGAAGTCTGCGAGGATTTCAAGCCGGATATCGTGTTTTGTCAGGCTGGATTTCCAGTACGCATCGCCGCTGAGTGCAATCGTTTGAGCATACCTGTTGTCATCTATATGCATAACGTTGAAGTTGACGATATCGGCGGCGATCCCAGAAAATTGCACGATGTGCATTATATCGCTAACAGCATGTTCACAGCGGAGCGGCTACTCCAGCAATACGGTTTGGAATCCATAGTTGTTCCGCCGTTCTTCAACCAGGAAAATTACGCGACGCGGACGAATTGCGAGCGTGTGCTGTTTATCAACCCGCACCCTCATAAAGGCGCGCATTTGGCTCTCGAAATTGCTGAGCAGTGCATTGATATCCCATTTTCATTTGTGGAAGCCTGGACGCTCGACGACGGTTGGCGCGAGGAACTGAATGCGCGGCTGGCCTTTCTGCCAAATGTAGAATTGTTGCCGCCAGAAAAAGACATGCGGAAAGTATACGCGAGAGCGCGCATCTTGATGATCCCGAGCAGATGGGAAGAAGCCTGGGGGCGTGTGGCCAGCGAAGCGCATTTTTCCGGCATCCCGGTGATTGCCAGTCATCGCGGAGGTTTGCCGGAAGCCGTGGGGCCGGGCGGCATTTTAATTGATCACAAAGCGCCTGCATCGGAATGGGCTAAGACCATCCGGCAGTTGTGGACAGACGAAGGATATTGGCTGTCGTTGTCACTCGCCGCGCAAAGCTACGCTCAACGCGACGCCTTGGATAATGCGCAGCAGCTTAAGCGTATCCTCTCGGTATTGGACGGAACTTTCTTGCTATCCGCCCCCGGAGGACATGTCGCTGCTGCGTAGCCCATTGAAAATAGGCGCAAATATCCGTTACCGCAACGCGCGCCCAATCGGACGCAAGTTGATCTAAGCGGCAGCCGTAATCGCTTCATCCAGCGAAGCTTCAAGCTCGGCGAACTGAGCATCGACCGAACGCAAATCATGCGCGAGCCCAGACAACCTGCCTATAAGCTTTTCGGAAAAATGATACGCAATGGAAGGATTTTTTTCCATCACTTCAAAGAGCGCAGCACGGTTAATAGCGAGCGCGCGTACACGTTCTTCAGCAACGATAGTGATGCTGTATACGGTCTCTGCCAGCATTGCCATTTCGCCAACCAGCATGCCCGGCTCCAGCTCTTCAGGCTCAAAGCCCGACCCTTTGGGGGGACGCGAAACCGCTTTGCCGCTCATGAGCAGATAGGCGGTATCACCTCTGTGCTCCGCCTCGACAATCGTTGAGCCCTCTTCAAAAAAAGTC
>JARRLC010000245.1:0-3813 GCA_037387425.1 Alphaproteobacteria bacterium
ACGGGCTTAGGTGGTGCGGGTGGAGCTGGGGTAGGCGGTAGCGAGGGCCTGTCGCCTCCGATACTAAGAAGCGCATTGAGGGCTCCGGCTTCTTTGCGCGTTGTTTCAGTCATGTTTTCTGCTGCAGCGAGCAGTGTCGTGCCGAGCTGGTTCAACCAGTACCCAGCCGAGCCGTGAAGCATCAGATGCGAAATGGCCGAAATCATCGCGGGAACGCCTGAACACGCATACAGTACATCGCTTAGGCGCTCGCGGCTGATAGCCCGGTGGCCCGAAAGGGCGGTCGGTTCGTTTGGCTCCAGCGCACCGAGACTATGCGCATAGGCGATGAGTTCGGGCCGCCAGATATGTTCAAGGTTGCCATGCGATGGATCGAGCGCGGCATTCGCCCAAAGCGCGCTTCCAGTCAGCACAGGGATTTGCTTGCCAGGGAACTCTTTTTCAAGCGTTTGCCGCACGCCCGACATAAGAACGTTTCTGCCGTTATCGATACTGGAAATGCCGTCGATTTTATTGAGGAAGATGGCCACCCGGTTCTTATCGGTGCCTTTGAGTTTCCGCAGTAGTGACATATCGCTGGAGTTAAGCGGATCTTGCGCTGACATGACCACCACATAGACGTCGGCATCGTCCACACTGTGCAGTGAGAATTCGTCGCGCGGCTGCGCTGGCTCATTTATTCCCGGCGTATCGATAACGGTAGCGGGGCAGGCGAACGGGGCAGCATCGAAGAACAGATCGGCAGTTTTGGTAATGTCTGAATAACGGCCGTGCATCAATTCCATGAGCTGTTCATCGACAGGCTGGCCAAGGCGGACGTAACTGTCGATGACGTCGCGTGTTACAACATCGTGCCAGCGGTCTTTGCCGAACAGACGCTGATAATATTGGCTGAGCCGGGCCTCGGTGACGTGTTGGGGATCGACAAATTGCGGCTCTTGATTTTCCTGAGGAATAAGGCGCGAGGCTAGCTCTTTCAGGTTGCCGCCTTTGAGGGCGAGGTGTTGCCATTCGTCCTGTTCGAAGAAAGTAAAAAGCGCTCCGCTCCGTGGTTTGTCGGCGAGTGCGAAGTGAAGGCGTGAAACGACGCTGGTCCAGGGTTTAACGTCAATGGGAAGGAAGTTCGGACGTTGGATCAGAGCGTTAACGAATGAGGTCTTGCCGGTTTGCTGTTGGCCGACAATGGCAATACGGCTGTGTTGTTTGTTTACAGCCTCGATAGCTTCGCCGACAATTGGCGCCAGCTTATCGCCCAACACCTGCTGTAATTCGGTGCCAATTGCAGTTAATGCTTGAGAAACTTGCAGTAACTCGGCACCAATATGCCAAGTCATATTCTCATTTACTGCGCGTTCATCCACTTCATGCGTAAACTGTGTGTGGTAGGCCATGTGCCCCACGGCGTATCGCGCCGTACCTCTCTCAATGGGTAGGCGGTACAATGCCACAGAACCAGCGGAATTTCCGCTCAGAAAAGCTAGTCCTGACTATAGTAGTAAGACACCCTTCGCTGTGTGCTGTGTACTCGCATTACTGATTATTATAACAGCTCAGCAACTTATAGGAACACATTAATAAGGTTAGTGAGGTTCATAATGAATACTTGGAGCTTTGTTTTTTTCTGAGACCGACGGTTGGTTGCAGATGGCACAGGCAGTTGGAGTGCGTGTCTGGCAATGGGCGAAATTGTTCGCTTTTCGTAACTTTTGTGCTACGAGAGTGCGTCGCGATTGCAAGGGCGACGGACACGTTTTTGAGATGTCGTTTAATTAAGCGGCGCGGGCAGGAGAGAACAAAGGAAATATTAGAGCAATTGTGAAGGGTTAGCTGCTTATTTTTTGGCAAATATGTTTATGTATGGGGAGAGGGCATTGAGCTGGTTGTAGTTTGAATGTCCCGGATATTTGTGCCAAACTGTTCAGCGTTTGCTAGCATTTGACCTCATTTCAAAGTATTGCGTTGTATTTCTAGGGTACTCTTACATTTCGAAGTCTTGACAAGGAGGGGGAGATGAAAACACCCAATATGATCGGTGCCAAGACAGTTCGTTGGGCGCTGATGGCGGTAACTGCCGCTATGTTGGGAGTTTGTGGGTATGGGGATGATACCTTTGAAATAACGACGAAAGCTCAAGCCAGGGAGACGGCTTTTAAGATAATCGCGCCGACTTCATTTCAAATCCCGCCAAACAAAAATGTGCCTCTTCCAGTAAAAATTTCACCAGATAGTTCATTGCCGAAACAAGCGATAGTTCTTATTCGTGGATTGCCGTCCAGCATAGCGCTTACTGTTGGGCGCTCTTTCGAATCCGGTGTTTGGGGGGTTAAACCGTCTGAATTGCCGAAGCTGAGTGTCAATTCACTCGGGGGCACGGGATTAACGAGCAAGCTCTCTGTTTCCGTCGTAACGCTAGACGGAACTATACTAGCTGAGAGTTCCATTAATCTCGTCGTTGTTCCACAGTGGGACCAAGACACCACACAAGCGATTACTCGCAAACAGAAGCAAGTGAAAACCGCTTTTACTGACACCGGGAAAAAATCTCTACAAATATCACAACAAGATAAGGCGCGTATTGCCACGCTCATGCAGAAGGGTAATGAATATTTCAAAATGGGAAGCGTTATTATCGCGCGCGGGTTCTACACGAAAGCGGCTGAGCTTGGTTCGAATGAGGCGATGGTGGCGCTTTCCCGCACGTTTGATCCAGCAGAGCTGAGCCAGGCGTCATTGCCGATTACCGTGAAGCCTGACGCTGCTCGTGCCAGGAAATGGTATGAAAAGGCAAAGCGGCATGGTTCAGTAAAAGCTGCGCAATATCTTGAGCGATTGCCTAGGTGAGCCAAGAGGAACGAAGCACGCACGCACCAGGGTTTGTGTGAACGCCGGTCTAAATCCGTACATAAATGCTGGAATGCTAGCGGGAGACTGATTTTTCCGCTGACGCTGGCGGTGTGACGGCATCACGCTGAGGGTTTCCATTTCGGGATCGGCGATCACTGACAGATGCCCAGGCCAGACGGCGATATGTCCCCCTGCGAAACAAACGTCGCCTTAACGGCGCAAGCGTAAAAGTCCGCCTGAGTTTGTAACCAGGCGCGACGCCGATCTCAAACCGCCAAGTCCAACATCGACGCCGCGCCCCATCGCACGGAAGTGGGGGCAGTATTCCAGTATTCGCAACCATCGTCCACACTGAACCGGCGGCTGTTACGGAGCTGGCTGGATCATCCGCCCGCTTCTTCTATTGCGCCCTTTGCCGCAATCTCGCGGCCGTCTGCCTGCGCTGCGACAGGGGCCATCGCTATTGTTCGCCCACCTGCGCCATAACGGCCCGGCGGCGATCTTTGGCCGAAGCCAATAAGCGCTACGCCGCGACACTGAAGGGCGGTATGGCCCGCGCTAGAGCTTCGCGCAGTACCGGCTCCGCGTAAATAAAGTGATAGATCAGGGTTCACTCCGACAGCCCTCGGATGGTTTGCTTAGTCAGAGCCCGGCAGCGGCTGAAGAATTCTCCCCGCCAGATGGCAACGTGCCGGCAAAAAAGCCGGTGCAGACAACTTGGCATTGCTGCCGACGCAGCCGTCGCTGTCCGGATTTTTTTCGCTGGGATTTGTCTCACGCCGCCGGGCTCCTCGAAACATCGCTCAACGAGACAGACACGGAGGCAGCTGTGACCATCCCCCCTGATACCGAAGCGCAAATCCTGCGCTACTACCATGCCGAGAAGTGGCGCACCGGAACCATCGCCCGCCAGTTGCATCTTCATTACGACACTGTGGCCAGAGTTTTGGCCCAGGCCGGCCTGCCACG
>JARRLC010000246.1:0-3144 GCA_037387425.1 Alphaproteobacteria bacterium
ATCAACCTGTTGGCGCTGACGGGCTCCCTCTACATGTTGCAGGTCTATGACCGCGTCATCCCTTCGCGCAATATGCCAACGCTCATCGCTCTCACCATCCTCATGGTTGGCCTTTATGCAGCGTTTGGCGCGTTCGATCTGTTGCGCACACGGATCATGATGCGCATCGGTTTTCGCTTTGACCGGCTGATGCGCAGAGCTGTTTTCGCCGCGACGCTCAAATTGCCGCTTCGATTGCGCCATTCGTCTTCCGCAGCCCAGCCGCAACGCGATCTGGAGCAGATCCGTGGTTTTATGGCCAGCTCTGGACCGATCGCGCTGATCGACTTGCCATGGCTGCCGTTTTATCTGCTTTTGGTGTTTTTGCTGCATCCGCTGCTTGGGGTGCTGGCGGTGGCGGGCACGCTCATTCTGGTTACGCTTGCGTTGTTGACGGAGTTCCGCAGCCGCAAACCCGCCGAGGCGAGCGCCCAAAGTTCCAGTCAACGTCAAACGTTTGACGAAGCCGCACGGCGAAATGCGGAAATTATACAGGCGCTGGGGCTTCAGACCCGCGCGGCGGAACGCTGGGAGGATCACAGTAAACAGGTTCAACACGATCAAGCCGGGGCACTTGCTGTCACAAGCGGGATGAGTGCAACATCGCGCGTGTTTCGCATGGTGTTGCAATCGGCGATGCTGGGGTTGGGCGCGTATGTCGTTATTCTCGGCGAGGCGACGGTGGGCGTGATGATCGCGGCTTCCATCATGACATCGCGTGCGCTCGCTCCCATTGAGATTGCCATTGCCAATTGGCGCAATTTCGTGGCCGCACGGCAGAGCTATCGGCGGCTCGGCCAAGTTCTCGCCAGCCTGCCTGCAGACGTAGAACGGATGAGCCTGCCCCGCCCCCAGCGCGATCTGGCTGTCGAAAAGCTTCATGTGGCGGCGCCTGGCGGGGAGCGCGCCCTGATACAGGATATTGCCTTCACGTTGAAAGCAGGTGACGGATTGGGCGTTATCGGCCCCTCGGCTTCCGGAAAATCAACGCTTGCCAGGGCGCTAGTCAATGTGTGGCCGACTTTGCGCGGCACGATCCGTCTTGATGGTGCGACGCTCGATCAATTCGATCATGCCACGCGCGGACGCGACACCGGCTATCTGCCACAGGATATCGAGCTGTTCGCTGGAACGGTGGCGCAGAATATTGCGCGTCTCGATCCTTCTCCGCCGCCGGAAAAAGTCATCGCCGCCGCACAGGCCGCTGGCGTTCACGAGATGATCCTGCGTCTGCCGGAAGGTTACGATACGCTGATCGGTGAAAGCGGGACCGTACTGTCGGCAGGTCAGCGCCAGCGTATCGCATTGGCGCGCGCGCTTTACGACGATCCCTTTCTGGTCGTGCTGGACGAACCGAATTCCAACCTTGATGCGGTGGGTGAAAGCGCGCTCTGTACGGCGATTAGCTCAGTACGGGCGCGTGGTGGGATTGTCATCATCATCGCGCATCGTCCATCGGCGCTCGCGGCCATCGACAAGCTTATGGTGTTGTCTGAAGGACGCGTGCTCGCGGCCGGGCCCAAAGAGGAAGTGCTCGCCAAAACCGTCCGGCCTGTTCCCTCTACGCCCGTGATCCAGCCGAACAATCCGCAACCTCTACATGCAGCGGGAGGTATGTGATGGGTTTTAAGATGTTTTCAGAGCAGCTTACCCGCTCATTGAGCGAAAAAACGCGGATCTTCCGGAAAAGACTGCGCCAATACAAAATGTTAGAGCACTGGCCACAACGGTGTTGCGCCATTTTGCGATCGACACATGAACGCCTCAGCACTGCGCTCGCATCGCGTGTCACAAAAGACGATCCCGACAACATTCGCCCTGTCATGATCACCGGTTTGGTGATGGCGATTTTGCTAGTTGGCGGGCTCGGCGGATGGGCGACCACAGCACAAATCGCCGGAGCAGTTTTGGCCCAGGGAACGGTGGTCGTTGATAATAGTGTGAAAAAGATTCAGCACGCCACTGGAGGCACCATCGGTGAAATCCGCGTGAAAGATGGCGATCATGTTGAGCAAAACGCCGTACTGATCAGGCTCGACGAAACCCTGGTGCGCGCAAATCTCCAAATCATCACCAAACAGCTCGACGAACTTGCCATTCGTCGCGCCCGTCTGATTGCCGAACGGGATGGCGCTTCGCAGCTTGCCATACCCCGGACTTTTCTTGGACGAGAGAATACGCCAGAAATTGCAGCGCTCGTTGAAGGCGAACAAAACTTGTTCGAGGCACGACGCTTGGCTCGCGAGGGACAAAGAGCGCAGCTTGGCAAGCGCATCGTGCAACTTCATCAGGAAGCAAAGGGCATTGCCGCGCAACGTGCCGCGAAGACACATGAGGCCAGCTTCCTGCAAACAGAACTCACCGGAGCAAAGCGCTTGTGGGAGCGCAATCTGATGCCCATCACCAAACTGACGAGCTTGCAACGTGATGCGGCGCGCTTGAACGGCGAGCAGGCGCAGCTTGATGCGCAATTGGCGCAGGTACGGGGCAAAGTGGCGGAAATCGCACTGCAAATCATCCAGATCGATCAGAATATGCGCGCCGAAGTGACCAAAGAACTCAGCGAGGTCCGGGCAAAGGAAGCTGAGTTTGCCGAACGCCGTGTGGCGGCGGAAGACAAGCTTCGGCATATCGAAATCCGCGCGCCCATCGCAGGCGTCGTGCATAACCTCAAGGTTCACACAGTTGGCGGAGTGGTTGCGCAGGGCGAAGCGCTAATGGAAATCGTGCCGGAAAGCGACGCGCTGGTGATCGAAGCTAAAATAGCACCGCAAGACATCGATCAAGTTCGGCAGAAGCAGCCTGCTTTTATTCGTTTTTCTGCCTTCGATCAGCGCGTGACGCCGGAGTTTGAGGCAACTGTCGCGCGTGTCGCTGCCGATCTCACCACGGATGCGCAAACGGGAGCACGCTATTATGTAGCGCGCCTGCATTTGAAAAAGGGGGCGACCGGGCGTGTGTCTGATCGTGCGAGAACAGCAGAAACAACGGCTGCCCTTGGGGCTCGTGCTGAGGCCACGATTAATGGCAATACGCTCCTTCCGGGCATGCCCGCGGAGGTTCACATCCGCACCGTAGAGCGGACCGCGCTCTCCTATTTCCTCA
>JARRLC010000247.1:0-3134 GCA_037387425.1 Alphaproteobacteria bacterium
GTGATTTTGCAGTAACCGCTCAATAAACGGCTGGTGTATTTTGGCTTGACGGCATGTCCTGATTGCGGCGACGCTACGCGTCGCTCAGTCAGCGTTACGGGTCCAGTTCCAGGGCAGCAATGCTTCGATCTCGGCCCGGGTGTTCGCCTTCGGTAGTTCTGTGAAGACGTGGCGAAGATAGGCGTAAGGCTCGATGCGGTTGGCTTTTGCCGTCTCGATGAGGCTATAAGCCCGTGCCGATGCATCGGCCCCGGCGGGCGTGTCGGAGAATAGCCAAGCCTTGCGTCCCATGACAAATGGGCGAATGGCGTTTTCGGCACGATTATTGTCCGCCTCCAGACGGCCGTCATCGAGATAGCGTATGAGCCGTGGCCACTGCGTGTTGAGGTAACCCAGCGCCTTGCCAGTCAACGTGCCGGGCGGCGCCTGACCGTGAGATCGCTCAAGCCATTGCCGCATCTCTTCCCACAGCGGTTTTGCTTTTTCGTCGCGTAGCCGTTTTCGCTCATCGGGACCGAATTCGCGCACTACCGCTTCGCGTTCAATCCGGTAAATGCGCTGGATCATCTCGAAGCCCTGTTTAGCGAGGCCGCCGCGGCCAGTTTTATGCTTGCTCTGCGCTTTGATCGCTTCGTCAAACTTACGCTCGCGAACCTTTATGGTGAGCGCTCAGGATAAACCTTCGCATGAGCAAGGCATCCGACATGGATAATCCCCTCGCGTTTGGCAACGGCTGTATAGCCTTCATATCCATCGGTCTGCAGATAGCCTTCATAGTCAGCGAGCAATGCCATCGGCACCGCGCTGCTGCGCGACGGATCATAGGTAAACAGGATCACCTGGCTGGAGGGAGGGCCGCCTCTTGCGACCCACATATAGGATTTCGATGTCGCGGCCCGGTCCTTTTCTTTCAGTACCTGTAACGTCGTTTCATCCATTTGCAGCACGTCATAGCCAAGCAGCACCTCCTGCATCAGATTAATCAATGGGCGGATCAAATCGCCAACCCTGATCATCCAGTTCGCCATCGTTGAGCGCGGCAGTTCAACGCCAATCCGTGCAAACATTGTCTCCTGACGGTAGAGCGGCAGTCCATCCTGGAACTTCGCCGTAACGATATGGGCGAGCAGACCTGGTGAGGCGTTGCTCTTCGGGATCGGCTGTGGCGGCAGCGGCGCGATTGTTACCGCCGGGCCGTCATCCTCCACCCCTTCGCAAGACATGCAGGCATATTTGAAACGCACATGCTGCAGCACCTGGATTTTCGCTGGAACAATGTCGAGCTGTTCCGATACGGTTTCGCCGATACGACTTTTGCGGCAACCACAAGCGCAGATTTTTTCATGCTCAGGAATGTCATGCTCGACACGCGTGCGCGGAATATGATCGGGCAACGGCTTGCGCCCGCGTTTCCGGCGCTTGTGTTCGGGAACGGTTGTCGTCGCTTCTTCGGCAACAGCCTCAGCAGATATAGCCTCGGCTTCATTGAACAAATCGGGCTGGTCGGACGAAGCCTTTTCGGAGCTGGCAGCGAACCGTTTGTGTAAAGCCAGCCGCAGCTTCTCTTCCAAAATGGCGATGTGCTGATCGCGCGCATGCAACTCACGTTTGAGCGTTGCATTTTCTGCAGAAAGTTCTTGGATCGCCGTCTTCGCCATGCGCAAATCTTATCTGATTTGCTCCAATGTCTGCGGCTCCAAATCGGGATTTTTCTACAGCACCGTGCGATAGGCAAGCGACCGGTGCGGACGCATCACAGCCAGATCATAGCCATCGAGCAGCCAGTTAAGTTGCTGCCCGTCAAGCGTCATAACATCGCCTGTCAGATGCTCCGGCCATTTGAAGCGCTCCTGCTCCAGACGCTTCTGCCACATGCAGAAACCGGAGCGTTCCCAATAGAGAATTTTGATTTTATCCCGGGCGCGGTTGATGAACACAAACAGCTGACCGCTGAACGGATTGCGGATCAGCTGCTCTTCCACCAAAATAGAAAGGCCGTTTATGCCTTTTCTGTTATGTGGAGCGTGTAATTATGCGGAGTGCGTGGCGGCAAGTGGTTGCCAACCACGCTTTTCTTGCCGGTTTCACTCAGCATAATTCGATACACGTCCGGCCGACGTCAGCATCGCCAGCAACTTGTCCGGCGCACGGAAGCGGCCGGGCTTCAACATCGGCGGCGCCATGGCAGCGAGGGCTTCGAGCTTCTCGGCCGGATCAGCGCGCAGGTAGACTTCGGTGCTTTGCAGGTGGGCATGGCCGAGCCACAGCGATACCTTCCTGACGTCGCGAGTGGCTTTCAGAGTATGCATTGCGCAGGTGTGCCTGAGAACATGCGGACTGATATGCTTGGCAGCGAGCGATGGCGCCGTTCTGGCCGCCGTCGCAACGTGCTTGGACAGAATGTATTCGAATCCGGAACGGGTCATCGCCTGGGATCTGGCGTTCAAGAACAATTCCGGCGCGTTGCTGGCTGGCCGTATTCTCAGCCATGCCCTTATGACCGTAGCCGTTTCTTTCCATAGCGGCAGCACGCGCTCGCGCCGTCCTTTACCGAGAATGTGAATGCTGGTCAGGGTTTGCTGGTCAATCTGATCGAGCCGGACACTGACAAGCTCGGAGACGCGCAAACCAGCGGCGAAGGTGAGATGCAGCATGGCCCGGTCCCGGATGCCAGAAAACGTGCTTGTATCCGGCGCATCGAGCAAAGCTTGCAGCTCTTCCCGGGTAAGATAGGCGACAAGTGCCTGATCGGTTTTCTTCATCGGGATCGCATGGATGCGGCGCGACTGGTCAAGACACGATGGCACTCTGTATTCCAGGAAGCGGAAGAACGCATTGATCGCGGCGAGCCGGGCATTGCGTGTTCGCGCGGTGTTGCCGCGCTTGTTTTCCAAATACTCCAGGAATGCCAGGATGAGCGGCGGATCGAGTTGCTCAATCTCGATTTTCGCCGGTTTAAGTTTGAGCCGGCTGGCGGCGAAACACAGTAGCAATTGAAAGCTATAGGCGTATGCCTCGCAGGTATGCTGGCTTGCACTACGCTCTTTGGGCAGGTGTTCACGCAAGAAGTTACTCAGATGGGGAGCGAGCGCGGTCATGCGGCACCTCCCGTGAGTAATGTTTCGCCAGCTGCC
>JARRLC010000248.1:0-3112 GCA_037387425.1 Alphaproteobacteria bacterium
ACAAAAACACAAGCAACCCCCAGTACTGGGCGCTCATTCGAGGGGTTGTTGGCATGCGGATGCGGCTCCTGTCGTAGAAAGCGCCGATGGTAACGGTTCCACACGTGACACACCACCGCATTTCCCATAAAAAACGCCGAAGGAGCTTGAGCAAGTTCCTCCGGCATCTATTTGTAGTAGATCAACTTGATATCGTTCAATCAATCCCAGTTGAACGAGGGGCGATCTAATCGAATTTCTGGCCAGCATTTAAAAACTGCTGCGCCGTGGACCAATCCACTTTGCGCACACCAGTTTCGCCGCCAAGATCCCAGCCGCCGAATGTTCCGGCCGCCGCGCATTCCAGATATTCAGGAACGCTCGTGTTTCGCCAGATTTCACCGTGTATCGACTGTGCGACCTCATGTGAGGCGCCCAATTCGCCAGCCTCGCGCATTTCACGCAGATCGGCGATTTGCTGAAGGATAGTCTGTTCCCAGCACTCATATGGATCACCGGTGGAACCGTTGGCGTCGTGTTCGCCGTTTACCTTGGTTGCCACAATCCCGGCATCGACCGCAGGCGCCTCAAGCGCTTCGCGCAGCATTTCCGCGAAATCTTCCAGCGAAAAATACGCCTCATTACGGAATTTCCTAGCTACGCCCAAAAGCGCGCTGAGATAGGTTTCGAGATTGCGCTGCTCGCCGTCATGCATGGTCCGCAGAAAAGCAATGGCGACATAAAAATCGCGATTTGTTTCGATGGCTGATGCATTAACCGCACCGTCATAGTGGGTCAGCGGGAAACCTGAGAAGTTTGATGATATGTGCCCCATAAGTAGCATCCTTCAAATGACAAAACGATCCCATGTCACGAGCTTTATGCTCGCAACTTCTAGGTTGTTGCTCTTTTGGTGATTGGCCCTGCTTACGCTATACTTTACTTTCTTAGTTCATCGCGCTTTCGCGAATAATGCAAATCCAGCGCTCTGCTTAAAAGCGCTTATGCCGCTGGTCTCAATCGCAATGGAAACTCGAACACCGCCATGACAAAGCCTGCACTGTCGTCAATTACCTCGTTGAACAGTGACTGCGGCGTAGGCATGGACGGCTGAAGTTTTCCCACGACATCCCCGTGATCGAACAAAAGTTCGGCCTCGTATTTCTTGGCAACGCACTGCATTTTCCGGTTGCTTGAAAGGCAGTTCATATAGAGGCGATTGATGCCACGATTGCGCGCGGTCATGATCAGGCGGCCTAATAGCTCGGTTCCTATCCCTATATCCTGCCATTCCCGTTCGACAGAGAAAGCCGCTTCCGCTTCACCGCTCCACCCAGCTCCGATGAGCCGTAGTTCCGCTGCGGCGCGCATTTCATTGCCGATAAAAAATCCGTAAATAACGCCTTCGAACACGCTGGGATGCGAGGTGTAATTTTTAATAAAATAGTCATCCACCCTCATACCGAAGCGCATACGTCTATTATCCGCATCTAACCTCAGCATATGATCCCGAAATTTCTCAATTTCCGCAAACCATAGCTTTCTTATTGTTCCTTCTTGGATACGAATTTCCATTATACGTAAACTTTCTTACTCTTCTCCGGGTTATCACGACAGATAAAACACCGTCCTTGTTGCACTGCACAAACATACACAAAACACGATACACAAAGGAAGTCTTATCTTTAGTTATTAAGGGGTAAACATAGCAGCTATGCATTTGTAGCGTACCGCAGCGCTTCACAAATGCTCAATCTCACACATTAGTTTTTGTGCGTCGCATCATTATGAGCAACTTCATTTTGGAACACGTTTCAGGGAAATTTTGCACAGCTTTTGAGGCGGGGCTGTTTGGCTAGCAAGCATAAGAATCACGGCCAACATAAGGACAATCTATTCCCTATATAGAAGAGAGCAAAAAGGCTTGGTGCAGGGAGAGATGCGCAGTTCAATGGTCCAAAATGAACTACAGCACGAAGACGGTGAAATCAGCATAGGGCGGCGAACATGGCTCACATTCGAGATGATAGCGCTGTTCGGCGGCATGCCAGTTGCAGTCTACTATCTGGTATACCGTCATCATATCCCGCTGTTTCAGCTCTTACTGCCTGCTTCAGTATTGTTCATCGCAGCACTCACCTTTCAGCGCACGTTTTCATGGTGGCGTACGCTGACCACAGGCATTAGCTGGCTTCATATACTGGGCATTCTTGCGGTGTTCGCTTTGGTCGGACCGGCCTTAGCGATCTACGCGTGGCATACAGAACCATCGCGCTACTTATATTTCCCCAAGGCCGCGTACCATTTCTGGCTTCTGGTGATGATCGCCTATCCGCTCATCTCAGTGACCACGCAAGAGATTATGTACCGCGTGTTCTTCTTTCATCGATATGGCCCGCTTTTCGCCCGCGACCGCAAGGCGCTTATCGCGCTGAACGCGGTGTATTTCGCGTTTGGACACATTATATTTATGAGCATGCCGTCTGTTGTGCTCAGCTTCTTTGGCGGATTGCTGTTCGCCTGGCGATATGATCGCACGCGGTCTTACTGGGCGGTGGTGCTGGAACACGCGCTTTACGGCGACTTGATCTTCACCGTAGGACTGGGCCGCCACTTCTACACAGGCGTGATGAATTTTTAGTGCAGTTGTGGCGTTCTTCGGCCTGCCCGGATTGTCAATCGCACGCGTTGATGATACGCAACCAGTTCCGGGCACGCCGCCCGCATTTCAACATTAATCTTACCCGCCTTGTTTGCGGGAGTGAGAGGTGAGCATGATCAACATTACCTTCCCCGATGGCTCTGTTCGTGAATTGAAGTCCGGCATTACCGGCGCTGAACTGGCCGCATCTATCTCCAAATCGCTCGCGAAAAAGGCTGTCGCCATAGAGCTTGACGGCACACTGAGCGATTTGTCCGCCCCCCTTGAGGCTGACGCTAGCGTGCGCATCATCACCCGCACCGACAAGGAAGCCCTCGAACTCGTGCGCCACGACGCCGCGCACGTGATGGCTGAAGCCGTGCAAGAGCTATTTCCTGGCACGCAAGTCACCATCGGTCCGGTGATCGAGAACGGCTTTTATTACGATTTTCACCGCGAAGAAAGCTTCACACCTGACGATCTGTCGGCCAT
>JARRLC010000249.1:0-3510 GCA_037387425.1 Alphaproteobacteria bacterium
GTGCTGATGCAGGGAAAGGCGAGTGTGCCTATGCCTTGCCCGGCTGCGACTTCCAGTGAACGGCGATAACATGAGGCCAGCAGCTCCGCCTCCCCCGCATTACCGCCGCGCCATACCGGTCCAACCGTGTGGATGATGTATCTCGCCGCCAGACGATGCCCGGCGGTAAGCTTCGCGTCGCCGGTCTTGCAGCCTTCAAGACGACGGCACTCCTCCAAAAGTGCTGGCCCTGCAGCTCGATGGATCGCTCCATCGACCCCGCCGCCGCCTAAAAGCGACGTGTTCGCCGCATTGACGATAGCATCCACCTCCAGTGTGGTGATGTCGGCCGAGATGGCCCGCAGCGTTGGTTCCGTCATGATTGTCTCACTCCGGCATTTATCGATTTAACCACAATAAACGGGATGCATGCACGAGACACGTCCGGACATGCTTCCCCGGCAATAAGACCAGGCTAACGGAGACGAGCAATGCAGACAACGCATGTAACATGTGAATCCGCCATTTTGTATTTCGACACCGGTTGAAGTTGGCCAACGTCTTTTAACACCACGAAACCAAATGAGCTATTGTAGTGAGGCGAGTTTTGCTGCTGACTATGATCCTGGATTGTGTCAGTTGTTTTAACTATGAGCAGTCATTGGGTTTATCGGCATTCCACGAACTGGGGGGCAATGGTTACGATATGTCACCACTTGCCGATGTCATGCCGCCAGCGTGACAATTCAGAAACCTGCACTGATTGCACCTTCATCTGGTTGGAGTGTTTTGCTATCTTGGGGCATGATAACACTTCCGGATAGCAATATTCGCGTATTAGAGGCTGTTTCCAGCTTGGACTACTTCGATAGTCAAAGTGTCAAATTACAGCGCGAAATCCGCCCTTTGGATGTATGGAATCTCGTATTGGCGCATCCGCAGCCAGTGCTGAAAGTTGCGTTTGTCATACGCGATGCAATTTCTGTCCTTTTCGGCGTCAAGAAAATTGGAGGTTTCAGCGGTACACAGGCAGACAGAGTTAAAGTTGGCGATTTTCTTGACTTTTTCCTTGTTGAGTACAGCGACGACACCGCCCTCGTTTTGACAGAACGAGATCGCCACCTCGACGTTATGACCTGCATTTCAGCAGACGGTCCGTGGATTTCGGTGACTTCTTCGGTGCGTGTGCATAATTGGTTCGGGCACGTTTATATGCTTCCTGTGGGCGTTGCGCACAGATGGATTGTTCACGGAATGCTCAGGCGGCTGCGGCAGAAAACTTCCGCCAATGTTTGAATGTCTCCCGCCTCCACTCTGCGGCTGGTGGAGGAAAGCATGGCGTATAAAAAACGCTGATCTCTATTGGCGGCAATTGTCGTTGAGCGGACATTGTTCAACTCCAGCACTTTTGGTCTTCGGCCGCAGGCCTCCTGCATCGTGAGGCCATAAAGCCGACGCCTCGCTCAATGGTGACGAACGGCAGGTAGTTGGGGTATCGCACCGATAAAGTGATCGGGATTTCGGCGTCACCCAAATATCATCCCGCGAACCCCTAGCAGCTAACCAAGCTTATCCTTGGTGATGTTCTGCGCCGTGTGCAGGATGTCGCGGATAAGGATGTGATCTTCCTCAACGGTGAAGAATATGTAGTTGGATTCGTAGCGGTAACGCCGGTAGCCCGGCCGGAAATTATCGACCCGGCGGGCTATGCCGGGAAACGAGGTCAGAAGCTCCAAAGTCTTGATAAAGTCGGCGTAATAGATAGTGGTTTGGTGGTCGCCAAAATTCAGGAGAGAATCCCGGAGCACGGCGCGCAGCTTGGCCGCGGCGAGATCGGTCAGTTTGTAGTCAGGCATTGCCATCAACCAGGTCCTGACGGGCAAGCGCAAGAATATCGTCCGTCGTCAGGTTAGAAACGGTATCGGCATCGGGGTGGTGCAAAGCTTCGCGATAACGCCGAAGCTGCTCGTCGGCGGACAGCCTTTGCCAGGCGGCGATCTCGGTCTTGGTCGGCGTGGCGGACGGCATGACGGTCGGAACTAGGGCAAGAATATCTGCCTCTGTTGGCTCGTCGCCCTTCGGCGGCAGGTAAAAGGCTGGCCGGGTTTCGCTTTCGGCAAGCGCCAACATTGCTTCGGCGACGTTCTTTTGTCGTTCTGGGGGAAGTCGTTTCACGACGTCAATGGCATGGTCAAGCAGTTTGGTCATGGTAGCCATCCTAGCACAAACAAAGATTTTTGGCGAGCGCTCGCGCGCCGCCAATTCGATGCGGACTCGCTGCTCGGTGGTCATTTCCCGCCGCACCGCTTGTTCAATTTGATCGAACAGCCCGCATCTATCCCGTTTCTCCGATTGGACGCTTACTCTACCAGAAAAAGAACGTAACAGGAACAATTTTTCTCAGATTCCCTCGGTTTTCTGCTTCATCTACAAGAAGGGTGAATTGAGCCAAAATTGTTGCGCCCCCCTAATTACGTATCCACAGACGCGTCAATCAGTTTCACTAATTCCAGAAGCATTGCTCGAATGCTGATTAATCTAGGGCCTATTGATAAAGACGGTCTATTTGCTGCTTTAAGGAAATACGACAACACTTCGTCGGAGTTACTAGCCAAAGCTATGAGATATTGGCCACTTGGACCATGCGTACCGCTGAACCAGTGCTTAACGGTCCTTTCACTTGCACCGGTCCAGCGCATAACCGTTTTGATTGCTTGATGCGTCAAGCCCAACTCTTCTTTGAGCGCTGCAGCAATCGCCTGTTCGAATTCCATATCTCCCCCTCAGAACTACGTGGTTTGCAGGGCAACTTGTTACCCATTTCCGGAAACATGTTTCCTCTCAAACGCAGTTAAACTGGGAACGACAAGGGGGGCGGCCTTGGTCAGTTGGAGCCGCTATTCTTGTTTGGTATGCACCACGCTCCTCCAGCCTCAAGTCAACAGTGATTCATGTGTAGTGGCGGAACGAAGTAAATATCCTGGTGATGAGCCGGCCAAGCCTCAGAAAAGGCTCCGGGCGGCAGAATATGTCCGAATGTCAACTGAGCACCAAAAGTACTCAACCGACAATCAGGCAGCAGCAATCCGCAGCTACGCAGCCGCCAGAAATATCGACTGCGATGGCGGGGGAATATAGCCGAGAGCTTTCTGCAAAGGTTTTTGCGGGTCAATGCCGCCTTATTGAACTTGGTTTTCGTCAAGGGGGCGCACCCGGCTTTGGCTTGCGGCGTATTCTGATTGACCAGTCGGGGACCACCAAGGGCGAACTGACACGGGGCGAGCAAAAGAGTATTCAAACCGACCGCGTTGTGTTGGGTGTCGGTCCGAATATCGAGGTCGAAGTTGTGCACGAGATCTATCGACGGTTTGTCGAAGACCGTATTTCGGAGCGCCAGATTGCTGACGATCTGAATGCGCGCGGCTTGACGAGAGAGCCAGGCCACCCTTGGACGCGCGGCACTGTTCATCAGGTTCTCATCAACGAGAAATATATTGGAAACAACGTTTGGAATCGCGCTTCTTTTAAGCT
>JARRLC010000250.1:0-3060 GCA_037387425.1 Alphaproteobacteria bacterium
CTCTCCCTTCGGGCTCGACGGGGTGGCTCCAGCGGAGCCAAGGCGCCCCCTATCTGCACAATATGTGGAATAGAATACAAAAGATCAGGGCAGGCCAAAGGCACAGACAACGGTCAATCCTTTTGCAGGGTAATCGGCGACAGCATGTCCCGTTGCTGTAATATCTCGATGATACGTTCCGCCAACTCTTCTGGCGCAGCAGCGCCGCCAGGCAGAACGATTTCGGCCGACAGTGGCGGTTCGTATGGGCTGTCGATGCCGGTGAAATTCTTGAGCTGGCCGGCACGGGCCTTTTTATAAAGCCCTTTCGGATCGCGATCCTCGCAGACCTCAATTGGCGTATCGACAAATATCTCGATGAATTCCCCGTCGGAAAACTTCTCGCGCGCTGCTGCCCGTTCCGAGCGAAACGGCGAGATGAATGACACGAGCACAATCAAACCGGCATCCACCAGCAGCTTTGCGGTCTCCGACACGCGGCGCAGGTTTTCGACGCGGTCGGCGTCTGTGAAGCCGAGATCGCGGCAAAGGCCGTGGCGGACGTTGTCGCCGTCGAGCACATAGGTATGTTTGCCAAGCGCGTGCAGTTTCTTTTCCGTCAGGCTGGCGACGGTGGACTTGCCCGAAGCCGAAAGACCGGTGAACCACAGGATGCACGGCTTCTGGCCCTTGCTGCCCGCGCGAAGAGACTTATCTATGGCGAGCGCATGCCAACGGATGTTGGTGGCGCGCCGAAGGCCGAAATTGATGATGCCAAAAGCGACTTCGGCGCTGCTATCGATGTCGAAGAGGCGGAAACTGCCGCCAGTGTGGTCATCTCTAAAGGGGCGAAATGCGATTTCGTTGTCGAGCGCTAGGTTGGCGTAACCGACATTACCGCTAACCAGCGATTTAGCCGCCTGATGTTCCATGGTTTCGGGGTTTAAGCGGTACTTGAGCGTACTGACATATGCTTCGAGGCGATCCTTGCCGTTGTCAAACAAATAGCGGCGGCCTGGCAGCATCGGCGCCTGACCGTTCCAGCACAGATACACAGAAAACTGGTCGGATGTATCCGTCGCGGTATTCGTTGATGCCGGGGGCTGCCGGTTGGCGATGGCGATGAGGTCGAGTAATGCCGGACCCTCGATCCATTGCGGCCGATCGGTTGGCGCGGCGATGTTTGTTGCTTTGGCGAAATCGACGGCGACCACGTCAATACGACCGCACGGGATTTCACTGGCGTGGTCCATCAGCTCTTCGCGCAGAGCTGTAAACCGCCCTTCGGCATCTTCTCTATCACCGAGATTGTCGATGGCGACGATGATATGCGGCACGTAAGCGAGGCAGGCCAGTGACTTTACCCACAGATCACGCCGGGTAAGCCCGAAAGTGGCATCAACCACGAGAAGGAAGACGTCGGCATCGCCCGATAGGATGGCGTGGTTAAAGACCGGCAATGTCATCTGCGTGAGGTCGTTTACCTGCAAATCAACGCGCGGCAGGGACAAGGCTTCGACAATGCTGGAGGTGAGAAGTTGCGGCTGCGAAACGAGCATGAGCCGGCGTGCCGCAGTGGTGGAATATGCTGTATCGCTTTGCGATTGAGGTGATGTCGGCATGTCGGTCATTTCCAGATTCCGATGTAATGTTAATTCGCTTGGTCGAGCATGATTTTATCCAGTACACCTCGCCGGCCGACGGCGATGAAATGCGGGTTTCGCAAGTTGGAGGCATTTTGGCCATAAAGGAGCGGCGCACCCGATGCGTTCACCACTTCGCCACCTGCGGCTTTCAAAATAGCGTGCCCGGCCGCCGTGTCCCATTCCATGGTCGGTCCGAAACGCGGGTAAAGGTCGGCTTTGCCTTCGGCCAATAAGCAGAATTTGAGCGATGAACCGGCGCTGGCGAGTTCCGCGACATGAAAACGGTCGATATAGGTGCGGGTCTCGTCGGTCATGTGCGAGCGGCTGGCGACAACCGTAATGCCTTCCGAGGGCGGGGCGCGTGTAATAATTGGACGAAACGCAAGTTCGTCGAATGTAACGGTCGGGCCGCACGGATCGAGCTGCGTCGCTACGGCTTTATTGCCCGCTAGCGTCACGAAAAGCATCTGTTTTGCAGGTGCATAAACGAGGCCGAATACTACTTCACCCTTTTCAATCAATGCGATGTTGATGGTAAACTCATCGCTCTTGCGCACGAATTCCTTGGTTCCATCGAGCGGATCAACAAGAAAGAACTGAGGGCCGACATGGGGGATGCTTCCCTGTGATGCAGCTTCCTCCGATATGATGGGGATGTCAGGAGCGATCTCGGACAGGGCTTTCAGGATAATATTCTCGGCGAGGCGGTCCGCTTCGGTTACCGGGCTGTTATCGGATTTCAGGTTGACTTCGATGTCGCGCCGGTAGACCTCCATCTCGACACATCCCGCCTGCTGGGCGACTGCTGTCAATTGACGGGCGAGCTGTTTGTGGTTCAATTCCATTTCAATACCATTTTTTACAAATTACCCTCCCGCCAGTCCAACGGCCTGCTATCTGGCGGGTACTTTCAGGCAAATAAGGATGTACTCTGTTTTATTTGTTTAAGACCTCAGTCTAACTGGCCCCAACAAGTGGCAAAGATCAATGTCAAATGGCCCGCGTTTTATGGTTAAGAACAGTGTCTGAGTTGCGGTGGGTTTCGGTACAGTCGTCAGCCCACCGGCTGCGGGCCATCGCCATTCCGTCTCACTCTCTCGCCCACAAAACTCAGCCGAACATTAAGCGTGCAAAGTAATTAATGCGCCATCATAGCGGGTATATGTTTAAATGGTAAATAATTAAAGGCTTATTTGTGGTAATCACGACTTGACAAAAAGGATAATAGAAAATATCTGATTAGTAGACATTTAGAATAGTGTATATATATCGTGGCATTGGCGTCACAACGGTTTAAGATAATTTAGTTTACACTCTATCGAGTTTAGGCATATTAACATAATGCACAATAGTTTATCTAAGTTGCTCGACAGTGCAGAGAGTTATCGTAGAGCGTTGGTTGCCGATTTATCGGTCTTCCAGGTGATGCCGCGAA
>JARRLC010000251.1:0-2992 GCA_037387425.1 Alphaproteobacteria bacterium
TGTAACCCTACGCCGAGGGCCGCCTTGCGGCGCGGGCTGGATATAGCTTTTGTTGGTGATCGTTGATCCCAACAGGAGCTGGTGCCGTGACTATATCCAGAGACAATTTTTCGCGTGCGTTTTCGGTGGTTGCCGAGACGCGGCGGCAGTGGAGCGATGCGGAGAAGCAGGCGATCATCGCCGAGGCGGCGCGGCCTGACGCCAATATTTCGGCGGTGGCTCGCCGACATGGGATCCGGCCGAATTTGCTGTTTCGCTGGCGGCGTTTGGCGCGAGAGGAGCAGGAACACCCGAGCAAAGCGGTGTTTGTGCCGGTCACGGTGTCGCCACTGCCGACGAACGCGGAAGCGGTGGCTCCGGAAGCCGCCCCGATGGTTTCTCCGGATTTGCCAGCTGGTTCATCCGCAACAACCGCGCCAACCGACGATCGTATCGAGATCGAGCTCGGAAATGGCCGACTGGTGCGGGTTGGCGCCGGTGTTGACACGAGCGCCTTGAAGCGCGTCCTCGATGTCGTGGACCAGCAGCCATGATCCCTGTTCCCACAGGCGTGCGGGTGTGGCTGGCGACCGGTTACACCGACATGAGAAGAGGTTTTCCGTCGCTCTCTTTGCAGGTTCAGGAGGTGCTGCGACAGGATCCGCTGAACGGTCATCTGTTTTGCTTTCGTGGACGCAAGGGCGATCTCCTGAAGGTCATTTGGCATGATGGCCAGGGGGCATGTCTGTTCACAAAGCGTCTGGAGAAGGGCCGTTTCCTGTGGCCGAAAGCGAACGTTTATCGTGAGCGACAAGCGCTCACTCAGGCTGATGGGACGATATCGATCTCTCCGGCTCAATTCGGCTATTTACTTTCCGGGATCGACTGGCGGCATCCACAATCGAGTAGGAGGGTTCCTCGCGGTTCCCTCCTCTCACACCACCGGCCATACTCATCGTAACCGGCGGTTTCCAGTAGCGTTTAACGCGGCATAGCGCTGAGCCAGGCCGATCAGTCCAGCATTTTCGAACCAGGCTTTGTCCATGGCTTTATGTGCTGGTGGACTGCCCGCCAGCCGCCACCACCCTTTGCCCGATTTCGCCACATACCACGCACACCGCGCCGACACGCCCGCGCTTTGCAGGAAAGTCGCCATGGCGAAAACGCGTTTGCATTGTTTGAGCCGCACACATCGCAACTTGCGGCGAAGCCAGCCATCGAGGTCGCGAAATGTGGACGGACTCTGGACAAGGCGGAAGTACGTTACCCAGCCTGTGACAAAGGAATTGACCTCGGAGATCATCCGCTCCAGGGAGATGCCCCGGTTGCGGCGGGTGATCCGGCGAAGCCGCTCCTTGGCGCGGGTGATGCTCTTCAATGCGATGAAGAGGGCGCCGTCCGCACGCAGGCGATAGCCGAGGAACTGGCGTTCCCAGGTTTGGGCAACGGCGCTTTTCCGCCGGTTGACCTTAAGGCGCAAGCGCTTTTCAAGGAACGTGGTTATCGAGGCCATCACCCGCTCTCCCGCCGCCTGCGACCGCACATAGATATTACAGTCATCGGCGTAACGGCAGAACCGGTGCCCCCGGCTTTCCAGCTCCTTGTCGAGGTCATCCAGCAAAAGATTGGCGAGCAGCGGCGATAGCGGACCGCCCTGAGGCGTCCCCTCATACCGTTCGATACAAACGCCGTTCGCCATCATTCCGGCTTGTAGAAAGCGCCGAACGATACGGAGCAGGCGTTTGTCGCCAATGCGCCTGGCCAGACGAGCCATGAGTATGTCGTGGTTTACCCGGTCGAAGAATTTCTCCAAATCCAGGTCGACCACGATCTCATAGCCGTCGGCCACATACTTCTGGGCCTGACGCAGGGCGTCATGCGCCCCACGCCCAGGGCGGAAGCCGAAACTTGATGCCGAGAACGTTGGATCAAGGATCGGCTCCAGGACTTGCGCGATCGCCTGCTGCACAAGGCGGTCCACCACCGTCGGGATGCCCAATTGCCGCATCCCATCGCCACCCGGTTTGGGGATTTCCACCCCGCGCACGAGACTTGGCAGGTAGTCGCCATCCAGCAGCGAAGCGATCAGCCTTTCGCGGTTCTCTGCAATCCACGACCGCAGATCGGCGACGGTCATCCCGTCCACCCCCGGCGCGCCGCCATTCGCTTTGACCCGTTTATAGGCTTGATTCAGGTTTGCCGAACTGGCAACCCGTTCCATCATATGTTGCGTCAAGCTTCGGTTCCGTTCCCATGCCGTAACGGCTTGCGACTCCTCGCGCATCTCAGCTCTGGTTCCGCCTTTGCTGGGAATGCCGTGGCGCAACGACGCTTTCAGGGCCTCGTCGAAGAGGTCCATCTGGTCACCGCTGCCTTGCTGCCGCTTCACCGTCATCGAATAGTTCGATCCTCGCTTGGCTACCGAATTTGGCCCTTCGCCCGGCAGGCCAAAGCCTCACCGGACTACTATGGCCGCTGCTGACTTCTCCCCGCCCACCGGAAACTGTCGCCAGCCCCCTCCTCCGGATCGCCCGGAGAGGCAAAGAGATCTCCCAGGGTAAGACGCTGCTCCTTCACTCGGTCGCCGCCGGATTTACCTGTGCGCGTGTCCGCTTGGCTATCGGGCGTCTCCGTCCATTGCCGGATTACCCCACCGCACCGGCCTTATATCCGGTTTCTGTTCGTCAGCTCCGAGTTTTGTCTCCGGCTTCCTCTCCACCCCGCCTCGCGGCGACGCAGTTGCCTTCGACTAACGGTTCCGGCCAATCGGCCCGTAGAGGACTTGCACCTCCAAGATCAACGCCATGCCTGGCACACAAACGAAACCCAGCCTGCGGCTGGCAACCGACGCCACGCTACGCTACTTAACGCTACAAGACGCCACTCAACGCAACTGTTACGCAACTTCACCCTACTCTACTCAACACTTACTCTACTTTACGCTACGCTTACTCAACCCTACGCAACACTACTCTCATCCGTTTACCCGGTTGCATGAAACTCGGCCCGTTTA
>JARRLC010000252.1:0-2985 GCA_037387425.1 Alphaproteobacteria bacterium
GAATTACCGGGTCAGCGAAAATTCAAGTCTGGATGGCAGCTATGATGCCCGCGATGGCCGAAGCCAGGTGTCCTACCGTCACCAGGAAGGAAATGGCGTCGGCAGTTGGAATACGCAAGTCGAGGTGGAACATGAAGGCGGTAGCGTCGATGGTCAGGACAATATCGGCGTGAATGGTTCGCTCGGCTATATCGGCAATAGGGCCGAAGTCGCGGTCTCACAGCATACCGGTTTTGTCGGTTTCGATGGCAATACAACGAGCCAGCGCACATCTGTTACTGCAGGTACGGCAATTGCCTATGCAGATGGCACATGGGCTGTTGGGCGGCCAGTGACCAATAGTTTCGCTATTGTTGAGCCGCACGCC
Source organism: Alphaproteobacteria bacterium (assembly GCA_037387425.1). GTDB lineage: Bacteria > Pseudomonadota > Alphaproteobacteria > Rhizobiales > Rhodomicrobiaceae > JARRLC01. The sequence goes on from JARRLC010000252.1 coordinate 368, forward strand.
AATCTGCCCGAGAGTACCGTTACCGTGGGATCGTCTAAGGACAGTGCGCGCGCTTCATCAGATTTCCTTGGTCCGGCGCTTTTGCCCGATCTGTCGCCTTATTCGCCTTCGCGTGTGCCCATCGACGTCGATAACCTGCCTATGGGCTACGATCTGGGCACGGGTGGGTTCGATCTGCTTGCGCCTTACAAGAGCGGCTATCATTTTACTGTCGGTTCTGACTACACCGTGACAGCATTTGGCACATTAACCGACGCGCAAGGTGAGCCCATACCGCTGCTCACCGGTGTTGCGTTTGAAGAAGGCCATCCCGACGATCACCGCGTAACCATATTCACGAACAAAGCTGGGCGATTTGGCGCCCAGGGCCTGCGGCCCGGACGCTGGGTGATCGAAATGGCAACCGAGCCAAAGACACGTTTTACTTTTGATGTACCGAAAGATACCGTTGGTTTATTGCGTTTAAACACGCTTGCGCCGAACAAAGACGGCAGCTAAACAGGAGCTTCGTCATGTTTTACAGAATATATTTTGTGTTTTTTCTGGTGATAGCCCTGCCGGGAACACTTCATGCGGCTTGCTTGGGAAAGATCGACAAAGGCATAACCGTCACGGGCCAAACAGATTACGATCCTTTTAACCCCAATGATACAACTGAAGAGTTGCTACTCACCGTTCGCAACACTGGCGATGAGGCTTGCAGTTATGCGCTGGCTTTTCGAACCCCGGATGGAACGGCAAAATTAGGAAAAACCCTATCCTATTTCCTTACAAGTCAGAATGGTCGGTCGCTTCTGATCAATGCAACCGCTAACGTTCCCGCGGCGTCGCGGCTCACTAGGCCGGTTCCGGTCAATGGTACAGAAAACTTCAACTATCGTATTGTGATCCCGCGTGGACAGTTCGCAGCTCCTGGCAATTTCGCCGATACGCTTACGCTGGAGCTTTACGCTCTGGATAGCTCAGGGCAAAGCGGGAGCACCCCTGTCGATAATACGACGCTACGGCTGAGTTATACCGTTCCACAAATACTAAGCGTTAATATTAAGGGAGCAGGCACCACAACCACCGTAGATTTCGGCGAGTTGACTTTAGGCAAGCAGAGAGCGGTCATTATTCAAACGCGCAGTAATCACTCTTATGACCTGAATATTTCATCAGCTAATCAAGGCGCTATGAAGTTGACGCCACCAGTTCCCAACCGAAACTGGACTGTAGGATATGAAGCACGGATTAACGGTCAACTGCTCGATTTACATAATGGAGCCAGTGTGCAGAAACTGCCCCCGACACACAGTGAAGATGCCAGTTATAGTCTGCTGGTAACTGTCGGAGATACAGCTAAAAAACGCGCCGGCAAATATGAGGATGTCATCACCTTGCAGATTAACGCTGCCGCCCCATGAAACCGAGACGTTATAGTGCCTGATTATGCACTTATTACAGGTAACGACATGGGTTGAGCATGAATGCACGCGTAAAGCAGCCTGTCGAAGGCCTGATAAGGCCAATATCTTCGGTTAAAACGATAGGCAAATTCGGCCAGAAACGCCTTTCGGTATTTCGGGAAGACGCCGTGGTGGGTCGAAAGAAGATAACGTTTCAGGTTGGATGTAATCGTGTTGATCCATTTGAGGTGCTCATGGGTTTGTTCCGGCTCTTTCATCGCAACGGACCGGTCGTGCTTATACCCTTCTTTTGACGCTTTCACGTAAGCGCCGTCTCCATCCGACTTTATAGTGCTTCCTAGTTCGATATGTTTTTTGATGGCGGGCACGACATGCTGTTCATAGATGCTCTCCAGCTCTTCGAAAGACAAAAAGCGCGGTCCGCCCTCAGCATTTTCCTGCACAGCGATCAGGAATGGCGTCTTGTTACTGCCCGCTTTGCGGCGCTCATAAAGGGATTGCTTGCCGCCAATGAAAATTTCATCCGCTTCGACAGTTCCGTTTAACATGTAGAGATCATTACGCTGGATCATGGCCTGACGGATTTTATGACCCATGAGCCATGCCGTGCGGTACGAACCTAGCGCACTGACATATTCAAAAGATTCATATGTCAGCGCGCCAGCTCTTTGTTTATGCATCGATTTTACCAAACTCCGGTGTAACCATCCGTTTGGATTGATGCACTAGCGCAAGCTGTTTTTGCAGATACAGTATGGATACGCCCTTTTTCGAGGTCGCCATCAGGTAGATGGCCCAAAACCACTTCCGTAAAGGAATCTGGCTTTTGTGAAAAATCGTATCGGCTGTCACATAAATTTGTTTGCGGCAACTGCGACATTCAAAAGCCTTGCGGGACTTGATGTAATCGAGCTTGCTATCCTCGCAACACGTACATCTGATACCTTCCGGCCATCTCATCTTTATCAGATAATCCAGACAAACCTGTTCCGTTGGAAACTTGTCCTGAAATTCAAGCAAACTCATTTCTGTGTAGCGTTTATCTTCCAGCATGCCCCGAAAATAGCACAACCTGTAATAAGTGCATAATCAGAGCTTGTAGCACAGTCAAAAGGACTTCACCGGTGCTGAGCTTTTTCAACATGAGCCCGCCTATGCGCAATGATCCACCAGAGAAGGCGGAAACATACTTACCAGTTGCCTGCGACA
>JARRLC010000253.1:0-2946 GCA_037387425.1 Alphaproteobacteria bacterium
CGGATGGTAAACATCGGCCCATCGGCGCCAGGCGGCAGCATGGCGGCAAAACGGCTACCATAACCTGGCAGACGACATTCGAGCGCGGGGTGCTCGTATGTGATGATCTTGCCGAGGTTACCCGCAATGGTTGATATCAACCGTTCTGCATCGCTGGCGGTCATGACGCCGATGGGTTCCATGTCGCGCCCAGCTCGCTCGACCCACAGACGTCCGTCCGGGTTCAGCATGATCTCGATCACGCTCGGATCAGCGAGGCAGGCGCGAATGACGGGGCCGAGCTCGCGCTCCAATTTGCTAGACGCGCGGCGGTGTTGTTCACCTCTGGCGGACGAGGCGAAGCCGTTCAGGGAAGCGTCACTCATGGTCGCCCCCTTGCGCTATGTCGTGGCGTCCCAGCCAAACTGGCGCTGTTGCCGCATGCGGCGCATCGTTAGGGTGGCCCGGATGTGGTATGACCAGCGCCATCAAATGGCTGGCTTTGGCAAAGGCTGGATAGCCAGCTTTAATCCCGAGATTGCCGGCTGCGGCGAGTAGCACGAGCGCAAACAGCATGCGCGCTGCCTTTTCAGGAACAATAGAGCCAAGCCACACGCCAAGAGGAACGGCCAGCACGGCGCTGATCCCCATGGTCGCCACCGCCGGAAGGTAGACATAGCCGAAACACGCATCGCACCCTTTCGGCGCAGTGAGATAGCCCACCGTCCCTGCCACCGCCATCGGCAGAACGATGGCGGCGCTGGTGCCAAGCGCCCGAGGCATCGAAACAAGGCGCGCCATGATCGGCACGGTGATCACCGAAATGCCAATGCCCAATAAAGCGGCCAGAACGCCGCCGAACAGACCGCGGGAAGCGATAAGGAGACTGTTCGGCGGCGCGGCATTCTGCCTGGCAAGGGGGCGTTGCGTTACGATTAAACGCCAGGCAGAAAACAGAGCAAATAGAATAAAAAGAACAGCGAGAACGCTGGTGTCGATATGGGGGGCGGCGAGTGCAGCCAATGTCGCTCCAGCGATCACCGCCGGGGCCAGCATGAGAAGCAAAATCCAATCAATGGAACCGCGTTTGCCATGCGCGGTTAGCGACGCGATGCCGGTTGGAATGTAGAGCGCCAGAGATGTAGCGGCGGCGATCTTGGCGAGATTCGGGGTGTTGACGCCAAGGAATGGCAGGCCGAAAACAAGGGCAGAAACCGCAACAGGCGCTCCAGCGGCTGCGATACCGCTGGCCAAGCCGACGCTTGCGCCAAGCAGCAGTAATAACGCAATCGCCTCCCCACTCATCACGCCCCACCTCACGCGTTTACCAAGTTTTACATTTGGTAAATGCGCCGAGTCGTCGTGGTCTACAGTAAACGTCGGAATGTGTATTAGTTGAAATGCGATTGTTGCTTAATAGCTATTAAATTTACTGTATAGAATAATTTTTAAAACTACTGATTCATCTACTCGCGCAATACAACGTAGGCGTGTGCGCGTCAATACCTCGGTGGTTTAAACAACTGCCATAGTGGTATATTCACAGCGTTAGCCAGCTTTGCCATTGTATCAATCCCCGCATTACATTCACCATTTTCGATGGCAGAAAGATGAGATACAGAAACACCACTCCTTTTGTATATTTCGATCTGCTTTAAATTTAAGACAAATCGTGCGTGACGAAAGTTTTTCGCAAAATCAGTTCGATGATCCATCTTCATCCTCTCCGACTTTACCGACGTGCTGAGGCTCGCGCGGGCTGTTCTCGCGCTTGTTCTTGCATAGGCGTCTGCGCTTCCTGTTGGCCGCCGCGCGCCGTGGCGATACGCCTCACTTCGAAATGCCGCTCAGCAGCAGTCATTCCTGCTTGCCATTGCTGATTGAAAACCGCCTTACCATGATCAACGGCCAGGTCATTCCAATCCGAGCCTTTATCCCCCACTTCAAAACGCGGCAGCAAAGCGAAACCGCCTACCGCCGCTGCGGCTTTCTCGGCTGCTTTACGACCCGGATTAGGTTGGGTGCGGCCATCGGGCAACGTTTCGCGTTCGCGGAAGTGATCGTTGTCGCCAGCGATGATGATCTGCCGTTCGGGATGAGCGGTGCGGATGGCCTCGGCAACCGCCGTCAGATTTCCGGCGGTGAACGCGACCACCACCGGCAGATTGGTCTTCTCATAGATGGTGGCGCCGGTGGAAAACCCTTCCACAATAACAACGGGGCGCGCCGGATCATAAGCGCTGATGTCACCTGTCTGACCAACCACATGAAATCCGCCTTTCCAAGAAGCGCCGCGCGGAAAAAATTTGCGGCCCTCCACATCGATGCTCTGCGCACCAACCAATTGGCCGTCAATATTCTGGATCGGCACGATCAGATCGCCTTCAGCGCTCCAACTTTGCGGACCTTCCCGGTCGCCGGAGATGGCGAGCGATCCCTTGGTATTCAAGAGGACGCCATGGCCGTACACGTCCTTGCGCGCCAGATATGGATGAGCGTCTTTTTCAGCAGACGGCAAACCCTCCAGATGCGCCCTCAGCAGGCGCACGGTTTCGTCATGGACGAGCTGGCGCGCTTCATCGCGTTCAGCGCGCCAGGCAGCGCTTTCCGCCGCAAGTTGGGCGCGCTCGGCCTCCGTTAGCGCGGGCGTTGAAGCGGATTTCCAGTTGCGTCTCTCACCGGTTTTGAAATTCTCGATAAAACCAGCCGCTTGGCCGTCGAGATGGCCGACATAAGCACCGCTCTTTTGACCCTGGCGGTCGCCCAGGGCGGGCACGCGGTAGAGCTGGCCATCCATGACTGGCGCGTCCTTGATCACCAGCCCCATGTCACGGAGAGCGTCAGCGAATTGCTCAGCGGGATCGGTCTTCTGGGCGACAGTTCGTACCCGCTCTAAGCTCCAGCGCTGGAATGGCTGAGGATCAGCGCCTTGAGGCACATACCAGCTCTTGGCCGCCTTATCCCAGC
>JARRLC010000254.1:0-5538 GCA_037387425.1 Alphaproteobacteria bacterium
CATCCAGATTTGCCGTTATATTAGCCGCATTGATTATTGCCGGATGTTCACGCAGCCACCCAAATCAATACGGCCTCAAAGTTCCGCACACCGCCAGTAGCGGACAATTCGGCAACAACGGCGCCAATGCTAACGGATATGGCGAAAACGGTCCCGCTACCCCCGGCTCCATGAAGGAATTCACCTCGCGAATCGGCGACACAGTGTATTTCTCCACCGATAGCAGCCGACTCGACTCCAAAACGCAAACCACGCTTTCTGGCCAAGCGCATTGGCTCAACCAATATCCGCAATACGGCATCACGATCGAAGGCCACGCCGACGAACGCGGCACACGGGAATATAACATCGCACTGGGCGCACGTCGTGCGGCAGCGGTAAAACGGTTCCTCATCACGCGCGGCGTGAGCGCCCGCCGTATCAAAACCATATCTTACGGACGCGAACGTCCAGTGGCTCTGTGCGCCAATATCAAGTGCTGGTCGCGAAACAGACGCGCAGTCACAGTGCTGAACGGATATTCTGCAACCGCCTCATATTAAAATTCCCCAGAGACGCCATGTAGAGTCGCCCACTGCCTTTAATTTTGCTATGAGGGGTCTCAACGTTCAAAAGTGGCAGCCCTCTGGCGCCACGGCTTTGTTCATGTGAGAACCGTATGCGAAGGTCATCCATTATTTTGGGCGCGTTTTTCTTAATTGGAGCCGCCCTTCCGTTCACTGCCGCAACTGCCCAGGATTCGTCAAAGGGCGAGGCATCTGCTTCAGCCTCTGCCAACGGGGGCAGCGATGCTGATAAGCGGTTGCAACGCATCGAAGAACAACTTGTCGATCTGAGCGCGCAACTTGGCACCGTGGAGACCATGGCGCAATCCAATGGCGGTGCGTCTGGAGGTCAGTCTGTCGATGACGGAGGTGTCGGCGGCGCCGATTCCGGGCGGCTTGCGCAGCTTGAAGTTGAGGTTCGGGCATTATCAGCGAAAGTGAACGAGATTTTGCAGCGCATGCAGCAACTCGATGGTCGCGCGTCAGCGAATGTCTCGACTTCCGCGCCGCCTCCACCGCCTGGGGCTTCATCACAGCCGGGTATGGCGCCGTCTTCTGGCAGCAGCAATTCCAGTGGTGGGTTTGGTTCAACGGATATGGAGCCAGCGCACCCCACGGCGCAATCGGCTTCGCAAGCCAGGGCCAAGCCGCATAAGAAAAAGAAAAGCGGCGGTCTGTTCTTCGGTCTGTTTGGCGATGATTCCGATGATGAAGAGTCTGACAATCCGGAAGGTTTATCGCCCCGTGGGGATGCTCCGCAAAGCGCCCGTCCGATGAACAATAGCCGCATGTCGTCAAGCGGCTCAATGTCTACTGGTGGTCGCAGTGGTGGTTCACTGCAAATGCAGGGCTCTCGGCAGGTGCATGCCTCGCTGTCGCCTGGGGAAGCCAAGAAAGTATACGATTCGGCGTTCATGGCTTTGCAGCAAGGCAACCCAAGACGGGCAGCCGAAGGCTTTGAGAAGTTCATCCAGAGCAATCCAAACGATCCCATGGCGGGGTCGGCGCATTTCTGGCTGGGCGAGGCCGCTTTTACCAACGGCGAATATCGCAAGGCGGCTGATAGTTATCTGAAAACCGCGACGGATTTTCCGCAAAGTGAAAAAGCGCCGGAAAGTTTGCTTAAGTTGGGCGTGGCTCTAAAGCGCCTCAATGAAACCGACGCTGCATGCAGCACTTTCAACGAGCTTGCGCGCCGCTTTCCTGACGCCAAGAGGCTGCTTAACCGTGCGGAAAGAGAAAAACGCCGCGCGAATTGCTCATGAGCTAAGCCATGTCTGCCGCTCGCGACGGCACACCGCGCTCCACTGACGCTAAGGCCAACGCTGATGTATCCAGCCGAACGTGGGACGCGCTGTTTTCCGGATGGGAGCGCTATGCGCATGTCGCACTGGCGGTATCCGGCGGAGCGGACAGTGTTGCGCTTATGCGTCTCGCCCACGCACAACTCCAAGCCGCCTGCGAAACCTCTGCCTCAGCCCCATTCCCACAGCTCACCGTGCTGACTGTCAATCACGGACTGCGCAAAGAAGCCGCGACCGAAGCCGAGTGGGTGCGAGCGGAAGCCGCCCGTTTGGGGTTGCCACATCACACGCTTGATTGGCGTGGGGAAAAGCCAACGACCAGAATCCAGGCGACGGCTCGTCAGGCGCGCTATGCCTTGATGGCCGATTTCTGCCACACTCACAATATCGGCGCGCTGGCTGTTGCCCACACGCAAGACGACCAAGCTGAAACGTTCCTCATGCGGTTGGCGCGCGGCTCAGGCGTCGATGGCTTGGCTGGCATGAGCGTGGTTTCTCAGCGGCACGGCCTTGATATTTTGCGCCCGTTGTTAGGCGTTTCCCGCGCTGAGTTAGAGGCGTACTTAAGCGAGCGCGGGCAGGGCTGGCTCAACGACCCCAGCAATCAGAACACGCATTACGAGCGCGTCCGTATCCGCCGGGCGCTACGGAAAGGGCAGACGCTTGGGCTTACGGCTGAAAAGCTGGCGCTTTCCGCCAAGCGGCTGGGTCGCGCGCGCGCGGCGCTGGAGGTTGCGGCCCATGCTTTCCTCAGCGAAACGCTGTATATCCACGATACAGGCTACGCCGAAATGGCGCTGGAGCCTTTCCAGCAACTGCCAGAAGAGATCGCGCTTCGCGTGTTGTCCCGCGTGATTTTACTCGTCAGGGGCGGGGAAACAGATGGGGACGGGCAACCCCGAACGCTTCCCCTCATGCGAATGGCGCGTCTGGAAACCTTGTTGGCCGATCTTCGGGGGGCAGACGCTCGCGGGGGAACAATCGCAGGGGTCGCGGTTTTCGAACTTATGGGCTCTGTGCTGTTCATCCGCGAATATGGCCGCATGGAGGCTTAGCGTGAAATGCCTTATAAGCATGGCATCCAGCGAGCCATGGTAACTCTATTAGTAAAAATGACGGCTCTAATGTTAAATTCTTCTTTCGCAATCTCCTGTAAATGGCTGATATGACAATAACGTGAACGTATCGGCAGGTCTTCGCCAATGCGTGTATCATCTTGGCAAACGGGGTTGCGGCTCCTATTTTAGCTGTTTGAGACGTATAACACGATTTTAATAGGTCATCAGCGGTGGCTATGCCGGTTTCGAGCCGAAGTCCCCGGAATGTATGCAAAGGGCATCTGTAGAAGGGCACTATGAACCCACATTTTCGTAATTTCGCGGTATGGATCATCATCCTTCTGCTGGTGGTCGCACTCTTCAACTGGGTCGGCAACACCGCCGGACGCCATGGCCGCCCACAGGAAATCGATTATTCGAAATTCCTGACTGAGGTGGAGAAAAAGAACGTCAAAAGCGTCACCATTTCGGGCAATGTGTTAACGGGCCAGGAAATCAAAGGCCAGCTTAACGACAGCAGCGATTTTGTTACAATCGCGCCGAATGATCCGCAATTGGTGGAGCGGCTACGCTCACAGAATGTGGATATCAAGGGTAAGCGCGCTGAAGAAGGCGTACCCTCGCTGGTTAGCGTTTTGATAACGTGGTTCCCCATGCTGCTGTTGATCGCGGTGTGGATCTTCTTCATGCGGCAGATGTCATCTGGTGGCGGCAGAGCTATGGGTTTCGGCAAGTCGAAAGCCCGGCTTTTGACCGAACGGCAAGGGCGCGTCACGTTTGACGATGTCGCAGGCGTCGATGAAGCCAAGGACGACCTGCAAGAAGTCGTGGAATTCTTGCGCGATCCGCAAAAGTTCCAGCGCCTAGGCGGACGCATTCCGCGCGGCGCGCTGCTTGTCGGACCTCCCGGCACTGGTAAAACGCTCTTGGCGCGCGCTATCGCTGGCGAAGCGAATGTGCCGTTCTTCACCATCTCCGGCTCTGACTTTGTGGAGATGTTCGTGGGCGTGGGCGCTTCGCGTGTGCGTGATATGTTCGAACAAGCCAAGAAGAATGCGCCTTGTATCATCTTCATCGACGAAATCGACGCTGTGGGCCGTCATCGCGGTGCAGGCCTTGGCGGCGGTAACGACGAACGCGAACAGACGTTGAACCAGTTGCTGGTGGAAATGGACGGCTTCGAAGCCAACGAAGGCGTGATCCTGGTTGCCGCGACAAACCGTCCGGACGTTCTCGATCCGGCATTGTTGCGCCCTGGCCGTTTTGACCGGCAGATCACAGTGCCTGCGCCTGATATCGTCGGCCGCGAAAAAATCCTGAAAGTCCACGTTCGCAAAGTGCCGATCGCTCCGGATATCGACTTGAAAGTCATCGCTCGTGGTACGCCTGGCTTCTCCGGTGCGGACCTCGCCAACTTGGTGAACGAATCAGCGCTTTTGGCCGCACGTCGCAATAAGCGTATGGTCACGCAAAGCGAGTTCGAAGACGCCAAAGACAAGGTGATGATGGGCGCCGAGCGCCGCTCCATGGTGATGACCGAGGACGAAAAACGCCTCACCGCTTTCCATGAGGCTGGTCACGCGCTGGTGTCGCTATTCGTGCCGGGGAACGATCCCCTGCACAAGGTAACCATCATTCCGCGTGGGCGGGCTCTGGGGCTCACCTTTTACCTGCCTGAGCGCGACCATCTGAGCCGCAAGAAGATGGAGCTGGAAGCTCGTCTGGCTACGGCGTTCGGTGGCCGCATCGCTGAGGAAATCGTATTTGGTCCCGAGAACATCACTAACGGCGCTTTTGGCGACATTCAGCAGGCCACGAACATCGCGCGTGCCATGGTTATGGACTACGGCATGAGTGAAAAGCTGGGGCCGATCCGTTACCGCGAGAACCAGGAGGAAGTATTCCTGGGGCACTCGGTCACGCGTTCACAGAATATCTCGCCCAAGACGGCAGAGCTGATCGACAGCGAGGTGTATCGTTTCATTGACGAAGGCGAGCAAAAAGCCCGTACGATCTTGACCGAACGCCTGGATGATCTCCATGCCATCGCAAATGCGCTTCTTGAGTTTGAAACGCTCTCCGGCCAGGAAGTGAGGGATTTGCTGGAAGGCAAACAGCCAGTCCGCGAGGAACCCAGCAAGGACGAAGGGCCACGGCCTCAGTCGGCGGTGCCTACCGCAGGCGGACGCCCACCGAAAGCGCCCGATCTTGGCGACATGAAGCCAGCGCCTTCGACGTAAAAGGCTCAACGAGCAATACTCGATTTGAAAAAATAACCGCCCCATGAAAGTGGGGCGGTTTTTGTATTCCAGCGTCCAGTGTTATGGACGTGTTACTTGGCTGGCAGCGCGACCACTTCACCTTCATTCATCATCGGAATGAAAAGCTTGGCGCCATCTGTGCCGAGGTCGGCGCTTCCAGGCTTTAGTGTTGCGGCCTTCTCCGGTGCTTTGCCAGACGGGCAGCGCCACACGACGCCAGCGATATAATCCGTAACGATAATCGTATCGCCTGCTTTCACCACGCCGTCGATATTGCCGAAGCTTTCAGCATGCGCCACGGGCGTGATCGTCTTCGTCTTGAGGTTAACGGTAATAAGACCGCCCGGCGTTTCGGTGGTGAAGTCTTTTT
>JARRLC010000255.1:0-2896 GCA_037387425.1 Alphaproteobacteria bacterium
TTGCGCCAGTGCGGTCACCTACTCCGTAACGAAGTCACACAGCCAAGAGTTATGCAAGGACTGCTGCAATCATTTACTTCAACTCGGGCGGCGTCGCGTATATGACAATTGCCATGATGACACTTGCTCCTGTTTTAACGCCTCACGGCTTGCTTCAACTGGAGGAGACCGATGAAGGCGCACCCCTGGCCGAGCCCTGCGCGACGCGCTTGAACCACGCCTTCGAGCGCGGTAGCGGCCATGGGTTGCTCTCGCTGGGGCTGGACGACGCGGGCTCTGCGCTGCCGCCAGCGCTTTCCTGGTGGCGCGATTTTGGCGCACAATTCGCCGCCGCCGTCTGCGCCATACCGGGGCGTGACGACAATAGCACGCCGCCACCCACGCCCGCTTGCGATCCCGCCGAAATGACACGCCTCGCTGAATCGCCCCCGATTATGACCGGTGCGGAGTATCTGAGCGCCGATGTGCTCGCTAGTCTTTGGGACGCGATGGGAGCCGCGCTCGCTGCCGAACTCAGCAAGGCGAAATGCCCGTTGCAAGCGTTTCTCAAGCGCCGTAATCCCGCATGGAACGTCGTCGGGCGGGTGCATTTCAACCTTGCGGAAAACCGTAGCGACGAGGAAGCGCCATTCGCCTTCCTTGCCACGTACACGCCGCGTCTTTCCGCCAACGCCAAGGCGCAGCATTTGCCGCTCGGCGAGGCGTTGCGGGAATATGCGGGCGCGGCCAACAAGGACCGCCTACTGTCGCTTCTGCTTCCGGTGCAGACTGCCGCTGAGCGCTGCCAGTGGCTTAAGGAGATGGTGGCCGAGGAGGAAATCTACTATCCGCTGCGCTGGACTGCCGGCGAGGCGCTGCAATTCCTGAACGATGTTCCAGCGCTGGAGGCGTCGGGGCTGATCGTGCGCACGCCCGCCACTTGGCGTATGAACCGGCCGCCGCGTCCGCAGGTAAAGGCGACCATTGGCGGAACAGAGCCATCTTTTGTCGGCGCGGATGCGCTTCTCAATTTCCGGCTCGACGTCTCGCTTGAGGGGGAAAGACTGACCGCCAAAGAAATCCGCGAAATCCTCAAAAGCGCCAACGGACTGGCTTTGATCCGCGGCAAATGGGTGGAGATTGATCGCGAACGGCTACAGAAAACGCTGGAGCAGTTCCAGGCGGTCGAGCGCCGCGCCAAGGCGGAGGGGGTAACTTTCGCGGAGGCCATGCGGCTGCTTGCGGGCGCCAATATCACTGACGGGGCGGCCGATGGCGATGATGAAGCAGCCTGGAGCGAGGTCGCCGCCGGACCGTGGCTGGCCGAGACGCTGAAAGCTATGCGCTGCCCCGAGGGACGGGGGCGCGCCAATCCAGGCAAGGCGTTGAACGGCGCGCTGCGTCCCTATCTGAGCGCGGGCGTCGAGTGGCTTTATCTGTTGAACCAACTCGGTCTCGGTGCGTGTCTTGCCGACGATATGGGCTTGGGTAAGACTATTCAGGTGCTATCTCTGCTTCTGGTGCTGAAGCAGCAATCCCAAGCGCAGAAATCTGCGGCAAAGCGCGGGAAAAAGGCCAAAGCAGTGGCGAAGACGGCTGCGCCAAGCCTTCTTGTCGCCCCCGCGTCGCTCCTCGGCAACTGGGCGGCTGAGATCGCCAAATTTGCGCCCAGCCTCAACGTGCTCATTGCTCACCCTTCGGCCATGCCCGCCAAAGAACTCAAAGCATTGCCCACGGAGAAATTGAGCAACGCCGATCTGGTCATCACCACCTATGGCTCGGTCATCCGCCTGCCGTGGCTGAGCGAGGTAAGCTGGCGGCTCGTCGTTCTCGATGAAGCGCAAGCCATCAAGAACCCGCAGGCGAAGCAGACCAAGGCTATCAAGCGCCTCCAGGCGGGCTCGCGCATCGCGCTCACTGGCACGCCGATTGAAAACCGGCTTGGCGATCTGTGGTCGTTGTTCGATTTCATCAATCCGGCGCTGCTCGGTTCGGCCAAGCAATTCAACGGTTTCGTGAAAAAGCTCAGCGACCGGCCGCATAATCCGCACGGTCCTTTGCGCGATCTGGTGCGCCCCTATATTTTGCGCCGTCTGAAGACTGACAAGGCGATCATCGCCGATCTGCCGGACAAGACCGAGATGAAAGCCTATTGCGCGCTCAGCCGCAAACAGGCCGCGCTCTACACCCAAGCCGTGGGTGATCTGGCCGACGCCTTGGAGCCAGCCGATGGCATCCAGCGTCGCGGCGTCATCCTGGCTTACCTCATGCGCTTCAAGCAGATCTGCAATCATCCCTCGCAGTGGCTTGGCGATGGCGCCTGGACCGAGGAGGACAGCGGTAAGCTGGCGCGTCTGCGCGAGATCGCCGAGGTGGTCGCGTCGCGTCAGGAGAAAATGCTGGTGTTCACCCAGTTCAAGGAGGTCACCGCGCCGCTGGAAGCGTTTCTAGGCGGGGTGTTCGGACAGCCGGGGCTCGTCCTTCATGGTGGCACCCAGGTGAAGAAGCGTAAGGAATTGGTGAAGCGCTTCCAGGAAGACGAGCGCACGCCGTTTTTCATCCTGTCGCTGAAGGCTGGCGGGACGGGGCTGAACCTGACGGCGGCCTCGCATGTGGTGCATTTCGACCGCTGGTGGAACCCGGCAATAGAGAACCAGGCAACCGACCGTGCTTTCCGCATCGGCCAGACGCGCAATGTCCTTGTACATAAATTCGTCTGCCGGGGCACGGTCGAGGATAAAATCGACCAGCTCATCGAAACAAAGCGTCAACTCGCCGGGGATTTCCTTGAAGGCGGCGCGGATGTACAGTTGACGGAAATGGACGATGAAGCGCTGCTGAAACTGGTGGCGCTCGATTTGGCGGCGGCGACAAGGGAGGCGTGAGAGTATGGGATTTTATGCCTGGAAGCCTTATG
>JARRLC010000256.1:0-2868 GCA_037387425.1 Alphaproteobacteria bacterium
CGGCGCATCCAGCCTTTCAGACGGCTGTGATAGGCGTTCACGTTCTGAATGTGAAAGGCGCCCCGACGATGCTCGCCGCGGCTGGTCACAAGCCCCACATGGTCGATGCCGGCCTTTGCAGCGAAAGAGGCATAGGCGTCTGCGCCGTCGCTGACGAGTATGGTGTCCTTGGCAACAACCGGCGTGAGTACGTTATGGATGGTGGGTGCCTGAAGGTTTTCGAGCACAGCGTCGGTCGTGGGTCGACAGCTGACGTTGGCAATAACCTAAGATCGCGGCAGTTGATCAGTAACGAGCTGACGCTGGGGGCTGTGCGCGGAGGTGGGCTTCCTGGGCGGCTGTCAGGCCGCGGCCATCGCCTGGCGTACGGCCACATTCCTTCGGTTTCAGAGCCGCCATCCCGCCGGCTTCGTAAAGGTCAGTGGCGACGCGAACGGCGGGCCAGCTCAGGCCCGTCATTCCAACGATCTGCATTACGCCGTACTCTATTCTTGTGCAGACGGATCACCTGACGCCGCCGCTCATGCAGCTCCGCCAGTCTTTGTTTGCGTGCATCGTGACCGCTCATACCAAATTGGTGGTCTGATTTGGGTGGAAAATCAAGATATTATCGTGCCGAATCTATAAGTTATGTTTTACTGAGCAGTTGATCGTTGAGCTGAAGGCAAATACAGTACTGCAGCCCCCTTCTGCGTCATACATGTAGTATCGCGGGCCAGTGTGTATCGGCACGTTTTCTCCAATCATCTGTCACCGTTTTGTAAGCAGGCATTTGGTACAAGCATGCCGCAGCCTCCGAATTTCGCGCGGAGAACCAGGGATACGGCTGCAGATGAGGAGAAGCCATGCCTACCACACAGCATATCGAGGAACACTTCACCGGATCCGCAACTGTTCGCGAAGTCGTCATTGGCATGGCCGACGGTTTGACCGTGCCATTCGCCTTAGCGGCTGGTCTTTCGGCTGCGGTCAGCAGCACCAGTCTCATCGTCACAGCCGGATTTGCCGAAATTGCAGCGGGTGCGATGGCAATGGGGCTCGGCGGCTATCTCGCGGCCAAGACCGATGCCGAACATTATGCTGCCGAACTCGCACGCGAGCAGCATGAGATCGACAATCTGCGCGAGCACGAAGTGGAAGAGGTTGCGGAGATCTTCCGCGGCTACGGCTTGCAGGGCGCTGAGCTAAATTCCGTGGTCACAGCGATTACATCCGACCGCCAACGCTTCACCGATTTTCTCATGCGTTTCGAACTCGGCATGGAAAAGCCAGAGGCGAGCCGCGCTCCTATCAGCGCGCTTACCATTGGCGCATCTTACTTCGTTGGCGGCTTGATTCCGCTTATACCTTATATCCTGACGAAAGACATGGGCACCGCATTGCAGATGTCTATCGGCATGACCGGTACGACATTGTTGATTTTCGGGGCGGTGAAGGGACACTTCACAGGCGCCAATAAACTGAAGTCGGCGTTGCAGACCCTGCTGGTTGGCGGCCTTGCGGCGGGAGCGGCGTTTGCGTTGGCGCGTGCGCTCGGTTAGTTCAGCGACATTTTCATTCGATTCTCACTTGTCTGGCAGATGCTCCTATCGAATGAAAAAAACTAAGCCGTATCAGGAGCTTTGCGGTGGTAACGACGAACCTTAAGCAAACGAGGCACCATGACGTCTTCCAGCCTTCTTCTCATTATTGGTGGCGTGGTTCTTGTGCAATTGGCCATCTATCTGGGCTTTGCCTACTGGGGACACTGGCGCTCTTATCTGGCATTGCGGCGGCGCGGTGATGACGGAGCTTTTGAACCGGCCTCTGCCACAGACACGCCCGCTGCTGCTCCTGTGTGGCAGGGGGGGCGGCCCTTTCGCGTTGCGCGCAAGGTTATTGAGAATGCTAAGGGGACGGTTTGCTCGTTCTATCTGGTTCCGGAAGATGGTCGGCCGCTTCCGCCATACCGTCCAGGGCAGTTTTTGACTTTCAACCTGGATATCCCCTCAGCGGAAGGCGCGAACGCGCAAGTCATTCGTTGCTACACGCTGTCGGATGCCCCGGCCAAGGATGCTTACCGGATTTCGGTCAAGCGGGAGGCGGACGGAACGTCGTCGAATTACTTGCATAATCATATCGGGGTTGGCGACGTTTTGCAGGTTCGTGCGCCATCTGGGCATTTTCATCTCGACGATGGACAAGATCCCGTAGTGCTGATCGGCGGTGGGATTGGCATTACCCCTATGTTGAGCATGCTCAACTGGGCCCTTGCCAATCAGCCGAAGCGCGAAATCTGGTTGTTCTACGGGGTGCGGAACGGAACCGAAGCCATCATGCTTGCTCATCTGGAGGAAATGGCCGCTAAGCATCCGAATTTCCACCTGCGGATATGTTATAGCGCGCCTATGGCTGATGACATGAACGGCCAAGCCATCCGCATTCGCGGGCGCGTCGATATCACGCTTTTGCGGGTGCAATTGCCGCTCAAGCCGTTCCATTTCTACATTTGCGGCCCTTCGGCGATGCTGGAAAGCCTTGTCCCTGATCTGGAAGATTGGGGCGTGCCGCCAGCGCACATTTATTTTGAAGCTTTTGGTCCTGCTTCTGTCAAACGCCGGCAGGTTTCTCTGGAAGATGCCCCTGCCACGCCGGATGGTGAGGAGGTGCTTATCACCTTCGCCCGTTCAGAGAAGCAAATCCTCTGGAAGCCCAATGCCGGGAGCCTTCTCGATTTTGCGGAAGCAAACGGGATTTCCGTAAATTCCGGATGCCGGGCAGGCGGCTGCGGCACCTGCCAGACTGCCATCAAGGCTGGAGAAGTTACATACAGGCAGGCCCCTGATTACGATCCGGAACCCGGCACATGCCTTATGTGCGTGTGTGCGC
>JARRLC010000257.1:0-2861 GCA_037387425.1 Alphaproteobacteria bacterium
GCCAGCATGATCCGCGTACCTTCAGGAAACCAGCCCGCTACGGCTTCGAGTAGATCTTTTTGCACCTCGAAACCGATATTGCCCTTGGTCGTCCGCACCCGCCATGCCACCGGTAGAGCCCGCCCGCGAATACGCACCGATTGTCGCGCGACAATCAACATGAGAATGCAGCGTCAATCAGGATGAGAATGCCGCTGGTGGCGTGACGGAGGGAGGGCGTAGCCCGACCGGACTCACGTCACCAGCGGCGGGCCCTTTTTCCCTTTTGGCGAAATAGCGTCTGGTGGTCACGAGTGGCATGGGCAAGTATTTGATTCTTCAAGAACAACGAGGGATCGACATTTGCCCGGCCTCCACATCAACGACCACCAGATGAGGCTATTTATGAGTTATCGCCTGACACACACCACGGCTGCGGCTGCCGCCAAAACCGGGTTCAGCACCGCAACTGGCTACCGCATTCAGAACGACCCGCGGCTGCCATCGCAGAAAAAGAAGCCTCGCGGCCGTCGCCGCCCTGATCCGCTGGACGGCGTGTGGGACGCGGAAATCGTACCAATGCTCGAGGCCGCCCCGGATTTGCGTGCGGTTGCCGTTTTCGAGGAGTTGCTGCGCCGCCACCCTGAGTTCACACCTGGCATACGCCGGACGCTCGAACGGCGCATCCGCGAATGGCGGGCGCTGAACGGACCAGAGCGGGACGTCATTTTTCGGCAGGAGCATGTCGCCGGCCGTCTCGGCCTTTCCGACTTCACCGACATGGGCGAACTTGGCGTCACTGTCGCGGGTGAGCCGCTCGATCACCGGCTTTACCACTTCCGTCTGGTGTTCTCAGGTTTTGAACATGCGCATGTGATCCTCGGTGGGGAGAGCTTCGTGGCGCTCGCCGAGGGCTTGCAGAATGCGCTGTGGGCGCTGGGCGGCGTGCCGCAGCAACACCGTACCGACAGTCTGTCGGCGGCTTTCCGCAATCTCACCCGCGAAGCGCGGGAAGATCTGACGCGGCGCTATGAGGCGCTGGTTGAGCATTACGACATGGAGCCGACGCGGAACAATCCTGGTATTGCCCATGAAAACGGAGCCATCGAAAGTCCGCATGGGCATTTGAAAAAGGCAATTAGCGATGCGCTGTTGCTGCGCAACTCGCGCGACTTCACAGATCTTGCCGCTTACCGGCGTTTTATCGACGAACTCATCGGTCGCCGGAATGCCCACAATCGCAAACGCATTGAGGCAGAACGGACAACGTTAAAGCAACTTCCAGAGCGGCGAACCGCCGATTATGAGGAAACTGCCGTCCGGGTCACCTCGAGCGGTGGTTTTGTCTTGCGGCGGGTGTTCTATACAGTACCGTCGCGCCTCATCGGCCATAGCTTGCGGGTGCGCATCTACGATGACCGCTTGGAATGCTTTCTTGGCGGCACTCCGATCCTGACCTTGCGGCGCGGTCAGACCCCGCAAACAAAAGGCAAACGCGCTCATATTGTTGACTATCACCATGTCATCCATGCGCTGCGGCGCAAGCCGATGGCGCTCCTCAATCTCGTCTATCGTGATCAGCTCTTTCCGCGCCCGGCCTTTGCTCGCGCCTTTGAAACGCTTCTGGAACACGAAGGCGAAAAGCACGCTTGTCGCGTCACCGTCGAACTCTTGGCGCTTGCCCATGATCGCGCCTGCGAGGCCGAACTGGCGGCGGCGATCGAAACCGATCTTGAAGCTGGGCAATTGCCTGATCTCACGCGAATGCGAAACCGCTTCCAGCCAGATGCCGCCTCGGTTCCCGAGGTTGCCGTGCAACTGGCGCCGCTGTCAGCCTATGACGAATTGGCTGTGATCGCACCAGCTTCAACCCTGGAGGTGGCGGCATGAAAAAGGCTTCCACCTCTATCGACACCGCCCGCGTCGAACTCCTGCTTGGAGAGTTGCGTTTGCCGGGCATCAAAGCGATTTGGGCCAAACTTGCCGAACAGGCCGACAAAGAGGGGTGGCCAGCGGCCCGCTATCTTGCGGCGCTGGCTGAACATGAGATCGCTGACCGCGGTCGCCGCCGCATCGAACGCCATCTCGCCGAGGCGCGCCTGCCTGTTGGCAAAACGCTCGATGCCTTCGACTTCACCGCCGTGCCGATGATCAGCAAGGCGCAGGTGATGGCGCTGGCCAGCGGCGATGGCTGGATCGAACAGGGCGCCAATTTGCTCCTCTTTGGTCCGCCCGGTGGCGGCAAGAGCCATCTGGCTGCCGCCATCAGCTTGAGCCTCGTCGAAAACGGCTGGCGCGTGCTGTTCATGCGCACCACAGACTTGGTGCAGCGCCTGCAGGTAGCGCGCCGCGAGCTTGCCCTTGAGGCGGCCATCGCCAAGCTCGACAAATATCATCTGCTGGTGCTCGATGACATCGCCTATGTCAGCAAGGATCAGGCTGAGACCAGCGTGCTGTTTGAATTGATCGGTTCACGTTATGAGCGCCGCTCTCTGCTGATCACCGCCAACCAGCCCTTCGGCGAATGGGGCAAGGTCTTCCCCGACCAGGCGATGACGCTCGCGGCCATCGATCGCCTCGTGCATCACGCCACCATCCTGGAGATGAACGTCGAGAGTTATCGGCGCAATGCCGCACTGGAACGCAAACGCGGACGAGGCAGGCCTCCGGCGCACGCGACAATCAAAAAGAAATCAAATTGACGCTGCCTACGAAAGTCAACTGACAAAAACCGCTTGCGCCTGATGGCTCAAACGACAATCATTGACCCGCTCGGCGATCCACCTGTTCTCATCCAGATTGCCGCTCTTCTCACCCAGATTGTCGCGCGACAATCTCCCACTTGCCGGACTCGCGGTCATAGCGTGACAGGGTGAAGCAGT
>JARRLC010000258.1:0-3198 GCA_037387425.1 Alphaproteobacteria bacterium
GATGAACGGCGCGCGTGGGTTGCTGTTCGCGGATGTGCGGGCAGCCCCGATTTTTTTGTCCCCGCCCCAAGAAAGCGCTAAGAGAAGCGAAGAAAGCCAAGCCGCCCGCGCGTCCCGTGCAGAAAAAGGGCACCGGTCAAGCTGATCTGGTCCACCCCCGCGCGGCTGGTGGCGAGATTTACATAGCTGGCAAGCGAGATCCTTCTGCGCGGAATCGGCTGGCGCACGCGCCATCTGCCGCAGAGGCTTCCGACCGCACACAGTATTTTCGGTTCGGAGCCTCCAGCAGTTTTGAAGGTCAAAAGACCGCCGTTCCGTCGGGCGTTAGCACCACAAGAAGAGAGCAGCTCAAGCTGGCTTCCCCGCCGCAAGTCCTAGCTGGCGCCCATGGGGATATCGAATACACCCAGGAGGAAGAAGGAAACCGCGACCGATTCGAAACCGCCGCTGACTATGCAGTGAAGCAGGCGGCTGCCGAGCCGGTCTCCACTTTCTCCATCGACGTGGACACGGCGTCCTACGCCTTCATGCGCCGCGCGCTGCGTTCCTGTTCTTCGCGCGCATAAGCCGATACCCGCTCGCCAACGGGCGTAAGCACGAGGTTGCGGCCCTCTTTGCGATAAAGGGGTTGTCCTAACCACTCAGCAAGTTTGCCGATCTTCACATGCAACGCAGGCTGCGAGATATTGAGCATCTCCGCCGCCCGCGTGAAATTCATGCTTTGGCTGAATGTAAGGAAAGCCTGGAGCCAGTCGGCGCGCATCTCGCAACTCTGAAGCTATAGTTTCTAATTATAACATATAGAATAACAATAGTTTAACGATATGGCTATGGCGAGTACCATCATGACCATGAGCAAGAAACGAACCATAGAACCGCGCATCGGCATCGATATAGGTAGAGTCATTATGGCACCGGTGATGGGCGGTAAAGCCGATACTTCATTCCTCAGCGGCACGCTGGAACGAGCGATGGAAACACCGCCCAGTCCGGGGGCGTTCGAGAGCGTCATCCGGCTGGTCACAGCGTTTTCCGGGCAAGCTTGGCTCGTTTCCAAAGCGGGGCGCACGGTGCAACAGAAGACACGCGCCTGGCTACGGCATTGGGACTTTCACAGCGCTACCGGCCTGCCGCTGGAAAATGTACGCTTCTGTCTTGAACGCGCGCAGAAAGCCCATCATTGCAAGCAGTTGAAAATCACGCACTTCACCGACGACCGGCTTGATGTACTGGAGCATTTGCGGGGGCTGGTGCCGCATCTCTTCCTTTTTGGCGAACAGCCGCGGCTTGATGTCATT
The DNA here is from genome assembly GCA_037387425.1 of Alphaproteobacteria bacterium. Taxonomy (GTDB): domain Bacteria; phylum Pseudomonadota; class Alphaproteobacteria; order Rhizobiales; family Rhodomicrobiaceae; genus JARRLC01. The sequence goes on from JARRLC010000258.1 coordinate 1,299, forward strand.
CCCGATTGGGTGATGCATGTTCCTGACTGGAAGACGGCGACAGCTCTTGTGCTGGAGAGCCTGGAGGCAAGTGGGGTGCGGTGACATTTCAGCACCTTAACTTCATCTGCCTACAAATAGATATTGCAGCCCCACACATTCAGCGCTATCTTCCCCACACGAATATCAATCAGCACCGGAACCAATCCTATGCGGCGGCTCAACCAGCCAACATCAATCCTGATGACAGAGGAACCGATGGATTCTCTGGCCGCCCCTCTTTCGCTCCGGACCTGACCTCAGTCATATCTGGCCAAGCCAGCCCCGGACGCGGAGAGCGCGGTTCCGGGCATGTTGGCTCTCGTGTGCCCGCGAGCCGTGTGAACCCAAAGCACGGGAGCAGGCCGCCGCAGCTTTGACCTGTGGCGGCAACAAAGCCACGAGGTAGTCCCATGGCAAAAGAAAAGTTCAATCGGATCAAGCCCCATTGCAATGTGGGAACGATCGGCCACGTGGACCATGGCAAGACGACGCTGACGGCAGCGTTGACGAAAATCTCCGCCGATAATGGCTGGGGCAAATTCGTCTCCTACACGCAAGTCGCCAAGGCGTCGGCGGCACAGGGTACACGTGACGACACCAAGATTTTAACGATCGCGGCCGGTCACGTGGAATTCGCCAGCAGCGAACGCCACTATGCGCATATCGACTGTCCGGGCCACGCTGACTATGTGAAGAACATGATTACGGGCGCCGCGCAGATGGATGGCGCAATTCTGGTGGTTGCGGCGGACGACGGCCCGATGCCGCAGACGCGCGAGCATGTGCTCCTGGCGCATCAGCTCGGCGTGCCGCGCATCGTGGTGTTCCTGAACAAGTGCGACGTCGTCGATGACACGGAGTTGCTGGACCTCGTGGAGTTGGAGGTCCGCGAGCTGCTTAGCCATTACGGTTTCGATGGTGATGCAGCGCCGGTCATTCGCGGGGCCGCGTTCAAGGCGCTCCAGGGCGATGAAGGGCCGCTTGGGCGTGAGGCAATGCTGAAGCTTCTCGATGCGCTCGACAGCTATATTCCGCTGCCGGACCGCTCGAAGGACAAGCCGTTCCTTATGCCGATCGAGGGTGTACATTCGATCGCCGGACGCGGTACTGTCGTAACCGGCATGATCGAACGCGGTGTTGTGAAGGTGGGCGACGAGGTAGAGATCGTCGGGCTGGGCGAGACCCGCAAGACGGTCGTCGTCAGTGTCGAGACCTTCCAGAAGATCCTCGATGTGGGTGAACCGGGTGACAATGTCGGCTGCCTGCTACGCGGCGTTGGGCGTGATGCGGTGGAGCGCGGACAGGTGTTGACGCATCCTGGCGGCGTAAAGCCGTACCGGAAGTTCGAGGCGGAAGTGTATGTGCTGACCAAAGACGAGGGCGGACGCCATTCGCCTTTCTTCGGCAACTACCGGCCGCAATTCTACTTCCGGACAACCGATGTCACTGGCACCGTGGATATTCAGGGTGCCGATATGGTGATGCCGGGCGACAGCATCTTGCTTGCGGTGGATCTGCATAAACCGGTCGCGCTTGAGCCGAACACGCGCTTTGCTTTTCGTGAAGGCAACCGCACGGTCGGCCACGGCGTGGTAACCCGGATCTTCGAGTAGGCCACAAAAATTGAGTGAGGGCGGAGAGTAAAATCTCTGCCCTCAATGCGAGCATTACCGGCCGGCATTGAAGAGATGCATAGTAGCTCTCAGGTTCGTGGCACGCTAGCCAATTCATTGGCGGCTTTTCGAGGTTCAACCGACTCAATTGTGGGGTGACGTCAGAGTCAGCTCCCGACCCAGCGCGTCGATTTTGTTTTCCTCAACCACATCTGGAGTTCGCACATAGCGGACGTTTGGTTAACTCAGACACTTTAGCCCTGGCC
>JARRLC010000259.1:0-6154 GCA_037387425.1 Alphaproteobacteria bacterium
GAAGCCGTGCAAGAGCTATTTCCTGGCACGCAAGTCACCATCGGTCCGGTGATCGAGAACGGCTTTTATTACGATTTTCACCGCGAAGAAAGCTTCACACCTGACGATCTGTCGGCCATCGAAGCGAAAATGCGCGAGATTATCGCGGCTGACCGCCCGTTCACCAAGGAAGTGTGGACCCGCAAAAAAGCGAAAGACTACTTCAAGAAACAGGGCGAGCACTTCAAGGTGGAGCTGATCGACGCCATCCCGAAAGGTGAGAGCGTTAATATCTACCGCCAGGGCGAATGGCTCGACCTGTGCCGCGGCCCGCATCTGCCGTCTACCGGCAAAGTGGGCACCGCCTTCAAGCTGCAAAAGCTGGCGGGCGCTTATTGGCGCGGTGATTCGAAGAATCCACAGCTTCAGCGCATCTACGGCACCGCGTGGCTGACCGACGCTGACCTCAACGCCTATCTCAAAATGCTTGAGGAGGCCGAGAAGCGCGACCATCGCCGCTTGGCCCGCGAGATGGACTTGTTCCACTTCCAGGAAGAAGCTCAAGGCGCGATTTTTTGGCATCCAAACGGCTGGACCATGTTCCAGGAGCTGCTGAACTATATCCGTCGCCGGCAGGCCGCTAACGGCGTCATGGAGGTCAACTCGCCCGACATGATGGATCGCTCGCTTTGGGAGCAGTCCGGCCACTGGGAGAAGTTCCGCGAGAATATGTACCTCGCGCAGACGCCGGATGAACGCGTCTATTGCTGCAAGCCGATGAATTGCCCTGGCCACGTGCAAATCTTCAAGCACGGGCTGAAGAGCTATCGCGACTTGCCGCTGAAAATGGGTGAATTTGGCAAGGTGCACCGCTACGAGCCATCTGGCGCGCTGCACGGTGTCATGCGTGTGCGCAACTTCACCCAGGACGACGCGCATGTATTCTGCACTGAAGAACAGCTCCAGGACGAATGCATCAAGCTGCACGATCTCATCCTGTCTATATATAAAGACTTCGGCTTCGATGATGTGGATATCAAGCTTGCGACACGCCCAGAGAAACGCGTCGGCTCCGACGAGGTGTGGGACAAGTCCGAGGCCGCGCTAACGCAGGCGCTGGAAGCGACCGGGCACGAATACACCCTCAACCCCGGCGAAGGCGCGTTCTACGGTCCGAAGCTCGAATACACTTTGCGCGACGCCATCGGCCGAGAATGGCAATGCGGCACCGTGCAGGTGGATTTGAACATGCCCGGACGGTTCGGCGCGTTCTACATCGGGGCGGACGGCGAAAAGCACCCACCGGTGATGATCCACCGCGCGATTTTCGGCTCGCTGGAGCGGTTCACCGGCATCCTCATCGAGCATTACGCCGGGCATCTGCCGTTGTGGCTGTCGCCAGTGCAAGCGGTGGTGGCAACCATCGTTTCCGAGGCCGACGATTACGCGCTGGATATCGCGCGCCAGCTGACCGACGCTGGCCTCCGCGTCAAGACCGACTTGCGCAACGAAAAGATCAATCTCAAAGTGCGCGAGCATTCGCTGGCCAAAGCGCCGGTGCTTCTGGTGGTCGGCAAGCGTGAGGCTGAGGAGCGCTCGGTTTCCATCCGCCGCTTGGGAAGCAATCAGCAGAAGAGCGCGTCGTTTGACGCAACACTTGCCGCGCTGGTGGATGAAGCCGTGCCGCCGGATCTGCGTCGCAAAGCTGAAGCGCAAGCAAAATTGATGCATAAACAAAGAGCCGGTGCACTGACATATGAAACTTTTGAATATGTCAGTGCGCCAGTGCACTAAAGCATGAGCTATATATAAGTGTCAGTGCGCTAGCTGCTCATTTATGCAACGACATGATCGCTATGTGAAAGCTCGTTGTCCCTCGCGATCGCAACGGCTACTGAGTGCGTGCGGCAGTTACAAAATGCCGTTATCCCCGCTTTATAGGGGGCAAATTTTCTGGCAGCCGCTTTTTCTCGCGCCTACGCGCCTTGTGTGAAACTCGCGCCCGCTTTCATAGCATACACAATTTCGCCGAGAATCAGGTTATCTCATACTTGCGATTGGATTTCTGGCGATAGTTCAGAGTAAACCAGAGACCGCTTGCAAAAAGGGGGATGACACTATGATCCGCCGTCAAATGTCTGCTATTGCGTTTGCCCTTGTGTTGACCATTCCGAGCACAACTGCTCTTGCGCAATGCGGGCTAGCTTCGTGGTACCGCGCCGATGGCACCACAACGGCTTCTGGCGAGGTGCATCGCGGCAATAGGTTGACCGCCGCACACCGCACACTTCCTTTCGGAACGATGGTCCGGGTTCGTCACCAGAAATCAGGTAAAGAGGTTACGGTACGCATCAACGACCGTGGTCCGTTTATCAGAAGGCGTATCATTGATTTGTCGCGCAGCGCACGCAAAGCGCTGGGAATGGGTGGCCTTGCGCCTGTCTGCATTACTGTCTTAAAGGACAATCCCAACCCATCGACTGGAAAGCCCACGCCCAACGGCTGGAAGGCTGAAACCGTGCAATTACACGAGGCAGTGCTGCCCCAAAAGACGTCAATCCATGTCGCCAGCTATGTGAGGCACGCAGTCAAATGAGTGTGTCTTCATAGCAGCTATATAGGTAGCAATACGTAAGCGTCGCATTTTTCCTGTGCGAGGATATTTCCGTGTACGGGGATGAGCCGATTGTGCACAAGCAGTTTTTTTGTGCGACGATTCTGCATGCAAAAGCGTAAATACAATAAAAATCAAGGATATGCCTGCTATACCCGAACTAATTTATCAGTAAAATTGTTCTTGATAGCTGTAATTAGGCAACATTTTCCGCCAAGCCATGCATAGTATGCAGATCTGATATTCACTTAACTCGCCTTAATTTTGCCGCAAAACCTGAGTTTTACCTCGCGCTTCCGAAAACAAGGTTGAGTTGTAATTATGCGTACTAGTAAAATCGGCGTGTGTTGTGTAGCTTTCCTCACAATCCTCGCTGCCCTTGTCCCAGTAAGGGCGATGGCGACACAATGTGGGAAAGCGTCATGGTACCACGAGGGCAAACTCACCGCGACTGGTGAACGTTACCGCCCGGATGGCATCACGGCAGCACATCGCACATTGCCGTTTGGGACTATCGTGCAAGTGCGTCACCAGCGGACTGGCCGCACGGTCACTGTTCGCATCAACGACCGTGGCCCGTTCATTCGCGGACGGATCATCGATCTCTCGCGTGGCGCCAAACGCCATCTGGGTATGGATGGTATTGCGCCAGTTTGCATTCGAGTGGTTGGCCGCAACAAGAGCCATAGTCGCATCGCACGCGCCGACCGCTTGAAACGCTCCCGCCTCGCACACGCGGACCGCCGGAAAGCTGCCCACCTCACCCGCGCCGAGCGCCGGAAAGCGGCACGCATCGCACGCGCCGAGCGAGCAACCCGCCTCACCCGCGCCAAGCGCCGGAAAGCGGCCCGCCTCGCACGCATCCAACGCCGAAAAGCGGTCCGTCTCGCCCGCGTGAAACGTCGCGCACGGCGGCGCTACACTGTACGGCACAGATACGGCTCCACGCATACGAGTGCACGCATCGGCCGCAGAACGCGGGTGCATAGACGCCGGCATCATACGCACAGCGCTTACAAACGGCGCCGCAATGCGCGTCATGCGTTCAACCGTCGGCGGCGCTACTCCCGTCACACGGCGCGGATGAAATTCGTGGCGCAGAACACGCGTGCGTTTAGCTGGCCGGGAACCGCCCGCTTCTTCAGATAAGCGCTAATTTCTGGCAATGCCTGCCCTTCTTTAGGTCTTTCCGCCTATATTTACCTTGAATCGCACTAAAAATGCGGTGCTTCTCCCTGCAAGTTAGCTTGCAGCAAACCGCTAACGCGATTACACAGAGCGGGAAGACCGACGGAGGGCAGGCAAATGATCACGGCTCTGGGCATCGCTAGCGATATTATTTCGCTCTATATATTCATCATTGTTGTAGGCGTTATTTTATCCTGGTTGTTTGCTTTTAATATCATCCATCGGCACAATCAGCTTGTCGGGACAACCGCGTCCATAATCTTCCGCGTAACCGAACCGGCGCTAGCCCCCATCCGTAGGCGCATGCCGCGCATGAGCGGGCTGGATTTATCGCCGATCGTGCTTATCCTGCTGTTACTTTTCATCCAGGATATGCTGAACACAGGGGTTAATCTCATAGCAAAGCCAACGCCATATTGGCCATTGCTCTTGGTAATGATCCCGCTCTTAATGCTCATGATGAAAATCATCACACTCCTCATTACAATCGTGGTGATAGACGCCATACTTTCATGGCTGATCGCATTCAATGTCATCAACCGACATAATATGCTTGTTTACATGATCGGCAGCGCAACAGGGGCCATCGTCGATCCGATCCTGAACCCCATTCGCCGGATGCTTCCTGATATCGGTGGCTTGGATATATCGCCGCTTATCCTATTTTTCGGCCTGATGATCTTTCGCGATATGGTGCTCGCCAATATATGGACATTTCTCATCACAACGTTCTGGTTATGACGGCTGAGGGTGAGAACCAGTTGCCTGCGCGTATCACTGCCGAGGGCGTCATCGTGGCTGTGCGATTAACGCCCAAAGCCTCGTCGGACGCGGTAACCGGCGTTGAGATCAGCGCTGAAGGACCAGTGCTCAAGGCGCGCGTGCGGGCGATCCCCGATAAAGGCAAAGCAAACGAAGCCATCGCCGTACTTTTGGCCAAATGGCTGGGCGTGCCGAAATCCAGCGCTGCACTGGCGTCTGGTGGCAAATCGCGTTCAAAGCAAGTGCTGGTGAAAGGCGATGCGGATGAGCTGATGGAGCGCCTAGCGGCTCGCATCGCTGACCTCTGAATAGACAACGTCTTGATCGACTGCGTAATCTTACGAATGTTCTTACTTCGTTCTACGTCCTATGTTGCGCCAAGGTGGTTACCCACTTTGGAGGACAGGACGCATGTTCGCGCAAGTATCAACTGTGGCGTTTCTCGGGATTGAATCCCGACCGGTGGATGTCCAAGTGCAGATTGGCGCAGGGTTGCCAGCGTTTTCCATTGTCGGCCTGCCAGATAAAGCCGTCGCCGAAAGCCGGGAGCGAGTTCGCGCCGCCCTGTGCTCTATCGGGCTGGGGCTGCCATCGAAGCGAATTACCGTCAATCTTGCCCCCGCCGACTTGCCGAAGGAAGGCAGCCACTACGATTTGCCTGTAGCCGTAGGGCTGATGATCGCCAGCGGCGCGTTGCCCGGTGAGGAAATTGCCGACTATGTCGTATTCGGCGAACTGGGTCTTGACGCCTCGATTGCGTCCGTAGCCGGATGTCTGCCCGCCGCTATCGGCGCAAATGCCTTGGGAAAGGGGTTGATTTGTCCGTTCGCTTGCGGAGCTGAGGCGGCGTGGGCCTCCCCGGACATGCCCATTCTGGCGCCACCGCATCTGTTGTCGCTCGTCAACCACTTCAAAGGCACCACAAGTCTGCCCCGGCCTGTCGCAAAAATGGGCTCAGGCGCGCCGGAAATGCTCGATTTGCGCGACGTGCGCGGACAGGAGATGGCGAAACGCGCTATCGAAATAGCTGCTGCTGGCGGACATCATATTTTGATGATGGGACCGCCAGGCGCTGGGAAGTCCATGCTGTCTCAGCGGCTTCCAGGGCTTCTGCCGCCTTTGGAGCCAGCCGAGATGCTGGAAGTCTCAATGATCCAAAGCATGGCCGGTCAATTGGCGGATGGCCAGCTTAGCGACAAACGGCCTTTCCGAGCGCCGCATCACTCGGCGAGCATGGCGGCTCTAGTGGGAGGTGGCGCGCGGCCCCGGCCTGGCGAAATCGCACTCGCGCATCATGGTGTGCTTTTTCTCGATGAATTGCCTGAATTCGTACCGCAGGTTATCGATGCGCTACGCCAGCCTTTGGAAACCGGCCAGATCGTCATTGCGCGCGCCAATCACCGCATCACCTATCCGACACGCATTCAGCTTGTGGCGGCGATGAATCCGTGCCGTTGCGGACGCGCTGGCGAACCAGGCTTTTCTTGCAAACGGGGAACCAACTGCCAGGAGCGCTATCTGGCGAAATTGTCAGGGCCAATCATCGACCGCATAGATATCAGAATTACCGTACCCGCCGTAAGTGCTGGCGACCTCGCCTTGCCGCCTGCC
>JARRLC010000260.1:0-2807 GCA_037387425.1 Alphaproteobacteria bacterium
GTCACGCTGGATGGCGGTCTGGTGAAGATCGCCGCCGGGCCCGGCTCTTCACCTGCCTCCGGCTCACCCAAGCAGGCCGTCTCCCCCACCGCTCCGGAACCAGCCCGGGAGGCCGACACCGCCCATTTTAAAAAGCCGCCACCCGCCCACAAAAAAGAGGCGGTGGAGGCCCATGGGGGCGATATCGATTTTAGCCGCTCGGCCGCGACGAGGACCACCGCGGAAAGCACCATGCAAAGCGCCCCGGAAAGCGCCATGCAAAGTGCCCAAGCGTCCGCCCCACACATCACCAGCCGCCCGACCGACCCAGTCCCAGTCCCGGCTCCGACCCTTGAAGCGGCTCTCGATACCCTCGACCTCGCCTGTCTAGACGCCGATGGCTCCCCCGCCGCCGGCTACCCCTTCACGGTCACCCTGAGCAGCGGGCCCGTGATCACCGGAACGCTCAATAGCGCCGGCACCGCACGGCTCGAGAACCTCACCCCGGGAACCGCCGCTGTTCGCTTCGGCAAAACAGAGCCCGAGACCCGCGTGATCCGGAACCAAATCCACACACTGCTCAAAGACATCATCAAAGCCGAACAACGAGAGGCGCAGGCCATCGAGGCCCGACTGTCAAAAAAAGGCGTCCTCGGCAAAGCCGTGGAATACAATCAGGCCAAAAACCGTGGCGCCTGGCATGCCATCACTCAATTTCTCAGCTTCGTCAACGAGACGGCGGAATATGTACTGCCGCAGAACAAAATCCAAAGAGCGCTGACAGCGGCCTGGGAGACTTGGCGCTACAGCGACGAGGATGCCTACCTGCAGGAGTTCGTTAGCCGTTTCAATGATGCTGAATTTAAGGAACTGGCCGACGTGATCGGCTTTGATCCCCGCAGCATCACTCGGGAACAGTTGGCCGAAGTCAAGGTCATGGCCAACTTCGTCTGGGAAGACAGCGAAACCCAGGAGATGCTGCTGGCGTTCGCCAAAGACTACATCGCCGCCCAACACAGCCTCGAAATGGTCGAAGGCGCCGCCAGCTTAGTCATGGATGTGGCGATTGGCATACTGATCTCGGCCCTGACCCTGGGCGCGGGTGGTGCGTTGATCGGCGCCGCCAAGAACCTTCGGCATGTGAACCTGCTCAGGCCACTGGGCGAAAAACTCAAACAGCTTGCCCAAGCGCGAAAACTCGCAAAAGGCAAAAAGGAAGCCATCACCTCAACCAGCAGCGTGGTAAAGGAACGCCTTGAAGCTCCGAAAAACCTGTCAAAAAAAGGGGGGGATGGTGATACAATAAAGCCTGGGAAAGATGCTCCAAGTAAATTTAACCTGAATGGGTTCTCTTTGGATGCACAGTTGGCACTAAGAGGTGTAAGTGACGCCGATCTACATGCCGTTGGAAAGTTACAACAAACTCATCCTGAACTAGTTGATGATTTATTAAAGCAAATGACCTATAAAGGTCAGAAGATAGAGAGAAAAGGCGGTGCAAAATTTGAAGGTGTGCCGGACGCATTACCTAGACTTCAAGCTAGCATTAAGAACTTCAAAGTTGTTCAGGAGAGGGGTTACCCATTCGGATTTAATAGTTTGGCAGAGTTCCAGAAGTATAAGGCTACTGTAATAGAATCTCTCAAACATTATGGTATTCCAACAGATAATGTAAGGATTCAGGGTAGTGCGGTTCATAGTGCTTCGCCAGGAGATATTGATGTGATTGTTTCTGTAGGGGATGGTTCTTTTAGTGCATTGTCCAAACGGTTTATTAGCGCATCGACACAACCGAAAGTTGCTAAGTTAATCGGTAAAGAAGCTGCTAAGGGGAAGATTCCGAGCTATCGTTTTGCAACAAATCCAGCGCAACCAAAAACTATAGGGCAAACTTTATATGATCCGAATAAACTGCCCAATCAGATATCGCTTATAAGGCAAGGTAGTGAGTTTGATATTGGCCCATTTCTGAATTTTTAAGGATTTTATGAAAAAGCTCTTTTTTAACTCTTTGTGTTTAGATGAGGAAATCCCACCATCAATCTTTGATGTTGATGGTGGTGTTATAGCTTATAAGCGGGCTGACGGAAGTGTTAGCCACTGTGAATTGTATTCTGGTGCTGAGCTAACATATGTTGTGTATATAGGAGAATGGCCCGCACCAAGTATCACGGCTCAACACGCATTAAAGTATCCTGGCTGCAAATTTGAGATAAAAAATCATTTAAACGAAAAGGAAAAAAATGTAATTACAAGACATGTTTGTTTGGCTAATGGTGAATGTGAATTCGTGATAGAGGAGATACTAAATCGAGCTGGGGATATCGTTAGGGAAAATCGATTTGATAGAGAAAATAATTTTATTGGTGCTTTGGAGTATAAATATGACTCTTCGGGGGAAATTATCCTGACAAGGGAAATAGCGGCAAATGGTGATATTATTAGTGAAAGCGAAGAAATGTGAGTGTAATGAATAAGGGACTGCAGGAATTATATATTGCTACAGATGTTGAAGCAGATGGTCCAATTCCAGGGTCATACAGTATGATATCATTGGGAATGTCTGTGGTTGGTCAGCCAGAGCATACTTTTTATACCGAAATCAAACCAATTTCAGATGAATATGTGGCAGAAGCTTTAGCTGTCTCGGGTTTGGATCGCGAACATTTGCTTGAAAATGCTCCATGCGCTGAAGAGGCAATGCGAGATGCTGCTAAGTGGGTAAATGGATTGAGGAAAATAGGAAGACCGGTATTTTTACTTTTGTTTAAAAATATTTTGAATCCTTTGATTTTTAAATCCTAAATAAATTCAAAAATAGTTTCTAT
>JARRLC010000261.1:0-2764 GCA_037387425.1 Alphaproteobacteria bacterium
CGGTTCAAATGGGGAGTGCCCGCAACCTCAATTCGGAGTAGGCAAACAAGCAATGATGCAGCAGGCAAGTTTGATGAAGGTCTTGATGCTCACACCTGGGACGATGACTTTGAAGATTTAGCTTCCGACCAGCCCGTTGCTCCCTACATCATCCCGATAAGTGACGCCGATCGTGCCATTTTGCGCCAGCATTTTGCCGATCCGGTACGCTGGAACAAACTTTCCGACCGCGCCAAAGCCGTCTACAGCCGCGAACTTGACCTGAATGAGCAGGAAATAGAACGACATGCCGACCATTAGCGCCTTTTACGGCATCCTCATTCAAATGTTCTGGAATGATCACGCTCCACCGCATTTTCATGCGCTCTATGCAGACGCCGAAGTTCTGATTAATATTCAAACACTGGAAGTCATGCGAGGCTCGATGCCGCGGCGCGCATTGGCGCTTGTGCTAGAATGGGCGCAGGAACATCGCGCTGAGCTTCTTGAGGATTGGAATTTATGTGCCCGCAACCAACAACCGAAAAAGATCACGCCTCTGGCGTAGTACCGCCGATTATTCCCGCTGCCCCTTGGCGGGTAGCTTCTGTGAGCGCTGAAGCGGGCTTTCGTTTGCGCGTTCGGTTCGTGGATGGTCTTGAAGGTGTGGTAGACATGAGTGGCCTTGTGCATTCGCCTGCTGCTGGCGTGTTTACGGTGCTAGCGGATGAGGCGCTGTTCAGCCAGGTGTTCGTAGAGCATGGCGTGGTAACATGGCCCGGCGAACTTGATCTCGCGCCAGATGCCATGCACAGCGAAATCAAAGCACAAGGGGAGTGGAGGCTTTAATGTCCATCCCTTCCTAAAGGATGGGCTACCATTCTCACACATTCAGTGTACGTTTATACGCAGCGAAACGCTTCTTGAAATCCAAAGTAACCGGATCGTCGGGAAGCTGCGCGTTGAACTCCGATATCAGTTTTTCCACACGCGGCATTGAGTTGTCAGCAATCCCCTGCAGAACTTCCGCCGCGTGGCTAACTGCTTCGTCCATCTCTCCAAGGGCCAGCTTCGCCTTCGCCAGCCCAGCCTTAAGATGCAAACGGTGGCGTGTAAAACCCGCAGGGGTATGTGCGATGGCATTTTCGGAAAGCTTTGCAGCAAATCGTGGGTCGTGTGAGATGAAAGTACGTCCGGCGATAACCGTGAAAGATGGTCGCATCAGCCAAAAAAGCCATTTCGGTACGTGATCGGTGTTCCGTTTATCGTAAAGCGTATCGGCTTTCGCCAAAGTACGTTTGGCAGTCTGAAAGTCTCCAAGTTTTCCAAGTGCTTCAACGGCGAACGTCAGGATGAAACTATGAAAAGGCGAGGGGTTCCCGGCCTCGGTTTCAGCGCATTCCAATCGTGACAGGCATTGCCTGGGGTGCCCATTAGCAAGCGCTACAGCCGCCAGGCGCGACATGCAATAAACGGCGTAGTCTTTATTCCCGGCAGTTCGCGCCATTTCGATACCGAAATGATAATGTTGCGCGGCCAAATCTAACTGCTCTGCATCTTCAGCAAACCAGCCCGCCTGGCTAGCGGTTTGCGCAAGCGCCAACTGCAAATCCTGCTCGTCCTGACTACTGGCGGCACGTGTCTGAAGCAAGGTTTGCAATAAAGTAAGGTTGGATAGCGCTGCTTCGTAAAGTTGTTTCCCGCCAGTATGAATATCGAGCCGATTCAGAATTGCTACTTGATGCCGTGCCCATGCGGCGACCTCTCCACCGACCTTGCGACCTTCCAAGCCACATTGAATGGATCGCAGTGCATCTTCTTGTCCAATGGTCCCCGCAAACATTGCACCCGCTATGGTTTGCATGTCTCCCTGGCGGTTCAACATCTTAATAATCCTCGCAATCTGATGGACAGGTTTTGCCACGTCATCACGCCTTGCGGCGGACTGCTCGAATTTCTCACCAATATTGCTATTGAAGCCGGGCGGATGCCACGGCAGCGACATCAATTCAGTTGGATCGACTTTGCAAGCCTGCGCAATTTTTTGAATCGTCAAAGTCCGGGGACGGTTTTTTTCTAACTCAATGCTCCGCAAGGTGCTGAGGCTGATATTTGCCCGGTCAGCCAGCTCTTCCTGGTTCCAGGCTCTGGCAAGACGCAACTCACGAATTTTGGCGCCAATCGTGAGAACCTCATTGGCGTCGCCTGACATGTTTTATATCCCTGCCCTACGAAAAACTTCAACCTGTTGTATGCAAGGGGCTGACTGCTGGCGGCGATGCCGACCTGGATTGGGGGCGCTTGAAGCAGAAGACGAATTCATCGAGATAAGTCTGCAACTACAGCGCAGACATGCCGATTGAATGCGTTGCCATCAGATAGGCCGCCTAGAACCAAACTGTGAGTGGCACGTGAGAGTGGTGGATGATGGTGCAGCCGTCACCGAAGTTGTTCCCCTGCCTCCAACGCAGCGGAAGGTGAGCATCGTCTGGCTGGGGAGATGCCGGTCTTTCGCTTTGCCGCAAGCCGGACAGTGAAAACCATTTGGCAAACGCCCGGCAAACAGGTCGCTGGCGCAGGTCGCATTGTCCGGAAAGCGCTTTTGGAATTTGCGCGAGCTAAGCGGGGAAAGTCAGCCATGAACGGCCCCTCCAAAGTTATATGTTCACGAAATGTTCATAGCATCATCCGCTAGCCGCGTCACTACATATCGTGGTTTCTAAAAGCGAATGGGATCCGATGGATAAGCGTCTACAGTCAACCCAAATGCTGAAGTAGATTGTTG
>JARRLC010000262.1:0-4347 GCA_037387425.1 Alphaproteobacteria bacterium
CTCACCCAGGAAGCGGGGAACAACCTATCATTGCCGAACCAGCATTCGAGGCGGTGGCAGAAAAACCGGCGTCCTCACCAACTCCCAGACGGAGACGCGCCAACGGCGCCGCCCAGCGGACCGAAGCCGCTTCGCCTGCAGCCCCAGCAGAATCTGAAGTCTCAGTCGAAGCTCAGTCCATTGGGGCAAGCAGCGAGGAAAATGCTGAACCTGTTGCGAAAGCCGTTTCTGAAGTGAAGCGTAAGCCGCGCGGATCAAAACGCGGCTGGTGGCAACGACGCGCGGCAGGAGAGTAATGGAGCGACGCTTGCCTGATAGCGACTAAGCAAGAACTACTTACTTTCCCAGACTTCGCTGGGAAAGTAAGGTTTACTTGGCTCGGGTTTGCGGCCACTAGAAAAACGCATTGGAATTGCTGTTTGTTTTCAGCGTGTTACGCGGATGTACCTTGGCGCGTGTATCTAGTGCCTTGCGTTATTCAAATTGCGGGTAGAGGCAGCTCAGCTTGATGCGAACATTGGCGGTTGTAAAGCGCCAGTTGGCTTTGGTGTGGTTGGTGTTGCGTTCGCCGCTCAATCGCGCGCGACACACACAGCTATCCCCATACCGCCGCCGATGCATAGCGTGGCGAGGCCCTTTTTCGCGTCCTGCTTTTGCATTTCGTGCAGCAGCGTTACGAGAATGCGCGCGCCGGAAGCACCAACCGGGTGGCCGATGGCGATGGCGCCGCCATTCACGTTCACCTTGTCGGTATCCCAGCCCATGCCTTTGTTCACCGCGCACGCCTGCGCCGCGAAAGCTTCGTTCGCTTCAATCAGATCGAGATCGGCGGCCGACCATCCAGCCCGCTCCAGCGCTTTTTTCGACGCCGGGATAGGACCGGTGCCCATGATCGATGGATCAACGCCCGCCTGCGCCCACGACACGATGCGCGCCAACGGCCTGATGTCACGCTTTTCCGCCTCGGATGCGGTCATCAGCACGACCCCAGCCGCGCCGTCATTGATACCGCTGGCGTTGCCCGCCGTCACTGAGCCGCCTTTCGGATCAAACGCAGGGCGCAATTTGGTTACGTCCTCCAGCCTACACCCCTCGCGGATGTATTCGTCTTCAGAAACTGTGGTCTCGCCTTTGCGGGTTTTTATCCTCACCGGTACGATTTCATCGCGGAATTTGCCGGATTTCTTCGCGGCTTCAGCCTTATTCTGCGACGCCACGGCGAACACATCCTGTTCTTCCCGGCTGACTTGCCACTGGCGTGAGATATTCTCAGCCGTCGTGCCCATGTGATAGTTGTTAAAGGCGTCCCACAAGCCATCTTTGATCATCGTATCAATGACTTCGAGATTGCCCATCTTCTGCCCCAACCGCAGATGCGAGCAGTGGGGCGCCATGCTCATATTTTCCTGGCCGCCTGCAATAACAACGCTGGCATCGCCGGTGCGGATGGCCTGATATCCTAGCGCAACCGACTTCAACCCAGAACCGCAGACCATGTTCACCAGCCACGCAGGCGTTTCAATCGGCAGTCCGGCGTTGATGGCGGCTTGCCGCGCTGGGTTCTGGCCCTGCCCAGCAGTAAGGATTTGCCCCAAGATGACTTCAGATACAACGCTTGCGTCAATTCTCGCCCGTTTCAAAAGCTCGACAATAACTGTACGGCCCAACTCATGAGCTGGCAGGCTGCTTAACGCACCGTTGAAGGAGCCGACAGGTGTACGCGTTGCGGCGGCAATGACGATCGCCTCTTGATTGCTCATCGAACTTGGTCTCCTTAGTTGTCTTTGGGCGGGGGCTTCTTCCGCCGTTTTCGCAATGTCCCAGTTTTGGACTTTGCCATAAAATGGCGCGAATCGGTCAAAAGGGAAAACAAACTTTTGCTGATATGCGCAATATCAACGCATTACGCAGAACAGCCTGTGACTTTGCAGGAAAGCGCTGGTGCCTCATGTCAAGATCGTGGTACTTTTTGTCGCAATACGGCAACGTAGTAATACGGATCTTATCTTCCGTACTGCTCGTTTTACTCATGGATCGAATTGGTCTGAGATCTGAAGCGGTTGGATAGTTTGGCGCAATATACTTTCCGGTCTCAAATATTAGTTTGATCCAGTAGCGTCCAGGATGTGAGCATTATGTCAACAAAGGCTTTCAACAACGGTTCAACGGCGAATACAACCGCGCAGCGAGAACAAGCGCAACGTGTGCCCCCGATCATAATCAAAAAATACGCGAACCGGCGGCTTTATAATACTGATACCAGCGCATATGTGACCCTGGATGATCTTGCCTCGATGGTCCGCGCCGAGCGTGACTTTGAAGTGTACGACGCGAAATCTGGCGAAGATCTCACGCATTCGGTGTTAACTCAAATCATTGTCGAGCAAGAAAGCAAAACCAACGAAAACTTGCTGCCAATCGGTTTCCTGCGTCAGCTCATCCGCTTTTACGGCAACTCTATGGAGCGGCTTGTTCCCAGCTACTTGGAATATAGCCTCGATACACTCACGCGCGAGCAGGAAAAATACCGTCAGCAATTTGCCGGAGCTTTCGGCGCTGTCGCGTTAGAGGCCATGCAAGAACAAACAATGAAAAATCTGGCTATGTTCGAGCAGGCGCTAAACATGTTTTCTCCGTTCAGCGGGTTCGAAGGCCAAAACGCGCCTGGAGAACCCGCAACTGCCGATAAGCCCAAAACGGCTGATACAAGCGACGAAATTGCCCAGCTCAAAGCGCAATTAACGTCGATTCAGACGCAGTTANGGAACACCGTTGCGTGACCGCCTTCGGCTCAAGCTGATGGCAGCGCATAAAAGGTGTTGGGTGAGGGGAAGCAATCTACGTATTTTAGCGGCTGTTAAGTATGGGTGTATTATTCTATACCGTACACCTTCTGCGTGTGTATTCGTTTGCAAATGCAGAGGCTGCTGAGTGCGTATGGCCGTAGAGGGCGGCTTTTTGCTTTTGTGCCATGATGGGAGGTTTGGATGCTTCGAATATGGGCGTGTTTGCTGCTGGCGGCATCACTTTCTGCCTGTTCAATCACCCCCCCGTCTTCGATGTTTGCGTCTCTTACCGGGGATGACGATCAAGAACAGGCGGCTCAGGCGCAACGCGTGGCCAACCCTGCTCAACCTCGGGATCAGCAACATGCGAGCATGGGGTCATCTCTCGGCAACATCTGGGATTCGGTGAAATCCGGTTTGAGCCTGGGGGGTAGCGACAAAAAGCAGGCGTCGGCCTCGGCTTCAGCATCGTCTACTGGCGGCATCCCGTTTAATCCGGCTCAGGCGGAGAAACTCATCAACGATTACCGGGTGCAAAAAGGTCTGAAGCCTGTCAAACTCAACGCCAAACTCACGGAAGCGGCGTTCAATCATTCCAAAGATATGGCCAAAAGCGACCACATCTCGCATTTCGACGCAGATGGCGCCGACGCTTGGGAGCGCGTGCAACGCACTGGCTATTCCGCACGGCTGGCTGCCGAAAATGTTGCAACCGGACAGCGCTCGCTTGATGAAGTGTTCAACGGATGGCAGCATAGCCGTTCCCATAACGCCAACCTGCTGCTTTCTGACGCAGAAGAAATTGGCATCGCTATGGTTTACAATCCCAGCACACAGTTTAAGACATTCTGGACGCTTGTTCTGGGCGCACAGGATTAAGAAAGCCCTATTCTATTGGGCACTGCTTTTGCTTGTGGGTTGCTGAACAGCAGCGTTTCTATAATATAACAGGAAATTTTTGAAATTCTCGCGTGAGCGGGAGTGAGGTTATTCAATTATCAGAATAATTCCCCGTTTTCGCAGGAATATCGATTGAGGTGCTGAAGAGATCGGGCACGGCGTTTTGGCGAGTTTTTCAGCGGCCCGCCGATGAGCGTTCTGTTCTATAGGGAGCCTATGGGACAACATGGCGTATTTCGCACACGACAGATTTGGCAATATGATTCCCTGGCCCACGACTGCTCAACTGGAACAGTTGCTGGCCTCTCTGGATTGGGGTGGTAAGCACGAACATCCGGATGTTTCTGTTACTCATGAGACAGGATGGTGCGTGAGCGTATTTCAGAACGGCGTCACGGTTTTGGAAAACGTGCAGACCAACGAGGGTCCATGGCACATCCTGGGTGCTACGTCGGATTACATTTTGAGCCTGTGGCATCTGCTTGCCGAAGGTAATATCGACACGGTTCGCTCCGGCGACTGGCAACCAGGGTACGGCTCTTAGAGCGTTTTTTTAAGCGCGCGGCCGACCGTATTGAAATGAGTTTTTTCGACGATTTTGCGTTCGACCACTTTTTCAGCCAACAAACGGATGCTCCAATGGGCATAGCCTGCGGGGGGC
>JARRLC010000263.1:0-2719 GCA_037387425.1 Alphaproteobacteria bacterium
TGATGTAGGTCCACTGCATCATAGGCGCAACGGAGAACCTATGTGCATTGAAAATATTGGATTTTTTATTTTTATCAGCCATTTATTGCCCAGCCATCAAGCCCGTTTTTGTCTCAAATGTTGCCCCCCATGGGTACCATCATCAAGCGAAAGCGCAAAGACGGCTCTGCCACCTAGCTCGCCCAGATCGCCGTTCGGCGCCCTCGAAAATCTGCCCATCGGAGAGACCCGCCGCCGCTATGTGCCCCTCGGCGACGCGATCGACAAATATGTGGAAGACTGCGCGAAGGCAATCGGCCAAACCAAGGCCCAGGTGCTGAAAAGCATCAAGCCGTTCGACATCGCGGACAATTCCCGCCACTACCGTGGTGCACTATTGCTCCGGCGTTTATAGCAGTCGGTATAATATTTAGAGAACATATGACAACGCGGGCAAAACCGTACAACTTACACGAGGCGCTCGGTAATAAAAAAGGCGGACAAATCGCCCGCCGCAAATGGCTGTTCTATTGCTCGAAGCTGGGAGCGCCTATCTCCTCCGCCGGGCTGTTACTTCAATTTCGATTTTCATAGCAGGGTCGAGCAGGCCCGCCTGGATCATGGTGCAAGCCGGTTTCACCGTACCGAAATTTTCTTTCGTCACCGGCCAGCAGGCTTTGAAGTCGGCGCCGTTGGGCAGAATGTACCGCACACGCACCACATCGGCCAGCGACGCGCCCGCTTCCTTCAACGCCGCCTCGATATTGCGGAATGTCTGCGCGCACTGCTCCACAACATCATCGGAAATGGTCATGGTAGCATAGTCGTATCCGGTGGTGCCGGAAACGAATATCCAATCGCCATCAACGACAGCGCGCGAATAACCGATTTGGTCTTCGAAAGGCGAGCCGGAAGATATGTTTTGTCTTGTCATGTTTATCCTTTGAATTCACAGAGAAATCAGCAATTTTCATCGCCCACGGTATAAACGCACCTTAAGCGTTTGGATGTTATCCGGGTTTCATGCGGATATCCAAGCGCATTATTTACATAGGTAATACCTTCAATATGGGTGTGCTGGTTCACATGAGAATGGCCATAAATATGGATTTTTGAATTTAGCTTTCGAATTTGGCGCTCAATTCGTGTCGCCCCGAGTATTGGATTAAGTACTTTCAGTGCATCCGGGATGAATTTCGGCAGCACATCTATGCGCGGTAAAAAATGAGAGAACGTAATGACAAACTCTTCATCACCCAACTCTGGAAAATAATTCCATTGCTCAAAATGTGTTGCGACATCGTCCATTTGAAATCCGGTTGGCCATTGGCATGTGCGAAAGTCCATCCAGACATCCAATAGCCGCTGAGTTGGCTGCCCAAAAGAGTAATCATACCAGCTTAATAGCGGCAGGATGCATAGGCCATCAGCCCGAAACGCGCTTTGCTGCGCGCCACTTGCTTCGACAACCGAGCGAATATGCGTGTACTTATCAAGGGAAGTCTTAATGCCCTTATCCCTGGAGATCCAAAGTTCATGATTTCCGGGCACAAACAGTACGACCTTGAAACGTCGAACAAAATTACTTAGCGCACGCTCAAGCAAACTCAATGAATCCGAAATATCGCCAGCAACAACCAGAATATCCCCAGTGAAGTCGTATGAAGATATATTATATATCCATTTCAAGTTATCTTCATAATCAACATGCAAATCAGATATCGCGAATACTCTCATAACGAATTGCTGGCCGATCCCTGGACATTATTAAGTTGATACGATTGCGAAGTTAATGATCTGACCATTTGGGGGCAAGCCCTGGAACAGAAGCTATCAGCAACCGTTTGCACCAATTTGATGCCCACAAACGCGAATAACAAGACTTTCGCCCCCGCCAAACTTACGATACCGCCTTAAACATCGCTCATTTCCTGCACGGCAGCATCAACGGATAAATTTCCATCCACGACGCGATCAACCAGCCCGAGATAGTACGCATCTCCGAAACGGCTTCCATTTCTCTTAAGCATCGGAGACGCCCCCCCGTTTCCGGCGTTGTTTGCCGTCAGCGGCACCCAGTAGCGTTCGCGGGCGAAGGGATATGTCGGCAAGCTCATGCGTTGGGGCGGATTTTCTGTGTAGAGTTTGCCCCAGTCAAACGCCAGCCCTTTCACCCACAGATCCGCCAGCTTGTGCAGTTTGCCCTTGGCGATCCACTTACTGAGCGCTTCCTGCAACTCCTCATCCGCAGAAAACACCGCCAGCGCTTCTTTGTTGCGCTTCACCTGGCCGCGATAGAGATCGTCGATGCCATCTTTGCCCACCAGGAAAGCCGCTAGTTTCTCGCGCAGATGCTCCGTGCTGCTCACGATAAACGCCAGACGTTCTTCCATCGCCTCGCGGCCGACCTGAAGCGTATAGGCAAGGCTGGGCAGGACATCGTCGTCCCAGCCGTTGTCCTCGATTGCCGCCATCAGCAGGCGGGCGTAGTCTTCCAGACGCTCCGGCGTCTTTGCCGACAGCACCACAAGCCCTGGATTTTCTTGGCTAATCCGCGCCGTACTTTGCCGCCGCGGAGCCCCGCCGGCATATTCCTCAAGCACGACATGCGCGTTAACCCCGCCGAAGCCGAACGAACTCACACCAGCGCGCCGAGGCAACTCACGGCCACATTCGTCTGGCATCGCCGACCACTCCCGCGTCTGCTGCACCAAGTAAAACGGGCTATTCTCAAGGTCGA
>JARRLC010000264.1:0-2719 GCA_037387425.1 Alphaproteobacteria bacterium
TCAGGGTCTGGTTTAACTGCACCGCAAGCCGCCGCTATGGCAATTTGCTCCGGTTCTGTGATCTGGTGGCGGATGCTTTGCACATCTCTCCAGGCAAGGCGTGAACCGCGAAACGGATTCAACGCCGCTATCTCTTCGATTGCTGAGGCGTACTGATCGTCGTCAACGATCCTCAACTCCGGCCAGCCCGAAATCCATCGTCCGCAGAGTATTTCAATAGGCATTTCCTCTTCTGCCTGGTAAAATCGCTCATCGAAGTTCTCTGCCGCCTCGGCGCTCACGTTGAATTCATTCTGAGCGCAAGCCCCTTCTGAATTCGTCGCCAAGGTTATCATTTCGATCAGGATTTGGTGCTGCGCGAGGGCATCCATTGCTTTAAGACCATCTTGCACATCAGCGGATATGGCATAAAAATCTTCGCCGCAATTGCTGATGAACTGGCTATGGCCACCGTTGTTAATTTGCCCAATATAAAAGCCAACGTGGTGAACTTGCATTAATTTCGGGGGCAGCTCATGCGGTAGATAGCCGCCAGCATGTATAACATCACCCACAAACTCGCTAATTGCGACCGGCAGTCCGTCATTCTGCACCCAGCTGCGTCGGATAACTACAGTTGTGCCCCAGATTGCATGTGCCGTTCCAGACATGCTACCCTCGTTTACTACGGAAACAGTGTGCCAACTGGTAAAAAACGCCGATGAACACGCAGCCTGATCGCAAAGAGGTCGCTCTTGTTCCGTATCGCTCAAACGCCAGATGGTATCCCCCGAAATTTCTTGGCAGGTTATTAGCAGCACGTAAAGCTCCGAAACTTGAAAACTACATGCTACCTTGTCCTTACCATGGTGATGATGGTTCCAGGCTATGATTGGAAATGCTGCTTTATGAACGCGTTTGTGAGGAGAGAGGAATTTTATCCAAATTGCGGGGAACAAGGCTTCGCCCCCCGCATGTTTTCCTGTTTCCTGCACCATGATTGTTAAACTGGGTACCAGAGACGCCGCGCCGGACTGGGGGCATTACGACTTGGTCGCGATACACCTCATTTCTCCGTTTGTTTTCATATCCCTAACGGCTGGAACCGGGGCAAACTGTCTCTTGGCTACGTCATGACTGTCGTATGAGCGGTGATTGAACGACGACTTTCATTTTCCATACCAAATACGTAAGTTATACGCTTAAATACTTATCCGATTAATCATACTGGGGAACGCACATGAAGGTTTGACCAAGCTGTATCGAGAGTTTCAGCTGTCATCAATGGCGCAACGCCCCTGTAGGAACAGATGGCCTTGATGTAATCAACTATGTATTTCGGATGCGCGCCAGACAAGATGGCGCCGTTTGTTTGATAGTAATTGCGGAAGAACGTATCGTAAGCTTCTTCGTCGAATGGTATCTCTCCTGCCTTGCAGGCACGTTCGAAAATGAGTTTGAAGTCGGCTGATGTTGGAGATGGGATGAATATCTTGTAGACGAGGCGTCTCAACCCAGCGGTGTCCGCAAGCTTAACCGGTTCGATATTGGTAGAAAAAATGACTAACTGGTCGAACGGAACGGCAAATTTCTTTCCTGTGTGTAAGGTGAGGTAGTCGTGACCACGTTCCAGCGGAATGATCCACCTATTGAGAAATGCCTGTGAATTGGTACGTTGCCGGCCAAAGTCGTCAACGACGAAAATGCCGCCCGCAGCCTTGAGGTGTGTGGGAGCCTCGTAGAAATTTGAATTCGAATTGAAGATCAGGTCCAACATTTCGAGCGTGAGTTCGCCACCCGTCATAACGATGGGCCGATGGATCGGAATCCAACGTGCGTCAAATTTCGAATTCAATAAGTTAGATTGCTCGGTATCTTCCCCAAACTCGGATACGGGTTTGTGAATCGTTGCGTCGAAGAAGTTGATGATCTGTCCTCCAACTTCGATGCAATGAGGTATAAATATAATTTCGCGAAAAAAACTACCAACTGCCTCGGCGATACTTGTCTTTCCATTCCCTGAGTCGCCGTAAAGTAAAAGCGACCTTCCGGAATTGACAGCCGGACCGAGCTGATCGATCAGATTTTCCGGAAGCACCAGATGTGACAGCCCCTCAATGATCTGCGGCCGGGAAATACGTTCTCTGAGAATGGATTGGGATCTAATCTGTTTGGTGAAATCGTCCAGTGTTACGGGCGCCGGTCCGATGTAGCTCGACAGGGCCATCGATTCGAGAGCCCATGCTCTTCCGTTCGCGCCCAATACGTAGCGCAGTTCCGATCGAACATCATTACCAGCCAGTCCGCGCGCCTCGACCAACTGAAGGCGCATCAAACCCTGGACAATGGATGCGACAACCGGTGGCGACAGACAAACTTCCTTGGCGATCTCCGAAGGAGTCATCGTCCCATGTATCTGCAATAATTTGCCGATCAACCTTTGGAGGAAGTCGATATTGATCCCAGTTTCTTCAGGGGTCATCGGCTGCTTGGGCGGGGTGGGTAATGATTTGTTTGTTATATCCACAACACACCTATGTCTCGGACACTTCCGTTGTGCCACTTCTCGATTCTATGGGCGGTTCTTCAGCTTTATTGTCGGTACCGCCTCCGTTCGCGACAATATAGTCATAGTGCTCATCAAACGAACAACTTTAGCTGGCCCCAAAACGGTCAGTCGAATTTCTTCGCGTCGTGGCGGCATCAAGAAATGCAAAGCTAAAGCGGCTTCGTACCGCCC
>JARRLC010000265.1:0-2660 GCA_037387425.1 Alphaproteobacteria bacterium
CGAGCATCAATCATAAACGTCCTTCCAAGAGCTATGCTGGAATCTTGGTGACGGGCTGAGCATTGATCAGGCGGCGGCTTGTTTCTGTTTCACTTCAATGCCGTCGGCGAATTTGACGCCGGTTATCACCTTTGGCAAGTGATTTTGCCCGTCGAGCCGCCGCCACGAAATCTGCGCGGCTTGGATCAGTTTGAAAACCATTATCATGCCGGTGTCGTGCGAGAGGCAGCCTTTGCTGCGCGTCGTGCGATGGCGGACGGTCGCGAACGTGCTCTCGATGGGATTGCTCGTGCGGATATGCTTCCAATGCTCGGCAGGGAACTCATAGAACACCAGCAGCGCCTCGCGATCCTTGGCCAGGCAGGCGGCAGCCTTGTCGTATTTCGCCTGGTATTTGGCGAGGAAGCGATTGAAAGCTTTCTCCGCATCGGCGCGGCTTTCTGCCTGCCAGATCTCCTTCAAATCCGCCTTGGCTTTGGGCTGCACCGATTTCGGCAGTTTATTCAACACATTCGCGGTCTTATGCACCCAGCAGCGTTGTTGCCGCGTGGCGCCGAATTCCTCCTCCAGCGCCTTCCAGAAGCCAAGTGCGCCGTCACCAGTGGCCAGTTCCGGCGGCACGGACAAGCCACGGGATTTCAGATCGGCGAGTAGCTCACGCCAGGATTGAGCGCTCTCCCGATAGCCCGTCTGGAAACCGATCAACTCCTTTTTGCCCTCCGGCGTAGCGCCGATGATCACGAGGATGCACTGCTTGTCCGGCTCCATGCGCGCCTGGAGATAGACGCCATCCGCCCAGATGTAGACATACCGCCGGGCTGAGAGGTCACGCTTTTTCCAGCGCTCGAACTCCTCCTGCCAGCCAGCCTTCAGCCGGGTGAGCACGGCAGGCGAGAGATTTGGCGCATCTTTGCCGAGCAAAGCCGCGAGCGCCTCTTGCATGTCGCCTGTTGAAATACCGCGCAGGTACAGCACCGGCAGCAGCACATCGAGGCTCTTGGTCCGGCGAGCATATGGCGGCAGGATCGCCGAGGAGAAGCGTATGCGTTCGGCGTCGCTGGCACCGCGATCGCGCACGCGCGGCTGGCGAACCTCCACCGGACCGATGCCAGTCTGGATGGTGCGCTCCGGCATGTGGCCGTGCCGCACCAGGCGCTGGCGGCCATCATCCGTGGTGAGGTGGGCATGGGCGGCGAGCGCCTCGGCGACCTCGGCCTCGACGGCATGGGCGAGAAGCTGGCGCGCGCCGCTGCGCAGGACTTCGGTGAGCGGATCGGCGAATTCACCGGGCTGGCGCAAGGTGACAACTGCAGAGTCTTTCATGGCGTATCAATCCTTTCGAGGATATGTGGCTGGCTTTTCACCGCCACGATACGCCGCCTCCCTTTCCCAGACCCGTCACCAAGATTCCAGCATAGCTCGCGTATGGTAACGGGAAAGACTATTTAAGAATATATAGTTGTAATTCCTACGAATCATTAAAGTTTCACACAATTACTAAGACACTTACTGCTTATTCCATGCTTGCATCACCAGAGGTTAAATGTCTCACAATACAAAGAAGCAGATTAACGACCAAGAAATTGGCGGATCTGCGAAAATCGCCATCAATCTGGCGTCTCTGCCTCTTCAGGATCAAATCCATTTATTGAAAAGCTGAGACTATAATTTATGAAATAACTGCAACCCCAAAATATGAGATCTGTGGGAGAACCATTCAGGAAAGGTTTGTAGATGTAAATAAATTTCTTAGAAAATATATGATCCTTTTCGGTTCGATAAACAAATTGGCCTGTAAAGAAAGCCAAACAGATATAGAAATAGCCGAGGCGATCTTCCAATTCTGCCCAGGTAAATGCCATCTCACGACATATGAGGAAATCTCTACCTTGCTTGATTACGCCAATCCTTATTTAAAACCAAGATCCAAACGAAAAACTACGCGTCGGCGGAAAGACCATTGAGGACATTGCGGGTGCGGGACGCGATCGCTTCACAAAATGCGGGCAGCAACGGATGCGATCCGGCGGGCATGGCCGCCACCTCATCTGCTGCGGGCCGAAGTTCGCGAGAAATACGCTCCGCCAGATCGCTAATCCGTTTCACAAAGCGTGGCCCATTGAGACGGCATTCTTCGGCAAAGCGTAGCCAGTGACGCAATTTCAGATAGTCGCCCCGATTTTTGCCCGCGATTTTCTGGGCGAGATTGCGGGTAATGCCATCCCAAGCCGCCGCACACAGCACGTCATAGATCGGCGCCAACCTGAATCCGCGTGCGGAAATCATGATCGAGTAATTCTTAGCGTGCGCATCGGTGTTGCAGACGAGCACGTTGAAAACGGCCTGGTCGAGCAACGCCAGCACGTCAGGAGCCTGCATAACGCGATACGTCAGGGTGAACATGTCTTTCAGCTTCGGCCCCTGAATACCGGTCTGGTTGGCTTCATATTTAGCCGAAGGCGGTTTGCCGAGCGCCTGACAGAAATCCTCCTGATGCAGACGGCGCCAGCGTCCGTCACGCTGAATGCGGTCATACCGGGTCACGAGTGCATAAGTCCGTTTGCCAGCCTTACCGGTTGTTACCGACGGCGCCGCCAGGCCGCAGCGTAGCGCCAGCACGAGGCACAGCGCTTCGTTTTGTACACTGCCAGGCAGCCGCC
>JARRLC010000266.1:0-2642 GCA_037387425.1 Alphaproteobacteria bacterium
CTGCCATCAATAGAGCGAAGAAACCAAGTATAAGCTTCGATTTGTAGCGGGCGAGATAGGAGCGCAGACTCCACAGTGAATAAAGAGAGCGAGAATTCCTGGAGGCAGGTGTACTTCCCGTTCTTGCTGGTTTTTCCGGCTTAGATCGAGAGTCTTCAGCCGGATACTTGCCATTACCGTTTTTCATCGCAATCTTTATCCCTGGGCGCAGGCTTGTGTTCGTTGTGTTGAGTATTGTGCGAAGCCTTCCCGTGATCCTAACCCTTGTGGTTAAGAATTGTTAACTCCAATCGTTTCCTCATCAGGACAAGACATTTTCCGCAGCGCACAATAAATGTGCAACACATCTGGCATGTCAGCAACCCCCTAGTACAGCCCGCAACAAGTTCGCACCCATTTGCTGTAAGCGCTCATGCGAACTTGTTGCGGAAAAGCTGTACTAGAGTCAATAACTTGCTAGTACGCTTAACCCGCAGGAAGTTCCGTAAGCGCTCGCCGCAGATGGAGCAGAACTTCCGGCGGGGCGTACTAGATGATTGTCCTTCCTGTCCACCCTTCCTCGTTAATACCGAAACTCGGTCTTGTCATGTGCTGATTGATTGCGATATAGGTTCTTCAGATTTCATTCTTAACAAGCTGGCGGCGGTTGTCCGGGCAAGTGACACGGCTGTTCGGGCGTTTTTCTATTCGGAGCAGCTGGACATGAAAAAGAACATTCATCCCAACTATCACAAGATCAAAGTCGTCATGACCAACGGGACCGAATTTGAGACCTATTCAACATATGGTGAAGAAGGTTCGGTGCTAAATTTGGACATTGATCCGACCACACATCCTGCCTGGACAGGGGGCAACCAGCAGCTTCTGGATCGCGGCGGGCGTCTGAGCCGCTTTAAGAAAAAGTTTGGCGGCATGCTAGGTTAATCGCCGAAGCTGACGTGGTTTCTGGAGCACACAAGCCCACAAGAGAACCCACGTCGAAATTCGGGTTGGTCCGTTGGATCATCCTTTTTGGGTTAATGCCGCAAGCGTTTCCACGACAGCAAGACTCACTTACGTATTATCCGTGTAGCATCCAGGCTGAAAACTATGGCGTGGATGCTGCAAATAGCGGCTGAGGTCGTTAGGGTGATCTGTGGTCGGCTTGGCGTATCCAAAGCCGCGCTGTACGCATCACGATGGCGATTTCAAGCAACATAGCTTCTACCTATTTGCTGATCCGAGAACGTCTTTTGCAGGAATATCCGGCATTTTGATGTTTTTCTCCCGATGCGAACATCTCCGTAAAAATACGATATCCACACATCACGCACAGCGGCGTTCCTCCTGAAGGGTGGCCCTTGCGAATCGCATAGAATTGCCTTGTTGCAAGGGGGCTTATATGCGTTTTCCACCATCACTGCTGGATGAAATCCGTGCGCGGTTGCCGGTCAGCCAAGTTGTCGGTCGGCATGTCAAATTAAAGCGCGCCGGACGCGAATATGTCGGCTTGTCCCCCTTCAAACACGAGAAAACGCCCTCATTCACCATTAACGACCAGAAAGGTTTCTACCATTGCTTTGCCTCGGGCGAGCATGGCGATATTTTTAAATTTCTAATGATGGCGGAGGGCTTATCTTTCCCGGAGGCGGTGGAGCGCCTCGCCGACGAAGCGGGCGTACAAATGCCCAAGCCCTCGCCTCAGGCAGAGGTTCGAGAAAAGCAAATTGAGCGCCTGCTTCGCCTGATGGAGACGGCCACCACGTTCTATCAAGATGCGCTTTATTCTTCCGCCGGTCGGCAGGCACGCGATTATCTTCACAAGCGCGGTTTGAGCGATGCAGATATCGAGCGTTTCCGCCTTGGTTACGCGCCTCCTGGCCGTTACATCGTGAAAGAACATCTCGCGGCAAAAAAGTTTTCGCCTGAAGATATGGTTGCCAGCGGCATGTTGATAGCGGGTGAAGATATTCCCGTTAGCTATGACCGCTTCCGTCACCGTCTGATGTTTCCCATCACAAATCTGCGGGACTCGGTTATCGCTTTTGGCGGCCGCGCACTTGATGCGGATCAGCAACCGAAATATCTCAATTCGCCGGAAACGCCGCTCTTTCACAAAGGCCACCTGCTCTACAACGGCTCCATGGCGCGTAAAACGGCTCATGAGCGTCGTTCGGTCATCGTTGCCGAAGGTTATATGGATGTTATTGCCTTCGCGCGTGCGGGCCTTTCTAACGCCGTTGCACCGCTCGGCACTGCGCTCACAGCGGATCAGCTCAAGCTGTTATGGCGTATGGCGGATGAGCCCATCCTTTGCTTTGACGGAGACGCGGCCGGTCAGAAGGCCGCTTTTCGCGCCGTGGAAATGGCTTTGCCACATCTTGTCCCCGGCAAAAGTTTGCGTTTTGCCTTTTTACCCGAAGGGCTTGACCCAGATGACATGTTGCGTGTGCTGGGAGCCGATGCGCTGAGCACGGCGCTCGAAACCACGCGTGCGCTGGTGGATGTGCTGTGGTCGAAGGAATTTCGCACCGCGAATATGTCTACTCCCGAACAAAGGGCATTTTTTGAAAAGCGTCTGGACGAGTTGGTTGCAACCATCGCCGACAAATCCGTTCGTTTTTATTACAGCCAGGAACTACGCAACCGACGCCGTGAATGGA
>JARRLC010000267.1:0-2626 GCA_037387425.1 Alphaproteobacteria bacterium
AAACGAGAGCTGACCATGCGACAGATAAGACAGATGCTCCGCCTGCATCATGACGGAGCGAGCAAACGGGAGATCGGGCGCACGCTCGGAGTAGCCCGCAGCACCATCCAAGACAATCTCAGACGTGCGGAAGAGGCCGGGCTCGGCTGGCCCTTGCCACCGGATATGACTGACGCCGTTCTCGAAGAGCGGTTGTTCAGCAAAATGCGCCATCGGCCCAGTCGACGGCGGCGCACCGAACCGGATTGGACGGCTCTAGCGCGGGAGATGAAGCGCCCCGGCGTCAACCTCATGATTTTGTGGGAGGAATATCGTACCGCCCACCCGGACGGTTACGGATACAGCCGGTTCTGCGATCTGTTCCGCGAGTTTGAACGACGCATGTCGCCGGTCATGCGCCAGCATCATGTTGCTGGCGACAAGCTGTTCGTCGATTATTCAGGCAAGAAGATCGCCATCGCCGATCCGGCGACGGGCGAACTTCGGGATGCTGAGATTTTCGTCGGGGTTCTTGGTGCGTCGAACTACACGTATGCGGAAGCGACGTTCACGCAAAGCTTGCCTGACTGGCTCGGCGCTCATGTGCGCATGTTCCGCTTTCTTGGCGGTGTGCCCCGCCTTCTGGTCCCGGACAATCTGAAGAGCGGCGTCAACAAAGCGTCGTTTTACGATCCCGAGATCAATCGCAGTTACGGGAAGATGGCAGCGCATTACGACGTTGGCGTCCTTCCGGCACGGCCGAGGAAACCGCGCGATAAAGCCAAGGTTGAGGCGGGTGTAAGGTTTGCACAGAGCTATATCCTCGGCCGGCTCCGCCATCTGACATTCTTTTCCCTGGCGGAGTGTAACGCGGCGATCAAAGAGGTGCTCGACCGCATGAACGGCCGTCCTATGCGCCGTCTTGGCGTGAGCCGTCGTGAACTGTTTGAGACTATCGAGCGGCCAGCGCTCAGGCCTCTTCCCGAGACCGACTGGGAATATGCCGAGTGGCGTCTGGCTCGTGTCGGCCTTGACTATCACATTGAGATCGAAGGCTTTTACTACTCGGTGCCGCATTCGCTGCTGCGGGTTCAGGTCGATGTGCGTTTTACCGCGCGCATCATCGAGATCTTCCACCGTGGCCGGCGTGTAGCAGCCCATCAGCGCCGCTATGGCGGCCCACGCCACGGTACCGATCCCGAGCATATGCCGAGTGCGCACCGTCGCTATGCAGAGTGGAGCCCGGAGCGCTTCCGTCGCTGGGCGAGCAATATCGGTCCTAACACAGAAGGGCTGGTCATCGCCGTGCTCGCCAACCGGCCGCACCCGGAGCAGGGCTTTCGAACCTGCCTGGGTATTCTCCGGCTCTATCGCGGCATCACGGCGGCGCGCGCGGAAGCGGTATCGGCGAGGGCGATAGAAATCGGCGCCCTGAATTACCGCTCCATCGCCTCGATCATCGCCAACAACCTGGACAGAACTTCCGTGCCAAGCCAGGGCCAGCCCACTTTGTTCGACCACCCCAATATCCGAGGCCCCCATTACTTCCACTGAAACTGAACCCGGTGCGGAGCGTCTTGACCGGCGTTCCACACCCTCATCCGCCCGTCATTTGGACAGGTTGTTTTGTTTTTACGCCAAAAAGGAAAAAGGATCATGCTGACACATCCCACCCTCGATCAACTGCATACCCTTGGGCTACATGGAATTGCCAAGGGCTTCAAAGACTTGGCCGAGAACGCCGAAGCCCGCAGTCTTGATCATGCCGAATGGCTTGGTCTGCTGCTCGAATATGAAGTAACGCTGCGCCGGCAAAAGCGCTTCGAAATGCGGGTGCGCATGGCAAAGTTGCGGCAGGATGCCAGTGTCGAGGACACCGATTATCGCTCCGTCCGCGGCCTTGATCGTACGCTGTTTCTTAAACTCTCCGCCTGCGATTGGGTTCGCGACAAGCGCAATCTCCTCATCACTGGCCCGTGCGGCATCGGTAAGAGCTGGCTGGCCTGCGCGCTTGGCCAGAAAGCCTGCCGGGAAGATATCTCTGTGCTCTATTATCGCATGCCCCGGCTCTTTGCCGCGCTGGCTCTTGCGCGTGGCGATGGGCGTTACGCCAAGCTGCTGAAATCGCTCAGCCGGGTGAAATTGCTCATTCTCGACGATTGGGGGCCGGAAGCTCTGACGCCGGAGCAGGCCCGCGATCTGCTTGAGATCATGGAAGACCGCTATGATGCCGGCTCGACGCTGGTGACCAGCCAGGCGCAGATCAAACTTTGGCACGACATGATCGGCAATCCGACGCTGGCTGACGCCATCCTCGACCGCCTAGTGCACAACGCTTACCGGCTCGAGTTGAACGGCAAAAGCAAACGCAAAGAGAAGGAACCAAACGAACAGGATTGACGCCAAGCAAGGACCGATCCATCATCCATCCTGACCCGTGGGGGAACCGCCAATGGTGTCCGGCTTCAAGTCGGAACACTGTCCGGCATCAAATCGGAACGCCGTCCGGCTTAAAGTTGGAATAGGTGGCCGGCTTCATCGGAATCCGCACAATTTTCTGCATTATTGTTATGGCATGGGTGTTTTGGGAAATGGGGGGGCTGTGTTTCATCGACGAGTTTTGTGGTTGATTGCCGCTGTCGTGTGC
>JARRLC010000268.1:0-3554 GCA_037387425.1 Alphaproteobacteria bacterium
CTTTGTGACCTAATAGCACATCGTCTACCGCCAAATTCTCAGCGTACTGCCACCCTCTATTTTGCGTATAGAACGGATGTTTCCCGGTAGCTTTAAACTTGCCGTCGATTATTCCATCACCATCATCGATGTATATTTCTATAATCCTTGAAGTAATGGATTTTATCGCATGCTTGACCTGAAATGCTTTCGGCTTTTCATCATCTTCAGGATCATCAGCTAATACCCATTCACCTGGTTTTATGTCTTCAATGGCTTTGGTTGTCCCGTCAGCCATTAATACCCGAGTTCCAGCTGCAAAGCATAGTATT
Source organism: Alphaproteobacteria bacterium (assembly GCA_037387425.1). Classification (GTDB taxonomy): domain Bacteria; phylum Pseudomonadota; class Alphaproteobacteria; order Rhizobiales; family Rhodomicrobiaceae; genus JARRLC01. The sequence continues at coordinate 312 of JARRLC010000268.1, forward strand.
TTGTTTGGTGATTTCGGTGACTTCTGTGTTTTTATCCCTCTCCTACTGCGGGTTATAGGTAAGCTTTGGATACGCCGCAATTTTGAGAACGCTCCGAGCATATGACTTTGAGCGGTAGATATCTCTAGAGCAGTTTGAAAATCTAGATTTCCAAAAAGTCCCTTAGTTGCGCGGTATCTATTCCATATAATTTCTCGCCAGAGACTAGATTCTCTTGAATGCCGAAAGTTGATGCGAATGTGTCAAGTTTTGTGTGCACTGCTGCATGGCTTGTTGGTCTGAGGCGAAGCCTCGCTAGTACCCGGCGTCATAAATCGCTAAGACGCCGTCCTTTCACGCGGCGCTGGTGAACTTCGGATTTGGTCCACACGAACGGTTCGGCGGTGGCGTTGTGGCGTTCGACGTAGGCACCAATGTGAGCTTTCAGTTGCTCGATTGACGTAAAGGACGCGCCCGCCAGCGACTGCCCCTGAAGGAGTGAGAACCAGCACTCGACTTGATTGAGCCACGACGCCCGCGTCGGGGTGTAGTGGAAGGTCACGAGGGGATGCTTCTCCAGCCACGCCTCATTCCGCTTGTGCGTATTCAGATTATCGAGGATGACCTCAAGCCGACGGTTGGGATAGGCCGCGACCACTTCGTCCAAAAAAGCGAGAAATTCCTTCCGGCGCCGTCGCTTCTCATGCTTGGCAAGAACTTTGCCCGTAGCCACGTCGTAAGCGGCAAACAGCGTTGTCGTGCCGTGCCGCTTGTAGTCATGGCTGTGTCCGGTCAAAGTGCGCCCATTGGCAAGTTTCAGATAGCCTTGCGCACGCTCCAGAGCCTGGATCGACGGCTTTTCGTCGATGCACAGCACAATGGCATTCTCGGGAGGCGACATGTAAAGGCCAACCACATCGGCGGCTTTGGCCGCGAACTCCGGATCGTTGCTCTCGCACCATGATTTCCGCCCGCCGAGATCGATTTTGTGCTTTCGCAGAAAGCGGCGGACATAATTGATGTCAACATCGCCAAGCGCCTCGGCGAGAAGCTTGCCATCCCAGCGGGCGCGGCCCGGCGGCACCGGCTGATCGAGCATTGCCAAAATGCGTTTACCAGTCTCGTCCGTGTACACAGGCTTTGCCCCTGGCCGAAGCTTGTCATCAAGCCCATCAAGCCGGATCGGAGTTGCTTGGTAAGCCATCCCAAGCTTGAATCATGCTTCGCCGTCGCGGTAAAGCCCGGAAAATGATGGGCTCACGATTACCCGGCAGACGTGGCAACTACGACTCACTCTCCAATGACGCAGGGTACTAGCGCGGCTTTTCTGAGGCAAGTTTGACGGAGTGGGGGCTATCTCAAGGGTTCCCGGCTGCGGTCCTGCATGAACCACAAGGCAGCGGTTGAAATCAGGGCCGCGAAAACAAGGTAGGCGCCAGGCGCAGTATCATATCCAGTCGCGGAAATCAGCCACGTTGCGATCATCGGAGCTGTGCCGCCAGCGATGCCCAAACCGATATTGAAAGCAACGGAATAGCCGGTCAGTCTGTCCTCTTTGGGAAACAGTTCCACAAACATCGCCGGCGCAACACCCATGGGAACCGCCATGATAAGGGCGAATATAATCTGTGAGACAACCAGCCCAGTGAGTGAGCCACTCGAAAGATAAAACAAATTCCACCCAAGTACAGCGACGAGCAAAAACGTGATAAGCAGAAGCGAACGCCGCCGGATGAAATGATCAGAAATCCAGCCGAATAGAGGTATAAAGGGTATAGCCAGGGCCAAGCCTAAGGAATTGATCAGTAACGCCGTACCATCACTGATTGTGCCAACAACATGAACATAAGTTGGAAGATAAACCAGCAGGATATAATAACAAATACCGTACCCGGAAGCGAAGACGATGGCCAGCAAGGTTTCGCGGCGGTTTTGCACCAGGGCTTTGTGCAGGGGCGAGTCCTGTTGATGCTGCGCCTCATGATGGACCATATGCGGGACGTCTTTCAGCCTGCGGATATAAAGATAGGCCAGCACGGCAAAAACGCCCCCGAGCAGAAATGGAACCCGCCATCCCCAACTTTGGAGATCGGAGCTTGGTAAGACGCTGGCCATAAAAGCGGCGAGGCCCGATCCGGCAAGGGTGCCGACAAGGCCGCCGAAATTGGCCCAGCTCCCGGAAAAGCCGCGACGATGCAGTGGTGAAGTTTCGACGACATAAGTGACAGAGCCGCTGAATTCGCCGCCTACCGAAAGTCCTTGAACCAGCCGGACGCCGAGCAGCAGAACAGCAGCCCATATTCCGATAGCTCCCGCCGTAGGCAGCACACCAGCCAAATATAATACCGCCAATTGGCCGCATAACAAAACCGACGGCAAACACGCCGAATGTGGCAATCAGTGAAGCAGTTTTATTGCCTGAAGGGAAAAAAAGCTGCGCCAGAACAGGAGCAAAAAAGCCATAGAGGGCAAAATCATACCACTCCATGACATTGCCGATCGTGCCGCCGAGGACGGTTTTCAGTTTGTGGGGATGCCCTCGATATTCCGGTGTTCGCAGATTTTCGGCTCTTTCAGAGTTCTGGCTTCGATCTGTATTTAAGCCAGATCCATTCAGACTAAATCGGGAAAATGCTCTAATCATTTTTTCGCTCGATCGTTTTGCATACCGCTTTGCACGTTTCGAATTTCGCACCGTGTATCGAGAATGAAAGCGAATTTCATTTAATAGCCTTCGTCGATTTCGGCGATCCACTTTCTGAACATCAGTCGTATCGCCTCGGCTTCAGCTGCAAGGGTTGCGATGGCTTCAGGATGCTTCGAGCCTTTTGCGCGTTCCTTAGCAAGCCTTGCCAGTCTTACGCGCTGAATACGTAAGTCTGTTGCTTTTGCCCTTGCCGCACCGTGCAAAACGCCCTGTTTCGCCAATTCTTTGGTTTTCTGAGCAATATGCGCGTCAAGCGCAGCCAGTTTGCCTTTGATTTCGGATAAGTTTTCCATGGCTTGCTCCTTACTAACTTAAACGATAACGCCTTAACCGTGTTGCCCTAGCAGCCTGGAAGCCATGAGTTCGCCCTTAGCTTGTTGCTGTGCACTGAGCTTTTGGGCGATCTTGTCACGCTGTGTTACGCTGTACGCGTTCCCGCCTGTAGCGGCCGCTGCGTAATATCCATAGGCTGCGACGGGATCGGCAGGTCCACCAAGTCCCTGGGCATTCATCTCGCCAAGCGCGTTCATGGCGCGGCTGTCACCGGCGTGCGCTGC
>JARRLC010000269.1:0-2581 GCA_037387425.1 Alphaproteobacteria bacterium
CCGGAAATCGCGACAGCGCCAGCGGCGACCTGCGAAATCTTAACAAGTTGCGCAGCCTCACCCACGATGCCGGTTGTCACCAGTCCTGACGCCGTCTGCGCAACGGCGACTTCTTGCGTGGCGGCGCCGTTTATCTCGACCGCGCCGGTGGCGTTCTGCGAAATCTCTACGGTCTGAGACGCTCCACCGGAAACGGTGATTACGCTAGCAGCGCTTTGCGAAACTTCGACGCTCTGCGTGGCTTCACCGAAAATGGTGGCAACACCACTGGCGACTTGCGAAACTGCAATAGTCTGTGCGGCGACGCCGGAAACGTGGGCTCCCCCTACAGCTGCCTGCGAGACCTCAACAACTTGCGCAGCGCTTCCGAGCAGTTCGACCGTACCGGTGGCGTTCTGGCTTACCTCAATCGGTTGGCTGGCAATGCCTGACACGGCGACCACGCCGATGGTGCTTTGCGAAACTTCGATACTCTGTGCGGCGACGCCGGAAACGCGAACCGCGCCAGCGGCGGCCTGCGAAACCTCAACAGCTTGCGCGGCCTCGCCTAAGATCACCCCTGACAGATGACCGGCAGCGCTCTGGCTTACCTCAACTGACTGGCTAGCGGCGCCAGATACGGCGACCGCGCCAACTGCCGCCTGCGAGACGCTAACCGTCTGCACCGCCGAGCCGGAGATTTCGCCTGCGCCGCCCTCAGTGTAAGTAACATCAACCCATATAGCGTCGACGTATGGGTCACCCGGCGGATTATCGAGACCACACGCAACGCGTACTTGGAAATCGGCTGCGTTGATCTCTTCCGGAGTCCACGACAAACCCCACAACTCAGAAGACGAACCATAATCATAGTTCGCAGCCGTCATTCCTAAGTTTGTGTTGCCAGGTTCGAGATCATTGCCGGGATGTGCGTCGTCCTTGCCAACCAGGACGATAACAATATCCGCAGTGCCCTCTTCAGGATCATGCGCTTTTATGCGAACTGCTATGCCTTCAATTGTCGCGCCTGACGGAACGGAAAGGCCAAAATTCGACGCCTTGAGATGATACGTTCCATTATTCTTGCTACCAGTGGCGTAAGCACAATTGCCATCATCTGCGGTAATGTTTCCGGGATCATACCACGGCTTTGATCCGTACCCGGATACGCTAGCGCCAGCCCCCGCAATCGTCCAGCCGGTGTTAGCCATCGAACGCCTCTAAAGCGCTCACGGCGCGGTTGGCGAGGAAGACGGTGCGGACCAGGTCTTCTTCTTCGGCGGTGAGGGTAAACCTCTTGAAGCTTTCGCGGTTGAGGAATTTCAAGCCGTTGCCTTTGATAGCGTCCAGAAGCTTGAGCCGGTCGGCGGGCGTGATGTTCTCCCAGACGAGTTCCAGAAGACCGACCGCCCAGCCCTCATGCGCTTCGCCGCGCGCGATCATCTCGCTATAGATATCGATCAGCGCGGAGAAGGTTAGATCGGGCGACGCAATATCCGCCGCCCAGTCAAAGGCTTCGCAAGCCTCAAAGCCGAGACGCCCAGCCTTTTCCTTGAAGACCGCAATCACATCCGCGGCCAGCGTGTATTGTTCGCCCATCGGAACGAAACTCGCCTGCGTCAGATCGGCAGCGACAGCCCGAACGCCGTGATCGTCACCTGCTGACCGGCCGTCCAGTTCACGCTATCGAACTCCAGATCGGCGCCGCTCTCGTTAAGGCCGCAATCACCGCGCTCGCACACGGTCACGCCATCGCTGGCGACGATTTCGTAGTGGCCGGGCGCGCCGTCGGCGTCCGCCGCCAGGTCTTGCCAGGTTCCCAGCTTGGATTTCACGCCGCCCGAGGCGTCGGCCATGAAATCGGCGGGCAGCGCGATGCTCGCCAGCACCGTTCCGGTTGAGGCATCGGCGGCGTGCGCTGGCTTGGCGCCAGAGCGGATTTTCAGCGTCGGCGAAGCGCCAATCGCCGTTTCCCAGGCGTCCAGCATTTGATTGGCAACGGCGGCGGCATAAGTCTTGCTCATGATGGTCTCCTCAAAAATTGTGTGGGGGAAGAAAGTCGGCTCTCGCCCATTTCAGGCGGGCGAAAGCCCGTGCGTTACGCAGCGATGCGCGTGCCTTTGCGCAAAGCGCCAGGCTGCGTGCACAGCGAAATCGGGTTCGACTGAATTTCCAGGTTCACGCGCTTGCCGTTCGGCGCCAGATATTGCTTGGCGTAACGCGGCAGGCCGATGGAGTTCACCGTTTCCATGTAATCGGCGGGCGCGAACCGCGTAATGAACAGCTCCGGCACGCCCATGGGCACGAACCGCGCCTCGTCATTGCCGATGAACGGCGCGCCGACGCTCGCGGCGGCCCTGGTGCCGGTGCGGTAGCGCTCCCAGACGATGCCGCCGAACTCGAAACGGTAGACATGCGGATCGCCGCGAAGTTCTGCCGCCTGCACGGTGTTGAGATAGGTCTCCTTCACCGATTTGTGCTCGATCAGCGATTTCCAGAAATCGCGGCCCACCCAGGAATGAATGTAATCGTAAGTCTCGCCGTCGAGCGAGCTTTCAATGTCTTCGATCACGTCGAAACAAATCTGCCGGATCTTGGTGGT
>JARRLC010000270.1:0-3505 GCA_037387425.1 Alphaproteobacteria bacterium
CCGTTTCCTTGCGCCCGGCGTTTGGCTTCGGCGGCAATCAGCGATGCAATCTGATCACGGCGCGAAGACGGCTCGGCTGTTGCTGTTGGCTTCGCAGCCGTAGCCCTTTTACGGCTTTGCCCCTTGAGCCGCGTTGGCGCCCGGATGGCGGCAAACGCTGCCTGTTCCCGCATCCGGCGTAAACGCTCACGCATTTTGCGCATACGTTCCTCTTCCGGGTCTGGTTCGGGCTCTGCCTTCACCGCAGCTTTGGCTGGATCAACCAGTGGGATAGACGGTGGCGCAGGCGCGGGCGTGGCAGCTTTCTTGGCCGGAATATAGCCGCCATCAGGCGCGTCGCGGAACACTTGCGTGGGCTTGGCCGCAGTAGGTTTAACCGAGGCGTGTGCCGCCTGCTCTCGCATGCGCGCCAAACGCATCTGGTAGGTGTACGTCACCGCAATGATGATCAACAGCAACATCGCCCCGGCGATCACCAGCGGCATGCGGTTAAGGCGGCGCACGCCTCCCGCCGGATTCATATAGTCGGGGGAAGTGGGGGCATTGGTCATGGCGCCGCCTTTCTCAACACGAGCGGTGTTGCTGGCTGCAAAACTCCACCTGACCGGCGTTGCAGTATCAGCGCCGCGCGGGCGGAGCTGACACGCACGCGAAGCAGTAAGCCGCCATTGAAAGGCGTGATGATGTAGTGCAAGCGTGGTGCGTTTTCATTATCGTCCGGGGCGACTTTCACCCCATGCTTGGCGAACTGGCTGGGCAATTGGTCCGCCAGCGCCTTCATGGCGCTGTTATCGGGAGCCTCGGGCAAGCGCAGTTGGTCAGGTTTGGGTGAGAATTCCGCAACAAGGGTAGCGATATAGTTTGCAAGCTGCCCTGTATCGTCGTGGAAGTTCTCCGCAACGAAAGAAGGCGGCTCGGAACGAAACAGCGCGCAGCCTGGCAGGGCTAGCAGCACGGCAATGATCACCGCAAAATTAATAGCTCGCATCACCGCCTCCCTTGATGTTCGATACGCACAGCAATCTGATCACTGCCGACACCGCTGATAAGAGCGGCGCGCTCCAAAACCTTGTCCACGATGAAAGCGCCTCGGATGTAGCGGTAATTGACCAATTCCTTGGTCGGCTCGGTGAAGAGGCCGCCATCATCGGCCAACGCCACTAGCGCGGGCAGATCGCCATGGGCGATGTCACGCGGAAACTGGATGTAGGTCTTGCCGTTCACGGCATAGACGCGGACTGGCCGCCAGGGGGGATCATCGCCCGATATCCTATAGCCGAAATCCGGATGGCTCATATCTTGAGCGACGGCGGCTTCTTGCGCCTCGCGCGCGGCTTTCTGGCGGCTGCGATAAACGCCCCACTCAGCGCTGACGTTATCCGGATAGTCGAACGAGACGCGCGGCATCCAGTCCTGGCGGCGGCTCACCAGCTTGATGGTGTAAGCGCGGCGGTTGGTGGTGATCACCATATTGGTGGTGAGGCCAATGTCGGACGGCTTGATGATCAGATGCGTGACGGCTGACGCACCAACGCCTTGCGTTGCCGGTGTGATCCGCCAGCGTACTTTGTCGCCTATGTTGAGGTCGTTGACGCTTTCGCCTTCCTGCAACATCAGATCGCAGACATAAAGCGGCGCGCAGACCACTACCGGCATGGTGGCGCCGAACACAAAAACGGTACTGCCATCGTCTCCTCGTGCTGGGCTCACGCGATTGCGCTCCCATTGGCGACCATATTTCAGGCCACGCCGCGCTTTGCGGCTGAGCGGCACATCACGCCCGCCTAGCGGATCGACCTGCTCAGACACGGCGACCGTTTTCGCCTTCCAGTCTGATGCAGGCTTTGCTAGCGCAGGCGCAGGCGTCAAACAGGCCGCACTCACGGCCAGGATTAATAGCCTCATTCTCACTCCCCCTTTTCTCGTGCACGCAAACGCTCGGACCAGTCGAAGCTGCCGATATAAAGGCCGCTTGGGTTGACGCGGATGGCGGCTTCGTTCTGCGGCGGATTGAATGCCACCGTGACAGTGGCCTGATACTCCCGTGGAGCACGGCGCACGCCATCGCGCGTGCGCACCGTTTCCCGCCATTCGATGCGCCAACTCTTGGCCGAGATCGGCAGCACCGAAAGCACATCGACAAAAACGGTCTCGGTTTTGGCGCGGGTGAACGGATCGTGGGTGCGCATATGATCGTTGAGCGCCTCATAGCTGGGAGCGCCCGCATCGATCATGGCGTAAGCTTCGTCAACGCGCTCCGGCGTCGGTCCACACGCTGCGGACGGCTTTGATCCAGCGGGCTAGCTGGGCGACGATCACGGCTCTGTCGGGATTTCTGGCCCGATCAGCGCGGGCGACCGCGACCGTCTCGCCCATTCGGTCCACCTTGACCACAAAGGGCACGACTTTTGACTGCTGGCTGATCATCACCAGCCCTGTGGTGGAAAGCCCAGCGACAACGAGGGCCAAGATCGCCGTCCAGCGCCAAGCCGAAGCCGCGGCGACATAACGGCCATGGGCTTCGAGAAAACCGCTACGGCCGAGATAAGGATTTTGCGTCTCCGTCATGACGTGTCAGCGCCTTTCGCTATAACGTTTCTGGCTACTTCTCATTGGAATTGCCGCCACACTGTTTCTGTTTGATTGCTTTCGCTTGCTGCCGCATGCGTTCCGCGCTTTGCGCAAAGCGCATACCGTGCGGTTTGCGACCACTAAGCCGCTCGCTTTCATTGGCAATGACCGCTGACCCGAGGTTTTTGACGCTTTGCCCAGCCAGCCAGAACGCCTGTCCTGCTGAGGTCGTTGGTGCTGTTCCAAGTGCTTGGGCCTCTTGAAGCTGTGCGCTGGCCAGAGTTGTTGCTGCATGGGTCGCCATTGCGCCACCAGCGGCAATCTGGCCAGTTTTCACCGCCATGGTGGTTAGCATGGCGCCGCTATTGCCGAATGCAGTGCCGTTGATGAGGCCCTGCACCATATCCGGCACGCTCCAGGTCAAAACCAGCATCACCAGAGCGACGGCGATGACGCCCAAAACGGTTGCGTTGTTGGTTGCAACATTTGCGCCCAGGCTGGCGAACACCTGCATGCCGAGCGCCACCATCAAATGCAGGACGAACAATTTCGCGCCGACGCTGACCGTGTACATCACAATTTTAAGCGCGAGATCCTTGGTCCAACGCGATCCGCCGAACCCCATGAACAGCACGCCAGCCGAGATCACGATGTACGCCTCAATCAAAGCCATGACCATGAAGGCGGATATAAGCGCAAAGCAGATGAGGATGATCAGGCCAGAGAAAAACAAACCCATGCTGGCTTTTGGCGACCACAGACTGACGCTGGCGACAAATTTGAGAGCGATCTGCAAGCCGGTATCGAGCACGTCGGAAGGGGCTAATCCCGTGGCGACACCGTTTGCCCGCGCCGCCGCCACCGCCGCCTGTTGGAAAGAGTCGATAATGGCGCGCGCCCATTCCGCTGAGTGCGTGAGTAACGCCAGAAAGAA
>JARRLC010000271.1:0-4270 GCA_037387425.1 Alphaproteobacteria bacterium
ACTGAAAAATCTGATTGAGCAAGTCATCGTCACGGACATCGCCAACGATCAATTCGGGCCGGGTCGCAGAAATTCGCTCTATTCGATCGATAACGGTAGCGTCGCAATTGGAGAGATTATCCAATATCGTTACGTCATGTCCGGAATTCAGCAATGACGTTGTCGTATGGGAGCCAATGTAACCTGCTCCACCTGTGACGAGTATACTTGTCATGATAAATCTCTTGCGCGATGGGGGAAAAATACGATCTGTAACGTGTAAAATTACGCGAACATTTCCTCCATTACATCAGCGATGTTGCCGCTGTCCAGTATGCTTATCGAAGTGGCGTCAATCGCTGATAAGCGTCAGGTAAGCCCGATAGCCAAGTCTAGCTTTCACTTGCTGTAAGTGCTCAAGCGGACTTGGCTATCGGGTAAGCTATTGATGATCAGTGTCCTAATGCGTGCGCTGGGTGAGAGGTGGCGTAGACATCGCCAGTTATCCCGGCAACGCCGCCAGTGATTGTCCGAACGTGATCAAAGAATTTCGCCACCCCGACCGACTTGGCGTTTGCCACGTAGATAATATCCTTATTTCGTATCGGGAAACGATGTGTGAGGAAAAAGCCTGCAGGATCACGAAGGTTTACGCGGTATATCGTCGGAATTAATCGCTGAGTTGCCTTGAATGGCCTGAGATCGACACCAGCCGCACGCAGAGATTTCCGCGCTTCCAGCCTGTACAGATAGACCTCTAACGCATCGGCGCGCGTATCCAGCAGACCGCCAGTTTTTGACAAAGCCTCTCCTAACGACAAATGCTCGCTCTCAAAGGTAAATTGCCCAGTTAGACCTTGGGTCTGGCCTAAGGAAACAAGCGCGCCGAAAGCACTGAACTTACGCTGATAGCGCGTTACGCTGATGATATCGCCCGGCTGTACGTAAACGTTTTCCATCGGGTTGCGCGCCAGCTTTGGGTAATAAATGGTTCCCCGTTTATTGCCGCGTTGAAGGCTTATAAGAACCTCATGCTCCGGAACCTTGATGCCGCCCGATCGCCCTATGATTTCTAAAATGCGATCTCCAGAAGCCCTAAGTTTTACAGCGCTTGAAGTGGTAACAGCGTCGCCAAGAACCGTCACAGAACCAGCCCCTGTTTCTGGAAGAGTGACAATTGCCTGCGGCTCAAGCGCACGTTTGGCTAGCTTACCTTCGATCTTGTGGCGAATTTCCCGAAGCGTCAGCCCATCTACCTCAATGTCACCAGCAAACGGCACGGAAATCCTGCCGCTTCGGTCTACGGTTTGAGGCGGAAGCTTTGTTGCGCTGTTATTGTCGGGCCGCGAAGGATCGCCGGGTGTATTCACGTTGCCGCCAGCAGCCCAGTATATGGCTATGTTAAGTGTATCCCCAGCTTTTGCACGGAATTCCGGCACAGAGCCACGCCGCATACCGAAGCTCTTATAGAACGAACTTGGATCAATTTTGGGGATCTTCTGAACGACTTTCTGTGAAAGGTCAACGAGCACGTATTCATAACCTGGCTCGTCAGTCGTGGTTTGAAGCGACGATGTTGCTTGTTCTTTGACGACAGAAGCATCCGGACCATTCGCGGGTAAATAAGTACAGCCCCAGACGAACAAGCAGGCCACTAAACTTGAGCCTAACTTTATCAATCGCATATGTTACAAACCTGCATAACCTTGGTCATGGCTAGGCCCCCCCTAGAAGATGAAAAATTAGCAATTTTGCGGTTTGTAACTTTCGCTTTGCCGTCGAATTCTTATGAAGCAGTGTATAAGGCGAATTCATCTGGTGACTGCAAATCAGTTCCGCAATTATCCGAGCAGAGCCTATCTGATAGTGATGGAAATGAAATGTCAACACCTATCGAAACCTGTGCGACAGCGTCGCTTTTTTCGTTGAAAAGGCGTATATTTATGTGGCTTCTCACGTATTTTTTAGTTGCGACGTGATGTCCGGTTGTCCCACCCCGCGGTCATCCTTGCTGTGACGGGTGGATATTCCGCTTCCCTAAAATATCACCGGCGGCAAGTACGAATTTTCTATTTATGGCGCAACTTTCCATTTTGTTGCCGATTAGTGGCAATAACAGATTGACTCCTGGGCGGATTTGATGCCGTTCATTCACCGATATTGAAGACAAGGGAAAACGAATGAAACTTGGCTTCTTGATATGTACCGCTCCGAAGGCGAGGCAGTCGCAAGCAAAATCGGGGGCATTTATCGCCACCTGGAGATTTCCAGCGAAATTACCGTAGACACCGCTTTTGATTTCGTCCGCGACGATCATGGCGTCGAACGCGTCCTTATCAATTGCGCGGGCGTGGCGCTCGATCAGCCCGCCGTCTGGCGTGACCAGAGCTCCGGCAAAATCATGATACACGACGTTCCCAGTTTTGAGCGTTTGTTGCAGGTCAATCTCACCGGCACGTTCTACACGACCATCAAATCCAATTCCGCATCCGTCGCTTCTGAAGATGGGCTGGAAGGTCAGGCTGCCTACGCCGCATCTGAGGGCGGGGTGCTTGCGCTCACTCGGCCGCTTGCCCGCGATCTCGTGAATGAAGGCGTCCGTATAGCGACAATCATGTCCGGCCGCTACGATACCGCGATGTTTACGGAGCGTTCCGAAGACATGACCGAGAAAGTCGGCACGCATAAACGGGATCCGGAAGGTCTAGCCGACCCGAACGAGTTCGCCGATCTCGTCATGCGGATCATTGAAGACGACGACATTAACGGTCAGTGGGTGCGCATGAACGCCGCCAGCAAAAAATAGCGAATACGCCTGCTCGGGAAGTTCTGTTCTACCGCTAGTGCGCTGACAGAACTTCCGAGCGGATAGCGTATCAGTGAATTTTCACTGCGGCAAAATCCGCCGCCGTGCGGCGACACTCAGCAAGCCCTAATTCAGCTTCGCCAGCCCCTGGGCAAACCCGCCAAGCGAGATCGGAATACCGATACCGGCTTCAGGCGTCTGGAAGATAATGAACACGGCGTTTTTGCCGGTTTGCATTTTCTTGAACAGATCGTCTTTGACCATCACTTCGGCCATACAGCCAACCGGACCGCATTTCATGAACGGGGCATGGCCGACATCGGCGTTATCGATCTTCAATCCGAGACCGGGCGGCAACAACACGCCCAACGGCGCGAACACCCGCAAAATGCGTGATTTGCCGTCATAGGAATGCATGAAAATGACCATCAGCGAGACATTCTGCCGGTCTTGCGCCTTCACGCTTTGAACGAGCGCGCATTTTTCCTTGCTGGCTCCAGGAGGGCGGCCGCACCGCATCTGCCAAGCGCCAAAAGTGCCTCTCACCTCGCCCGCGCTCAGGGAGGTCCCCGCATTTGCTGGCTTGCTGATAGACATCACCAGCATTGTCGTAGCAGCCACGGCGATCAGCGGCAAAATAGCGTGCGTGCGCGCTGTCCGAACCGTATCATTTTGACACGGTTTGGAATCTGCTTTGCGGAAGAGGTGTAAAATTTTCGTTATATGAGCCAGGGCAAGCACTTCGCGCCTTCTCCGATAGTTCAGAACATTAACACTCGCATTTCGATGCGCCCCGACATTGGCCCAGTGCGAGACAAAGATCAACACAATCGTAACCGTTGGCGGAACGGCCTGAAGCAAGAGGCTCGAATGAGGCTAAAGTGAGACACCTTATTGCGAACAATAACAAAGGGGTAGGCGAATTTCTTAAGGCAATAGGATGTGGCTGATGCCACACGTTGAAATTTTTTACTTGCCAGTTTCTTATTTTTGTCGTCGAATGAGACCATACGACGCGCGGCGCAATGTCGCACATAACAGCCTTGCCCCCGTAATGGCGGCGCGCCGCGCGCGTAAAAAAAGCGATATAGAAAAGCAGTTATGTCTAGGTGAGCGAATGACGTCCAGGGGCTTCACTGGGGGAGGTGCTTTAGCAACGGCGACAGCCGTGTCAGTGCAACGGCACCTCCTATCTTATCGCGGTAGTTCAGTTACTCTCCAGCCGCTACTTCCCTACGGTTTTTACCGTATAGCGAAAGAAGCGGAAAATGCCGTAACTTGGCGAAAACAAATCGCTAAAGATGAGGCTCAGGAGATGAACGCAATCGACACAGGTGTTTCAGCTTTCTTCTCTGAAGCCGTAGAGCGCAAGAAGCGGCTCCGTTTGCTAGTGGCAGGCTTGTCGCTGCTGACGCTGGCGATAACTGTTGCGATTATCGGCGGTCTTTCCATGGTGGCGTAGCCTGCTGGCGCGCATGATGCCAA
>JARRLC010000272.1:0-3041 GCA_037387425.1 Alphaproteobacteria bacterium
GACTACATGTCAGTCACTTATGAAATTCCTGAAAATTTCCCAATTCAGCCCCTTCTCGCCCCGCTCGTCCAGGCAGAGGATGCGCTGGCGCGGCTTGATGAGCGCGCCCGCTCGCTGCCGTTCCGGGATGGCTGGGCGCAGCGCCTTCTCTATGGCGAAGCCTGTGCCTGTGAACTAGCACAGGGCAACCTCGTCCATCTGGAGGATTTGGTGCTGCTGGACGCCGGTGCGCCTGTCCGCATGGTGTCGCCGGAGGATTCTGCCGCCATGCACACGCTGAAACTCTGGCGACGCGGCTTGCGCGGGGATGCCGACAAGCTGCTGAAAGCGCCCCGCCCCAGCGAGGAAGCGGAGGCCCTGTCAAAGCCCGAGGATGCGCCGGAGCATTTCTACGAGGCGGATCGGCACGATGCGGAACGGCTGGAGGCCTGGCGGCGCGTTCTGTGGCAAAGCCGGAGCCAGCCCCCGCTCCTCGCGGCGGCCTTTGTCTGGGATGCCTGGTTGCAACTTGAACCCGAAGAGCGCGGCGTCTGGCGCGCTCCGCTGTTGGCCGCCCTCCTCCTCAAGGCGCGCAGCAAGACCAGGCAGTTTCTGCTGCCGCTGGATATTGGCGAGAAGTTCTCCGTGCAGGGCCTCTACCCCCAGCAGGACCAGGCTGCGCGCATCGCGGTGTTTCTCGACTGGGCCATCACCGCCGCCGAGCATTCAGCCAAAGAACTCGACACGCTGGCGCTGGCGGAACAGCTTCTCCAGGCGCGGCTCAAAGGGCGGCGGAAAAGCTCCCGCCTGCCCCAGCTCGTGGACCTGCTGCTGGAAAAGCCGGTGATCTCGGTGCCGATGGCGGCCAAGATCCTGAAAGTGTCGAACCAGGCCGTAGACGCCATGCTGAAAGAACTCGGTTCCATCCCGCGCGAGCTATCAGGCCGTGGCCGGTATCGGGTCTGGGGGATTGTGTGAGGTCAAACACGTTTAGATGTATACAGGTTTGGCCGTCTGAAAGCGGCTTGACGGCAGATTCATGGGCATTGCGATTAGTGGGTAAAATAGGTATAATAGATATTATAGAAAGTGAGATGGGACATGCCCGAAATGCGCGTAACATCGCTGGAGTTGCATCAAAAGCTCGGCCAGATGATCGACAAGGCTCGGTTTGAGCCGGTTGTGGTGACGAAGCACGACCGGGAGCATGTTGTGATTGTTTCCGCCGAACGGTATGCCTTTCTGCTACAGGCAGCCCGCAAAGCACGGTTGACAGGCAGTCTGTCGCCGGAGGAACGCGCGCTCGCCGTCGCCGCCATGGTTCCTTCGGATGCTGAGCAGGAACGTATCCTCGCAGAAATGGCCGCTGCCGTTGAAGCACACCATGCGGGACCGGGTGAACCGTGAGTTTGCCCCCGCCCTCTCCCGGTCTTGTGATCCGGTACAACTACCTTTGGGCTGAGGATGCAGCACAGGGGCGCGAAGAAGGCGAGAAGGATCGGCCTGCGGCTATCGTCATGGCGGTGAAGCGTTCTGGCGGAAGCGAGACGCATGTATACGCTCTGCCAATCACGCATTCGGAGCCAATACCTGGCACGGAAGCACTGGAAATTCCGGCGGCGGTTTGCCGTTCCGCCGGTCTCGATGCCGCGCGGTCCTGGGTCGTATTATCGGAATTTAATGAGTTCGTGTGGCCGGGATTCGACCTACGCATCATCCCCGGCCGCAATCCCCGCACGATGGCGTATGGCTTCCTGCCTCCCGGTTTCTTTGCAAAAATACGGGACTGCTGGCTGGCGCTTGATACGGCCGGAAAATCGCAAGGTGTTGCGCGCGACGTTTAGTCTTTACACACCGGATTGAAGTCTGCGGAAGTGGCATTCCGTCTAAATGTATACTCGTTTCAACGTATGGATGTTTATAGACGCGCCCCCTTGGCCATTCCCTTCTTGACGAGAAGGTCGTGGATGGCTTCTTCCAAGAGCGCTTGAAGCGTTGTGTCCTCTTCGGCCATGAGATGCTTGAGCGCCTTGAGGGTTGCCTCGGGGAAATGCCCGGCGATGAGCCGCGTTCCGGCGCGAGGGCTGTGGGCTTCATGGTTTGTCTCTTATTCACGCGAATTTACGTCTGTTTTTGCTCAAGCCGAGGCGTTTGAGCGTATACGCGTATAGAAGTTGGATTTCCGCAGCCGCCTTGCAGTCCGGATCGATTTCCTGCGTAGCCAGCCCATGCTTTTGCGCGCGGGGGTACGCCACATAGTGATGGATCAGCACCGGGCAGATTTCATGATGGAGTGTCGCCATGCGCTCAATTGTGGTGTTCACTTCCGGGCCGTGCTGCGCGGGGCACATGGTGATGACGATCGCATAAGGCTTTTTCAGGCTGACCGCCTGCTCGATGGTTTCCAGCATGGATTTCAGGTCGAAGGCGGACGGCCTGGCGGGCACGAGCACAAAATCGGCGTGACGGATGGCGGCGGAGGCGGTGTCCTTGGAAACGGCGGGCGTGTCGATGATGGCCAGGTCACAGCCGGTCATCTCCAGCGCCTTGAGGCGGCTATCGAGGAGCGCTGGGAACACAGGGCTGATGGCGATGTCGCCCTGTCCGCGCGCTTCGCCCCAGAAACAGGACGTCGCCTGCGGATCCGTGTCGATGATGGCCGTGGCAAGTCCTGACGCCGTAGCCGCATATGCGAGTTCAGTTGTCAGCGTTGTCTTGGCGACGCCGCCTTTTTGGGAAGCAATAACGAGCGTTTTCATGAAGAGCTACTACATGTATACACACAAACGGGTTGTGTTGTTTGCGTGTATCAGTGTTGCGTAACGCAGAATAGCTCTCAAGAACAATCAAGCTGATTCGTCATCGTGTTTCAGATGTGTTGCTTATGTGAAAATGTTCGCCGGAGGAGACCGGGCAGCTAAGCACGCTTTTTCATCAATAAGTTTCAAAAATCAGACCATTGCTACTGTTGGACATATGGCACACACATGGTTGTTGGTATTGCCCAGAGCAGCGATGGACACTCTGACATCAGCGGACCATTGCTACTGTTGGACATGTGG
>JARRLC010000273.1:0-3206 GCA_037387425.1 Alphaproteobacteria bacterium
CAACATTAGGTATATCTTATAAGTGTAAACACGCTATGAGTCCTCTTCCTCAAAACAGCAAACAGGCTCCACCCTGGCTTCAGGGTGCGATATTTCGGCAACTGCGCTCTTTTCTTATGCAATTATAATATGAAGCAAAATGTCGCAGCCATCTCCGCCTACCCAAACATCAGAAAAGGTAAAAATATCCGTTCTCTACAAACGGCTTTTTCTAATGGATACGCTATCTGGATATGAAGGTTCAGGCATAAGAACCGTAAAGTTTCGAGAAGGGGAGCGCTATACAGGTTAGTTTTAGAAAAATGAGATTTTGACACTCCTGTATCTGCGATCGCCACTTTAGCAATAGTCGACGAACAACATTTTCAGCATACAGATATCAAGAAAATTCTTCCAAAGATTGCTCCAATGATAGGGAGAAACATGTCCCTCGTTTCTTTTGTAACCGCAGAGGGAACGTGGTAAGTTTGCTTAGAATATGTTCTTTTTTGGGCTGGAAGGAGGGAGGTCCGAATTACGTCGCACTGATGCGGGAACGCAACAAGCCTGATAGTGGAAGAACACAAAACTTACTTAGAAATATACCCTATACGTTAGCACCAAAGATCACGGATTTGTAATAATGGATGATCCTCTCATCAATAGAATTGTTACATTGAGTGATCAAGTGCCTGCTTTTCACGCTCATTCCCTGATGAGCATACTCGCGCGGGATTTATCGCGAAAAATTAGAGTCCGCAAACTGCACAAAACGGTCCTGTCGCAGACTCACTAAGCTGTTGGACAATCAAGTGAAAGCGGTACAGAACTGTATCGCTTTGTTGGACTTCTCAAAGCGTAAGAGGTATCGATGAAACCTTTCGGTAATCACGACGATCCGGCGCCGAAATCCGTTCCGGAAATGATTCAAGAGCTTCAAGCCCTTTACGAAGATATGTCAGCCGACCCGGCACTTGCCATGTCAGCTCGCCACATTCGTTCGGCCCTTCTGGCTCTTGAAAATCTACGTCGTATTGCATACGAGGTTTATTTGGAGGAAAAAGATGTACCGCTGAGACAGTCGCGGCGGCATGAGTACGATGTAGAAGAGGCCTTGTGTGATAGAGCCATGACCGAATGGCTTATGTCTGCACGTGTCGCCTCCCCTTGGAAAAATTGACAACCCAACAAAGATAAGAACCACAATCGACAGGACGACAAAACGCAAAGCAGGGTTTTTCCCTGCTGGGTAGGGAGAGTACATGGTTTCTACTTAGCCTGAATTTTTCTCGAGGCTATCCGCTTCCAGGCGATGATCGGGGCGTAATCCTTTAGAATCACGTATGATTCTGTTGTCGAGACACGATCATGCGCACTCCCACGGAAACTCCCGCTCACCATGACCGAAGCTACTCTCTTTCTCCCAGGTCTGTCACCGGTTGGTGGCAAGGAAAAATCACAGCCACGTTCGACGGCGGTCAGCTGTCGTCGGATGGCGGCGTTCTCATTCTGCGCAAGGTGGAGGAACGGCTCGGCATTGCCACGATGCTCAGCCGCCATGTGCCTGACGCCCGCGATCCGAGCCGCGTGGTCCACACCCATGCCGATATGATCCGAGCCAGGATGTTCGCTATCGCCAGCGGCTATGAGGATTGCGACGACCTCGATAGCCTGCGTATCGATCCGGCTTTCAAGATGGCGTGCGGGCGCCGTCCGGAGACTGGCCAGGATCTCATGTCTCAGCCAACATTATCGCGTCTGGAAAATACGCCGTCCTGGCGTGACCTTGCACGCATGTCTCTCGGGATGATCGACCTGTTCTGCGACAGTTACGCCCGTGTCCCCAGTCGCATCGCACTCGATATCGATGACACGGACGACCCGGCGCATGGCCAACAGGAACTCATTCTCTTCAACACGCATTCGGGCGGCTATTGCTTCCAGCCGATCCATATCTTCGAGGCAGGAACAGGCAAACCCGTGCTGTCGCTGCTGCGTCCGGGCAAGCGGCCTTCGGGCGAAGAGGCGGCGCAAGTGCTGCGGCACGTCATTGCCCGCATCCGGCGTAACTGGCCAAGAGTGGAAATAATGGTGCGCGGCGACAGCCACTATGCGACACCAGAAGTGCTTGACCTGCTTGAAGAAACTCACTGCACCTACATCCTCGGGCTCTCGACCAACCGCCGCCTGGCGCCAATGGCACAGCCCTGGGCCGAGGACGCCGCAACGCGCCGGGCGCTGTCGAAGAAGGAGAAGGTGCGGCGGTTCCATCAGACGACCTACCAAGCCGGAAGCTGGTCGAGGTCGCGTAAGATCATCGCCCGCGCCGAGGCCACCGGCATGGGCAGCGACGTGCGTTTCGTGGTGACGAACCTACCCGGCACCGCGAAGACATTATACGAAAAGGTTTACTGCGCACGCGGACGTATGGAGAACATGATCAAGGACATGAAACTCTATACGCGATCAGACCGCACCTCCTGCCATCGCTGGGAGGCCAATCAGTTCCGTCTCTTTCTGCACATGGCGGCTTATTGGTTGCTGCTTTCGCTGCGCAAGGCGGCCCCCAGGCGTTCGCTCTGGCGCACGGCGACCTTTGAAACCCTCCGACGTGCGTTCCTCAAAATCGCAGTGCGCGTCGAAGAACTGAAAAGCCGCATCAAGGTTGCGTTCCCCTCGGCCTATCCGCACGCGCCAGTGCTTGCGCTCCTCGCCGGCACCGTCGCCGCTCGCAGCCCATAAGACATGCGGCATGCGCCGCCGCTTATGTCCAGCTCATCCACACACAACGCGTTCGAAAGTACCATCACAACACAACCGTCAACCCGGCCAGTGGCGCTTGCCGAAACCGTCGTCGGACAGCTTCCACGAATAATTGAGGCTAGGCGGCGGGAGCGATACCATTGGACATTCCTGCGCGGGAAGGAGCTTCCGTATGTCGTTCAAAGAGCGGCGCCAACGCGACAAACTTCGAGGCAGTCTTAAAAAGCTGAATCGAAAAGGATTTCGCGGTTATCCGATAGCCACCATCGCCTATTACGGGCCGGATGACCGGCGCGCGAGCAAGGTGGCCGTTGGCATCATGAGAACCGAAGGTGATGAGGCTCCCGTTCTGCGGCGGTGGTTCTCGGAGTCCGGTGATGTCAGAAGTGATGACATCATCAATGCTGAGATTGTCGAGTTCATCCAACAGCACACTACGCGTAGCGTCGTGATGGCAGACCGCA
>JARRLC010000274.1:0-2667 GCA_037387425.1 Alphaproteobacteria bacterium
AAAGATGATCGGGGAAATCCGCGCTTTACCGTGTCCGGCAATCCATTGCCGTCCTTGCCAGATGGCCTCTCTGAGAGTGGTGACGCCGTGCTCGATTTCCTGGCTGGTTTGACCGAAGGTTCTGAGCTTTGCAACGAAGTCAAAACTGTCTTGGTCGGCGAAGGCAAGGCGGGCAAAACCACGCTACTGAACCGTTTGACCAAAAGTAAGTTTATCCCCGATCAGCCAGAAACCGTGGCGCTTGAAATCGGCCACTATGATATCGCGCCTCCCGATGGCAATGGATCGCCGCTGCACTTGAACGTTTGGGATTTTGGCGGGCAAGATGACTATCGCAGCACTCAGCAATTTTTCTTCACGGCGCATGCGCTCTATCTGTTCCTTTGGGATAGGCGACTCAATGTGGACGCCAGCAATGTACGGCGATGGCTGAGCTTGGTGAACAAGCGTGCGGGCAAAGTGAAAGTGCTGATGATTGCCACGCATTGTTGTGAGGGCAAGGGTGGGAAGTGTCAGCCGCATTTGTTCAAACCGCAAGATGTTGCACGCCTGGACAAAGCTTTCCCCGAGATGATCCTGCCGGACATCCTCGAAATCGACTGCGCTGATCCGCCCTATCATGTCGAGGACTTGAAAGCGCGGCTTTACGCCGAAGCTGCCGCTGTGCACGGGCAGCAAGATATTCATCTGCCAAGTAAATGGATGGCCGCTCGTGATAAAGTACTAAAGCGAAACGCAACGCACATCGATTTTACCGATTTCGCCGACGACTGCCAGCAATGCGGTGTTACTGGAAGCGCGGTGCGTAGTTTGCTCGGCATGCTCTCACGCCAAGGGCGTCTGGTGAATTACGGTTTCGATGAAAAACTGCGCGATGTTGTGGTGCTGAACGCCGAATGGCTGATGAAAGCCTTCGCTGCGGTACGGCGTGACCGATGTGTTCCCGACGAAGCGGCAAACGCTCTGCCCGAGACAGAGCGTCCAGCCCGCTATCGTGCAGGCTTTCTCCACCGCGACCGGCTCCCGCTGATCTGGCAGGACTATCCGAAGGACAAGCACGACCTTCTACTGCGGCTCATGATCCGGCACGGTTTAAGCTATAAGATCACCGAGGACGAATGGCTGGTGCCGGAACTCGTCCCCTGTGAGCAGCCGGATTTGCCTTGGGATGATCTGAATGGCGATCATAATGATGCTGTCAATGAATTCAGCCAGATGCCGCTCGTGCAGTATTGCCAGTTCGGCACCGAATATGATGACGAGCACGACCTCGATATCATACCTGGACTGATGGCGGTTATTACACAGCGATCAAGCTACTATTTCAGCAAGCGCGACTGGTTTTGGCAGGAAGGGCTGTTTCTCCGGCATCCAACCGACGGGACCGAGGCACTGATCACGCTCCCCAGGGCCAGGCAACTACGTATCGAGACGCGCGGGCGTTATCCCGGCGACCTGATGACCGCTATGCGCAATGTTATCGAGGAAGTGATCCACGAACGCTGGCCCGCCGCAAAGCAATCGAAAAAGCCGCTTTATAAGTTCGAGGTTCCATGCCCAGAGGAGGATTGCGAGGCGAAGCACCTGGTGAGCACGCTCCGGAAAATAGAAAACGACAAAGGCGCCGGAGCATTAGTCACGTGCACAGAAGGACACGAGCACAGCGTATCGCAGCTGTTGCGCGGTCTTCGCCCGCCAGAAGCACCTGAATGGGCCGATAAGCTAGATCGCAAGTTCGATGGCATGGCCAAAAAACTGGACCGCACACTCGGTTTGCTGGAGGGCATAGGGGAGGAACTTGACCAATTGCTTTCCCAGAACGCTGACGTCAAGCAGTGCCTTAATTTCCTTTCAGCCGCTCGACTTCGACGTGAACGATCCGAAGCCCATCTTGGGAACCGCGCTACGGCCACATAAGGTTCGCATGACCATCTGGTGCGAGTGGGAACACAAGCCGGTGCCGGAGGCGTATGTCGATCTTCCCGTTGATACCAAACTCGGCGGTTTTTTGAGGCGTCACGGTCGGCAGCTTCTGAAAATTGTCACCGCAGGAGTAGCAGTGCAAACCGGGCAGCTTGGTTTTACGGTGGCAGCAGGCGCTCCCCTTGGCGATCTTGTGGCGTTCATGCAGAATTTGGTGAATACAGCCCCTACCGCCGCCGACTTCCACCGCGATCTCCGTGAGACAGCTATTGAGGATGACACTGACATGCTCGTTGAGCGGCACGAGAGTGCCGATGAAACCGACGCTGAATTCGCCGGTCTGTTGCGTCAGGCGGCGGAAAATGGCGGCATGGTGCAGATGCAATGCCAGGACGGACGCTGGCGCTGGGTGTCTCCGTTGGCAGCACGCCGCCTCGATCCAGCCGAACCGCGTATATCGCTGCAAGAGCCAATGCAGGCAATGTCAGCGAATGAGGCGCTGAAGGAGCCAGTGGCGGCAGATATATAGGGCAAAGCGATTCGGCGAGTGTGAAAACATTCGTGAGAATAGGGCAGTCTAATACGCCCCCACGAGCAGCCCGACGAGGTAAAACGCGCCACGTCCCGCGAGAAGGGCCGCAGCGGCGACGATTGCGGCGTCCAACATGCTGCATAACGGAATGCCGCTGGAAGCGCCTCTCATTTGAACGCCAGCAAAATGGCGTCCTTTAGCGACACTTGCGC
>JARRLC010000275.1:0-2577 GCA_037387425.1 Alphaproteobacteria bacterium
GCGGAAGACGGCACCAGCATTGGCCGGCGCAACCAGATCATGACCGGGGTAAAGTTTTTGTTCCGGGTGACGCTGAGGCGGCACGATCTGGTGGCGGAGATCTTCCACATCAAAGCGCCGGAAACGCTGCCCGCCACCATGAGCCAGCAGGAAGCCAAGCGCCTGCTTATCACAGCAGATAAGCTCAGAGTCCGAACCATACTGGCGGTGGGCTATGGTTGTGGTTTGCGACCCGGTGAGATTTGCCGTCTCAAAGCGGGTGATATCGATAGCGAGCAGAACATCGTCCGCATCGTCCAGTCCAAGGGGCGCAAAGACCGACATGTCATGTTACCGCCCGAGGTGCTGACCCTGTTGCGGCAATGGTGGAAGGTCAGACCCACCCGTCATGACACTGGTGTGCCGCTCATGGAACGTTGGCTGTTTCCAAGCCGCAATGGTGGCGGGCCGATCTCAACCCGTCAGCTCAATCATTTGTTTCACCAGGCCGCCGACGAAGCCGGTCTCAAAAAGCAGCTCAATCCGCGCTCCCTTCAATCATTTGTTTCACCAGGCCGCCGACGAAGCCGGTCTCAAAAAGCAGCTCAATCCGCGCTCCCTTCGTCATAGCTTTGCAACGCATCTCTTGGAGCAGGGGACAGACATTCGTTTGATCCAAGCGGTTCTAGGGCATGTAAAATTGGACACGACGGCGCGCTATACTCGTGTCGCCACTCGTACAGCCGGAGGCAAGTTCGCCCCTATTTGCCGCACGCGCTCAAGCGAACTTGCCTCCGAAAAGCTGTACGAGAAACAATGAGTTGCTAGTACGCTTAACCGCTAAGAAGTCCTGTGATCACTCGCGGCATATGGGGCAGGACTTCTTAGCGGGCGTACTAGCCGCGGATTGCGGCTATCGAAAGTCCGATCAGCCAGATCACCGGCGTGCAGAAAACGAAACGCACAAAACCCGCAAAGAAGAAAGGCAAACTGCCCGAGACCGTATAGTCAGCTGGCGTGCCCCGGCCTTTGCTGGAGGTAGCGGACATCTTCCGCCGCCACGGCGCCGCGTGGCGTGAGGCCAATCGCGGCCATGTCAGCCTCGAACAGTTGAAAGTGATGTCGGCGATCGAGCGATGCCGTACAGCAGCGCTCGGTGGATACGTTGCGCGCTGCGAAAACGAGAATTGTGCCCACAGCATCGTCGCCTATTGCAGCTGCCGCAATCGTCATTGTCCGAAGTGTCAGGGTGCGGCGGCGCGGGAATGGCTGGAAAACCGCCAGGCTGAACTGCTTCCCGTGCCTTACTTCCATGTCGTGTTTACCCTGCCTGCGGCCATCGCCGACATCGCCTATTACAACAAGGCGGTCATCTACGCCATCCTGTTCAAGGCGTCGTCGGAGGCGATGCTCACCATCGCCGCCGACCCCAAACACCTTGGGGCGAAAATCGGCGTCATCTCTGTGCTCCATACTTGGGGTTCGGCGATGACGCACCATCCGCACGTCCATATGATCGTGCCCGGCGGTGGCCTTTCTCCCGATGGCATTCGTTGGATCGCCAGCCGTTCCAACTTCTTCCTTTCAGTCCGCGTGCTGTCACGGCTGTTCCGTCGGCTCGTGCTGACCAAGCTGCTCGCTGCCCACAAAGAAAAACAGCTCGAATTCTTTGGTTCTCACACCGCCCTGACGGATGAGAAAGCGTTCGCCGCCTTTCTTGCTCCCCTGCGGCGCCAGGACTGGGCGGTTTACTCGAAAAGACCTTTTTCTGGCCCTGAACAAGTGCTTAGCTACCTGTCGCGATACACCCACAGGGTTGCGATCGCCAACAGCCGCCTCATCGCCGCCGACGGGAAAGGCGTTACCTTCAAATACAAAGACTACCGCGTGGAAGGCCCGGGGCGCCACAAGACCATGACGCTCAACCCCCACGAATTCATCCGCCGCTTTCTCATGCATGTGCTACCACGCGGCTTTCACCGCATCCGCCATTACGGCTTGTTCGCCAACGGCAACCGGGCGGAAAACCTTGCCAAAGCGCGCGCGTTGCTTGGCGTCACCCCGCCGGAACCAGCAGAATCTACAAGCCCAGCGGATTTGGAGAACACCGAAAGCACGGAAGGAGCCCCACGCGTACACCCGTGTCCATGCCCGCTTTGCGGTGGACGCATGATCATAACCAGGGAATTCGAACGCGACGGCAAACTGGCGTACCGTTCGCCAGCCGCCCCAATCATCAGGATCGACACATCATGACGAACGCACCGCTAGCTTCCATCACTGCCGCACTTCTAACGGTAGCGGCAGCGCCTTGGCTGAAACATGCCACAGCGGTCTCTCAACGCCGGTTATCCGCTATCATTGCAGCGTTTTCTACCGCCTCGACGCCTGTAATGTAGCGCTCTTACTCAAGCGTGCGCTTCATCAAATTGCGATGAAAGCCTCCACCACAAACGCCGCATTCGCTGAATCCCCATAGGCGCCCGCGGCACCGCTTTCCCCCAACTTCCCGCGATTTCCTGCATAGGCGCTTCCCCGACGCCTCCCGGCGGTGCAAGAGGTGAGTTCGGCGATGTAGGCGTCCGGGAAACCTGCACT
>JARRLC010000276.1:0-2569 GCA_037387425.1 Alphaproteobacteria bacterium
GGCATCGTATCGCGCCAGTAGATGCGGTAATCCACGGCGACGCGCTCCCCTTTGCGAAGCGGTCGTTTCGGGTTCCAGAAGGCCACAATATTGTCGCGGGTTTCATCGTCGGTGGGAATTTCGAGAAGCTGCACCGCGCCTTCGCCCCAATCGCCGAGAGGCTCCACCCACACTGATGGACGCCGGTTGTAAAACACGCCATCGTCTTCGTAGGCTTCGAAATGGCGCTCGCGTTGCAAAAGGCCGAACCCTTTGGGCGAGCCCCCGATGAACGAACTGAGCTTGACCATCGGCGGATTACCCAAAGGCCGCCAGATGCGTTCGCCATCATGCGTCCAGATGGCGAGCCCATCGCTATCGTGAATTTCAGGGCGCCAATCGTTCCCTTGCGCCCGGTTGAGCTTGCCATACCAGAACATGCTGGTGAGCGGCGCTAGACCTAAGCGGCGCACATCGTCGCGCGCGTATATCACGGCGCTCACCTCGGTGGTGGCGCCAACGCCGCGTTTAGCCTTGATACGGTAAGCGCCGGCAACGCTTTTGCTTTCAAGAAGCGCATAAATGGTGATGCCGTCTGCTGGTTTTGCTCCCACCAGCCGTTCGACCCAGAATTGGCTGAAGCGGGGAAACTCCTCAGGCTCCGGCATGCCGGTATTCAGGGCGAGGCCGCGCGCGGAAAGTCCGTATTGCCCAGTCTCCCCCGGCGAGCGGAAATACGACGCGCCGAGAAACGAAAGCCAATCCGGCTCGCCTGGAGATGTCGGCACGCGCAAGCCTGCGAAACCTGTATTGCCCGGAAGCTCGCGGGCGAAGGTGGTTGTGCCGTAGTCGAACAGGGCGTTGTCGTATAAAACCTCGCGCGCTTCTCCGCTCTCAACCGCGAAAACGCGCACCGGCTCCATGAAAAATCGTCCCAAGTGGAACAGTTCCACCGGATAGGCGGCGCCTTTAGCCCAGACAGCCGCTTCGCGCTTGTAGCGGATTTGCCGGTAAGCGTCGTAATCGATCCGGAAGAGCGTATCGCGATTGCGGATTAAGGGGCGCTCATAAGGCGCTTCCGCAAGAGTTTTGGCTTTGTGTTGCAGCGTCTCCCAACTGAACGGAGTGGGGGCGCCGTAAGAAAGCTGAGCGTTGGCTAACGTAGGGAACATGCTCAGGGCGAGCGCAGCGGCGCTGCCTGACAGCAAAAGGGAACGTCTTGTTATCATCTCGGCAAGAAGGTTGTTATTCCAGTCGCGCGGGTGGTTTTTTGTATATGTGGCCAGCCGCGACAGCATCTATTTACGAACGCCATGCAAAAGCATAACGCGAACCCAATCGCGCATAGCCCACATTCTGCTCCTCACAACTGAAATTGCTGAAAGCGAGACAGGAGATATGCTGCGAATTTTAGATTTGCCGCGATGGCAATTGCGTGATGGCTCATCACCACACGAGAACACTACCTTGGCGAACCCATTCTCGATCATTACCCTTCAGACACGACTAAATCATGACGGGAATATGCTTATTTATGCAAGCAATAATGGATATTGTACGGTTTCCATGGAAAAAGAATGCAAAAAATGTGCGGTTATGTCCTGGAGGGGAAGGACAGTGTAATACTCCTGTCCTTGGAACTTCGCTGCCCCTCCTGAGCCTTATCTTCAAATCCTATGTCTTTGACGCTTTTTGCCACCAAGTTTTCTGCTGGTTCATCTTTGAGTTGACGTGCGATTACGATCTCCGCTGCTGAAATAGCAACGTCGGCTGCTTTAGAACGAATGTCATGAACGGCCTGTTCCTCGGCACGGGCGATTTTTTCTTCTGCGAGATGCATGCGCCGTTGCAAAAGCTCTGTCATAGCTTTGCGTTGTTCTTCGGCGTATGCTTGCGCGTCCCTTTGTGCCGTCGCAATGATATCCTGCGCTTCTTTTTCGGCGTCTTGGCGTTTGCGCTGGTAGTCTGCCAAATTAGATCGCGCTTCTTCACGCAGGCGTCGAGCCTCGTCAAGTTCGCTGCGGATCTGTTCAGCGCGATTATCCAGAGCTTCTACCACCTTTGACGGTACATTTAAATATACCAGCAACGCTACGAATAGAACGAAGGATATCAGAACCCAAAGTTCAGGAGAGGCCACCATATCACACCTTCGTCACTTTCCAAGTGCTTCGTTAACCGCAGAGCGCAATTCACTACCATCTGTAGTCTTGCCTATAACGTGAGTAACTACAGCTTGTGCTACATCCGTGGAGATATCGCTAATATGAGTCACGGCTGCGTCACGCACCTGCCCTATGCGTTTTTCCGCGTCTACCATTTTTGCGGCAATCGTCTGATCGGATTCCGTGCGCTGATGTTGTAAAGTCTTGGATGCTTCGTCGCGAACCTGCTGCGCTGTGGCATGGGCGCGCGATTTGGCATCGGCCAGCGCCTGTTCATAGTCGGCAAGCGCCTTGGCGGTCTCATCGCGAAGATGCGCTGCTTCGGCCAAATCGGCGTCAATATGAGCGCGTCGCATATCGAGAATAGAGGCCACCTGCGGCAAAGCGAGACGCCACATGATCAGGAACAGCGCGATAAACGTAAT
>JARRLC010000277.1:0-2975 GCA_037387425.1 Alphaproteobacteria bacterium
GGACACGGCCTTTGGCATTGAGGTGCTTGAGGAAGCGTTGGCTCACCATGGTAAACCCGAAATCTTCAACACGGACCAGGGATCGCAGTTCACATCCGTTGCGTTTACCGACGTTCTGAAGGCTGTTGGTATCGCCATCAGCATGGACGGCAAAGGAGCGTGGCGGGATAATGTTTTTGTCGAGCGTCTCTGGCGCAGCGTCAAATACGAGGAGGTTTACCTACGCGCCTATGCCAGTGTTTCTGAGGCACGCGCCTCACTCGGCCGTTATTTGAGCTTTTACAACAGTCGAAGACCGCATTCGAGCCTTGACCGGCAGACACCCGATCAGGCTTACTTCAACGCGCCGCAGCCAATCCCGGCGGCAGCATGACCTGGGCCGAATTCCACTTATCGAACCACCGGGGACTGCTCAAACAAACCGAGCTAGCTCTATGCTCTGTGCTCTTCACAGGACAAACGTTAAAGCTATTCCCTTAAGCCACACTTTTCACGCGGCTTACGGCCTCTCGCGTGAGTTGGCAGGAAGTCCGCGCTGACGCAGAGCGGTGAATGGCCTAAACGACACACTCGCTGCCGTGTTGTGCCGAGTCCCGTTCAAGTGCTTATACAGCGTTTCGGCGTCGTCGCTGCCGCGATTGCGGTAGGACGCCGCGAAGTTATTGGCACTCGTGAGTTTATCGGGACTGTCCGCGCCCAGCCTGCGTTCCCAGGCCTCCAGCGTCCGCGCTGGAGTAGGCGCAAATGAGCAGCTTGAGCCGCAGCAAGCCATATCCTCACCATTTGCGTTTGCCCCTCTGCCGTCGTCGTGTTTCGGTGATCGTATCTGCTTATGATGCCGAAATTGGCGACAATCGCGCCACCCCGCGCTATAGATCATGCAATCACTTAACTTTTACGGAACCCACTCGCATGGCGCCGCCGCTCATTCAACTCACCGATATTGCGCTCACTTTTGGCGGCACGCCGCTGCTGGAAGGCGTGGAGCTTTCCGTGGCGCCGGGTGAGCGCGTGTGTCTGGTCGGGCGGAACGGCTCGGGCAAATCGACGCTGCTCAAGATCGCGGCGGGGCTCGTGGAGCCGGATCACGGCACGCGCTTCGTGCAGCCGGGCGCCGTGGTGCGCTCACGCCTCAGGACGATCCGTACCGCGCGCGCTATCTGCTGGAGCAGCTTGGCCTCACCGGCGAGGAAAACCCGGCGCATCTTTCTGGCGGCGAGGTACGGCGTGCGGCGCTGGCGCATGTGCTGGCGCCTTCACCGGGCGTGCTGCTGCTCGATGAGCCGACCAACCACCTCGACCTTCCCGCCATCGAATGGCTGGAGGCTCGGCTCGGCGAGCAGCGTGGCGCGCTGGTGCTCATCAGCCATGACCGGCGTTTCCTGCAAAACCTATCGCGCTCCACCGTGTGGCTGGATCGCGGCCGCACACGGCGCATTGAGGTGGGTTTCGGCGCGTTCGAGGCGTGGCGAGACGAACAACTCGCGGAGGAAGAGCGTAACCAGCAGAAGCTCGACCGCAAGATCGTGGCGGAAGAACATTGGGTGCGGTATGGCGTTACCGCGCGGCGCAAGCGCAACGTCAAACGCATGGCGAATCTGGCGGCGCTCAGGCAGGCGCGGCGCGACTATCGCGCGACCTCCGGCAAGGCAGTCATCGCCGCTGCCCAGGCCGACAAGTCGGGCGCGCTTGTGATCGAGGCGAAAAGCATCAACAAGGCGTTCGGCGAACGAACCATTGCGCGCGACTTCTCGCTGCGGGTAATGCGCGGCGACCGCATTGGCATCGTCGGACCGAACGGCAGTGGCAAGACCACGCTCATCAACATGCTGACCGAAGCTCTGCCGCCCGATAGCGGAGAAATCCGGATCGGCGCAAATCTGGCAATGGCGACGCTCGAACAGGGCCGCGAAAGCCTCGACCCGAAATGGACGCTTGGCGAAGCCCTGACTGGCGGGCGCGGTGACATCGTGAGCATCGGCGGGCAGGCCAAGCATGTCGTCGGCTATATGCGCGATTTCCTGTTCGAGCCGGAACAGGTGCGCACCCCCATCAGCGCGCTTTCCGGTGGCGAGCGCGGGCGGCTGATGCTGGCGCGGTCGCTGGCCAAGCCCTCGAACGTGCTGGTGCTGGACGAGCCGACCAACGACCTCGACCTGGAAACGCTTGATGTGCTGGAAGAAATGCTCGGCGACTACGCGGGTACGGTCATTCTCATCAGCCACGACCGCGACTTCCTCGACCGTGTGGTGAGCGCGGTCATCGTGCCGGAAGGCGATGGCCGGTGGATCGAATACGCGGGCGGATATTCCGACGCAAAGAAGCGCCTCAGCTTCAACGATCAGTACGCGCTGAAGACGCTCCCGGCGCGGATTACCGAGTTGGAAACAGACATAAACGCGTTGCAGACAAAACTGGGAGACGCCACGTTCTACGCCCGCGACCGCGATGCGTTCAACGCCGCCACAACCGCCCTCACTGCCGCACAAGCTGAACTGGCGGCATTGGAGGAAAAATGGCTGGCGTTGGAAATATTGCGCGAGGAAGTCGAGGGGAATAACTGACGGTTGGCGCGGTGGACGCGTTGCGCCAGAATCCCAGCTTGGTGGCGAAATGAAATCTTCCGCTGATGACAAATCGCTTTTACAGTATTGACAACCTTTTGAAGCAACGAGCGGGTAGGCGTCACGCTTTCACTATATTAATTTCAAACTCGATCGTGCACGAACGCGCCATGGCAATGCTTGTACTTTTTCCCAGACCCACAAGGACAAGGCGCATTGCGTGACACTTTCCCCCAAGTGCTCGGATCGTTGGGATGCGCATCAATGCCTGGGAGGCTGCACCCAGACTTTTGCATTTGACCGTCCCGCTACGGTTTTAGTTTCGTGCTGATCTTTTACAATCTATCGACAATAAGCCTGCAGACAACCTGCACATGGCAAAGCGTGCCTCACGCGTATCGCACCTAGTGG